>NZ_CP062006.1:3152500-3452500 GCF_017487345.1 Brevundimonas pondensis | reverse complement strand
AGGGTCGCTGAGCAGCAGGGCGGCGGCGAGGATGATTCCGCAGGACATGAGGGGATCCCTTTGTGACTGGCGGCCGGACGAAGAAGACCAATTGGAAATCCAAGTTGACCGGGTCGTTGATTGAACTCTTCTGGGCCTGAGCCGTAAACATGGGCTTGCAAGCGCCGTACCAGCCCTTTTGGGACGGCCGAGGGGGGAGACGAGGATGCCGCACGCCGCCTGGACCGAACTGGAGGCCGTCGCCCGCCGCGACGCCGACGCCCGCATCCTCGATCAGTTCGCCGCCGATCCCGACCGCCTGACTCGCCTGTCGCTCGACGCCGCCGGCCTGCACCTGGACCTGTCCAAGCAGAGCTGGACCCGCAGCGGCTTCGAGACGGCCCTGGAACTGGCCCGCGCCGCCGACGTCGAGGGCCGTCGCGCGGCCCTGTTCGACGGCGAGGCCGTCAACGCCACCGAGGGCAGGGCGGTGCTGCACCCGGCCCTGCGCGCGCCCGAAGGGGCTGATTTCCACGCCCTGGGCGAAGCCGTTTCAGCCGAGGTGGCGACCGTGCGCAGCCAGATGCGCGACTACGCCCACGCTGTCCGGTCCAGTATCGAGACGGGCGCGACCGGCCGTCCCTTCAAGGCCGTGGTCCATATCGGGATCGGCGGGTCGGACCTGGGGCCGCGCCTGATCTGGGACGCCCTGCGCCCGCTCGAGCCGGCCATCGACATCCGCTTCGTCGCCAATATCGATCCGCGCGACATGGCCGAGGCCCTGACCGGACTCGATCCCGAGACCACCCTGGTCGTCGTCGTCTCCAAGACCTTCACCACCCAGGAAACCCTGGCCAACGCCGAGGCGGCCAAGGCCTGGCTGGCCGCCGCCCTGCCGGCCGAGGGCATGGAGCGGCACTTCATCGGCGTCACCGCCGCGCCGGAGCGCGCCGCCGCCTTCGGCTGCGGCCGCACCTTCGCCTTTCGGGACTGGGTCGGCGGGCGCTACTCCCTGTGGTCGGCCGTCAGCCTGTCGTGCGTCATCGGCCTGGGCTGGGAGGCGTTCCAGGGCTTCCTCGACGGCGCCGCTGCTCTGGACCGGCACTTCCTCGAGGCCCCGCTGGCGCGCAACGCCCCGGTCCTGATGGCCCTGGCCCAGATCTATAATGTCGACGGCCTGCACCGCCCCGCGCGCACCGTGGCTCCCTACGCCCATGGTCTGCGCCGCCTGCCGGCCTTCCTGCAGCAGCTGGAGATGGAGTCCAATGGCAAGCGGGTGCGTCGCGACGGTTCTCCCGTCGGCCGCCAGACCTGCCCCGTGGTCTTCGGCGAGCCCGGCACCAACGGCCAGCACGCCTTCTTCCAGCAAATCCATCAGGGGCCGCAGGTTGTCCCGGCCGAGTTCGTCATCGTCGCCTCGACGGACGGCACGACCTCGGAGAGCCCGCTCTGGGCCAACGCCCTGGCCCAGGGGCAAGCCCTGATGCAGGGCAAGACCGAGGCCCAGGCCCACGCCGAGCTGATTGCGAGCGGCGCGCCCGACGCCGAAGCCGAGGTTCTGGCCCCGCACAAGACCTTCCCCGGCAACCGCCCCTCGACCGCCATCCTCATGGAGCGGTTGACGCCGCAGACCCTGGGGGCCCTGATCGCCCTCTATGAGCACAAGACCTTCGTCGAGGGCGTGATCTGGGACATCAACAGCTTCGACCAGTGGGGCGTCGAGCTGGGCAAGGTCCTGGCCAGGGCCGTGCTCACGGACGTGGCGGCGGGCGCCCCCTCGCCAGCCCTCGACCCCTCGACCGCGGCCCTGCTCGACCGGCTGCTGAAATGACCGTCGTCGCGCCGGTCTGGCAGAGGCTGGAGGGCCTGGCCCTGCTGGCTGTCTCTGTCCTGGCCTATGCCCGGTTCGGGGAGGGCTGGCTGCTGTTCGCCGTCCTCTTCCTGACGCCGGACCTGTCCTTCTTCGGCTATCTGGCCGGACCGCGCGTCGGGGCGTGGGCCTACAACCTCGCCCACGGCCTGATCGGGCCCCTGCTGCTGGCGGCGACAGGCGGGCTGACCGGCGACGGACTGTCCATCGCCCTCGCCCTGATCTGGCTGGCCCACATCGGCTTCGATCGCGCCCTCGGCTACGGGCTCAAGTCGCCGGACGGCTTCGGCGTCACCCATCTGGGCCTGATCGGAGCCGCGCGTCGGGATCGACGCGCGGCCGCCTGAGCCTCAATAGGGGTCGATGCCGCGCACCCGCCCGTCGTCGCTGACCACACAGACCGAGCGATAGGGACCCGTCCCCATCACCATCCGCCAGTCGCCGCCTTCCTCGCGCACGCTGATCGGCGCCGAACTGCCGCGCGGCCGGTTCTGGAAGTCGTCGGCGCGGGCCGAACAGGCCTGCTGCGCCGCCCAGGGCGCGCGGCGCACGTGGTCGGTATTGGAGGCGCGGCGGTTGCTGCGTTCGGACTCCCCCGCCAGATAGCCGTCGTGATAGGCCTCGCTGTCGTTGCGGTCATAGGTCGCGCCATAGAGGGCGTCCTGATAGCCGCGCGAATAGTCGTCATCATGCCGCTCGTCGCGGTCGTCATGGTTGCGGTTGTGGTGGGCCAAGGCCGCCGCCAGACCGATCACCGCCGCCCCGGCCAGAACAGCAGCCGCCGCATTGCTTCCGTTGTCGTGCGAACCGCCGCCGTCGCAGAGATTCCTATCCATCCGGTCGATGGCGGCGTAGCGGCCGTCCGTAGTGGTGATCTGGACGCAATCGCCGCCGCGCCGCCAATAGCTCCACTTGCTGTTTCCGCCCTCCTGAGTGCGGACAAAGACATAGCCGCGGTTCTGCACCTCGCCCTCGGCCTGTCCGGCGCGAGCGCCGACCAGGTCACGCAGATCGGACGGCGTCTGGGCGGCTGCGGGAACCGAGGCCCCCAGCAGGGCGACGCCGGCCATTGCGGCGACGGGTATCTTGAACGGAGACATGAGTCTTCTCTGCGGATCGAGGGGAGATGAAATCGACGCAAGCACAGACAGACGATCAGCATGGCTCAACAGACGCCGTTCTTCAATCGCGCACCGGGCGCGGTTGACGGTCGCAGGCGCCGCCCCCAGCATCGCCCGACACCTTTGCAGCGGGACGCCCCATGGACATGATTGTGGAACTGCTGGTCGCGACCCTCATGGTCCTGATCACGGTCGGGGTCCACGCCATGGGCCTGTTGACGCTGGGTCGCATCGTCGCCGCCAGCGACGCCAGAGCGGGAGGGGCGATCCGGCTCAACCCCCTGTCCCGTCGCGGCGCCTGGCTGACCATCAGCCTGGTGCTGGGCCTCTTCTTCCTTCATGGCGTCGAGATCTGGCTCTACGCCCTGCTGTTCCACCTGCTGGGCGCGGTCCCCGATCTGCGCGAAGCCGTCTATTTCTCGACCATCAGCTATGGCTCCATCGGCTATGGCGACGCCTCGATCACGCCGGACTGGAAACTGTTGGGCGCCATCGAGGGGGTCAACGGCGCCATCCTTCTGGGCTGGTCGATCGCCTTCTTCGTCACCGTCATGGGCCGACTTCTGCCCCCGGCGCAACGCTCGCACGACAGTTTCGACTAGGGGACGGAACCTCTACAGCAGCGTTCCCGTTTCACGGCCTCAATCAGGAACCTCCCCATGTTCAAGCCCCTTCTCCTCGCGGCCCTGATGGCCGTGGCCCTGCCGGCGACCGCTCAGGACCACAGCCGCACCGAAAGGGTCCAGTTCGCGCGCGGCGCCTCCTCGGCCACCCTGCACGGCAATATCCACGGCTATGACACCGTCGACTATGTGCTGGCCGCACGCGGCGGCCAGACGCTGAACGTGCGGCTGCAACCCACCAACGCCTCGGCCTATTTCAACGTCACCAAACAGGGCGCGGACGAGGCCCTGTTCGTCGGCTCGACCTCGGGCGATCGGTTCAGCGGTCGCCTGCCGTCCAGCGGCGACTACGTCGTGCGGGTCTATCTGATGCGCAACGCCGCCCGTCGCGACGAGCACGCCAACTACAGCCTGACCATCGGCGTTCGTTGATCGCCCATGAAAAAGGCCCGGCGTCACCGCCGGGCCTTCAATCATCGAGCGCCGGAACCTACCAGCGGCGATCGTAGCGGTAGTCGCGATCGCGACGGTTCTGATGGCTGCGCCACTCGCCGTGGTTCCGCCAATAGCGGCCGTCGCGGTAGTAGCCCCGATCATTGTCGCGACCCTGGTAACGGCCATTGTAATAGCCGTCGCGGCTATTGATGCCGTGTTCGCGTTCCCAGTGGCCCTGGTTCCGGTAGCAGCGGCCGCCACGGTAATAATCGCAGTTGTCGCGGTCGTTGTCCGAGGCCACGGCGCCCAGGGCCGCGCCGGCCAGGGCGCCGCCGGCGATATAGCGTCCGTCGCCCTGACCGATCAGGGCGCCGGCCACGCCGCCGACAACAGCCCCGAGCACAGCGTCCCGGCCGGTGTTGTCGCGGTCACGATCACGATAGTTCTGGGCGGCGGCAGGGGTGACAGCCAGCATGGTCAGAGCAACAGCGCCGACGCCGATCTTGGAAATGGTCTTCATGGCGGGGCTCCTTTCGAAAGCCGGTTGATCCGTTGTCCCCTTTTTAGGGAGCCCCCGCTGAACGACCCCAAGGGGTCCCGTTCATATTCAAGTCATCTGGCGCTGTCCCGCTCAACGTCCGGCCGGGTACTGCATGGCCACGCTCACCTGAGCGTCGCCGCTCGCCGGCACGGTGAACTTGACCTGATCAAAGGTCGGGGCGGCCCTCAGGGTCTCGCCGCGGAACATGGCCCAGCCCTCGGCGGGCATGCCGTTGGCCAGGGCCATCTGCTGGTCGCCGTTCATGTCATGCAGGACCGAGACGGAATAGTCGCCGGGCGGCACGTCCTTCAGAGTCACGACCCGGGTCCCGGCCGTGGGCGCCTTGATGATTTCGCCGTGATCGCCCGCCTGCTTCAGGAACTGGGCCGAGGTCTGCAGGCCGACCAGAAGATCGCCGCCGCGCGCCTGGACGCCGGTCACGGTGATCACAACATCTCCGGCCAGGGCTGAACCGGCCCCCATCAGCACGAAGGACGACAGGGTCGCGGCCAGGGCCGCCTTTTGAACCTTTTGCATGTCTCTCTCCTCCCTTCGCGCCCGGAGCCGATGCGGCCCTCGGACTTCACGAAGACAATGAACTTTGTAATTTAAAGTTCTTGGAGTCAACAGGCCAAAATCCGTCCCTGATTCTCCCTCCTCGCCTTGACGCCCCGAAGCGGCCCTCCTACTTGCCCGATGCGTTAGCACTCTCGCCGGCCGGCTGCCAAAGCGGCGGCCACGAGAGGGCCGCCCACCATTTCAGAACGCCCCGCTTCGGGGGTTTAAGAGGGAGAAGTCCGATGGCGTTTCGTCCGCTCGGCGATCGCGTGCTGGTCAAGCGCGTGGAAGAGGAATCCAAGACCAAGGGCGGGATCATCATCCCTGACACGGCCAAGGAAAAGCCCCAGGAAGGCGAAGTCGTCGCCGTGGGCCCCGGCGTCCGTGACGAAGACGGCAAGCACGTCGCTCTGGAACTGAAGGCCGGCGACCGCATCCTGTTCGGCAAGTGGTCGGGCACGGAAGTGAAGATCGACGGCGAAGACCTGATCATCATGAAGGAATCCGACGTCCTGGGCGTGCTGTCGTAAGACACGCTCCGGTTTCCGGTTTCTCTCGTAAAAACATCTAGATAGGAGCTGCCCGCATGGCCGCTAAAATCGTAAAGTTCAACACCGACGCCCGCGACAAGATGCTGAAGGGCGTCAACGTCCTGGCTGACGCCGTCAAGGTGACCCTGGGTCCGAAGGGCCGCAACGTCGTGATCCAGAAGTCCTTCGGCGCCCCGCGCTCGACCAAGGACGGCGTCTCGGTCGCCAAGGAAATCGAGCTGGAAGACGCCTTCGAGAACATGGGCGCCCAGATGATCCGCGAAGTCGCCTCCAAGGCGAACGACAACGCGGGCGACGGCACCACCACCGCCACCGTCCTGGCTCAGGCCATCGTGCAAGAGGGCCTGAAGGCCGTCGCCGCCGGCATGAACCCGATGGACCTGAAGCGCGGCATCGACCAGGCCGTCGCCGTGGCCCTGGACGAGGTCAAGTCGATCTCCAAGCCCGTCGCCAACAACTCCGAAATCGCCCAGGTCGGCACCATCTCGGCCAACGGCGATGAAGAAATCGGCGCGCTGATCGCCCAGGCCATGGCCAAGGTCGGCAACGAAGGCGTCATCACGGTCGAAGAAGCCAAGACCGCCGAAACCACCGTCGACATCGTCGAAGGCATGCAGTTCGACCGCGGCTACCTGTCGCCCTACTTCATCACCAACGCCGACAAGATGGAGGTCGCCCTCGAAGAGCCCCTCATCCTGCTCCACGAGAAGAAGCTGACCTCGCTGCAGCCCATGCTGCCGGTGCTGGAAGCCGTGGTTCAGTCGGGCCGTCCCCTGCTGATCATCGCCGAGGACATCGAAGGCGAAGCCCTGGCCACCCTGGTGGTCAACAAGCTGCGCGGCGGCCTGCGCGTCGCCGCCGTCAAGGCTCCGGGCTTCGGCGACCGCCGCAAGGCCATGCTGGAAGACATCGCCATCCTGACGGGCGGCCAGGTCATCTCGGAAGACCTGGGCATCAAGCTTGAGACCGTCACGCTCGACATGCTCGGCAAGGCCAAGAAGGTCCAGATCACCAAGGACGACACCACCATCGTCGAAGGCGCCGGCGAGAAGGACGGCATCGAAGCCCGCGTCTCGCAGATCAAGCGTCAGATCGAGGACACCACTTCGGACTACGACAAGGAAAAACTGCAAGAGCGTCTGGCCAAGCTGGCCGGCGGCGTCGCCGTCCTGCGCGTCGGCGGTTCGACCGAAGTCGAAGTGAAGGAAAAGAAGGACCGCGTCGACGACGCCCTCAACGCGACCCGCGCCGCTGCCGATGAAGGCATCGTCCCGGGCGGCGGCGTGGCCCTGCTGCAAGCCTCCAAGAAGCTGGTCGATCTGAAGGGCTCCAACGCCGATCAGAACGCCGGCATCGCCATCGTCCGTCGCGCCCTGCAGGCTCCGATCCGTCAGATCTCGGAAAACTCGGGCGTCGAAGGCTCGATCGTGGTCGGCAAGGTCATGGATTCGACCGACGCCACGTTCGGCTTCAACGCCCAGACCGAAGAGTACGGCGACCTCGTCCAGATGGGCGTGATCGACCCGGCCAAGGTCGTCCGTTCGGCTCTGAAGTCGGCCGCCTCGGTCGCCGGCATCATGATCACGACGGAAGCCGCTATCGCTGACGCTCCCAAGAAGGGCGGCGCCGGCGCCCCCGACATGGGCGGCATGGGCGGCATGGGCGGGATGGACTTCTAAGTCCAAACTACCTCACGCTAAGACGACAGAAGGGCGGGATCGCAAGGTCCCGCCCTTTTTCTATGCCAGACAGCGCCCCTCTCCCTCCCCTTCATGCGGAGGGGTGGTCGAAGCGAAGCGGAGACCGGGTGGGGAGGACCAGGCAATACGGAACGCGGCGCCTGCCCAGCCGATTCGCCCCCACCCGGCTTCGGCCTAACGGCCTCAGCCACCCTCCCCATAGAGGGGAGGAAGAAAAGGTTACGTCCCCGTCTCCCCCACTTGCCGGCCCGCCAGCCTTGCGCCTTCGACCACCGCCGGATCGGACCGCGCCGTGTCCAGCAGCCAGTCGCGGAAGCGGGCGATCTTGGGGGTCAGACGGCGGGCGGGCGGGTAGCAGATCCAGTAGCCCTCGGCCAAGGCGACGGTCTGATCAAAGGGCCGGACCAGCAGGCCGCGTTCGATCTCGCGCGCATAGAGGATGGGCGAGCCCAGGGCCACGCCCTGATCGCCCAGGGCCGCCGCCACCTCCATGGCCTGATTGTCGGCGGTCAGGCGCGGCGGCGGGGCCGTATCGGCGGGCGCGACCGCGGCGGCGGCGAACCAGGCGGCCCATTCATTCGGCTCGCCGACAAGATGGGCGCGCTTCAGATCGGCAGGGGTCTGCAGGTCCAGCCGGTCGCGCATGGCGGGGGTGCACAGGGGGGTGAAGACAGCGGGCATCAGGAAGCGGCTCTCCAGCCCCGGCCACTGGCCCGAACCGAAACGCAGGGCCACGTCCAGCCCGTCGGCGCCCAGCATGGACAGGGTCGGGCTGGTGTCCACCCGCACCGCCAGGTCGGGGTTAGCCAGCTGGAAGGCCCCCAGCCGCGTCGCCAGCCACTGGGTCGCCAGGGTCTGAAGCGTGGTGATGGCCAGCACCCCCTGATCGGCCTCGACCACATCCGCCACCGCGCGCCGCAACAGGGTCATGGCCTCAATCGCCGCCGTGGCCAGCCGCTCGCCCTCGGGCGTCAGCGACACCTGCCGCGTTCCGCGCACGAACAGGGCGCGGTCCAGCCGCTGTTCCAGATCGCGAATGCGCCAGCTGACCGCCGCCTGGCTCATGCCCAGGGCCTCGGCGGCGCGGGTGAAGCTGAGCAGGCGCGCGGCGGTCTCGAACACCCGCAAGGCGTCGACGGGAAT
The DNA here is from genome assembly GCF_017487345.1 of Brevundimonas pondensis. NCBI lineage: Bacteria > Pseudomonadati > Pseudomonadota > Alphaproteobacteria > Caulobacterales > Caulobacteraceae > Brevundimonas > Brevundimonas pondensis. The sequence goes on along the minus strand of NZ_CP062006.1, from coordinate 3,443,979 downwards.
GCGGGACAGGATGTCAGTCATAAGCAAGCCTTATGCATGAACCCTATCGTCTCGTTTGTGAACGCCCGGCGTCAACAGCATATTCAGGCCTCACGAAAGGAGGACGATCGATGGAAGACATTCACCGCACCCATAAGGAACCCGCGTGGGGCTGGATCGGCGCCCTGCTGGACGCCCGCAAGCCGGCCGCGCCCGCCGCGAGCAAGCCCGTCACCGCGCCCGCGCCGCCCCTGCGCCCTCGCCGCGCCGCCTGCTGACGCGCCGCGACACGGCGTCGCGGTCGGTCGCTCCGTCGCCGGAACGGTTTGCGCCGCGCCGGCGACCTTGGCCATAAAGGCCCCTTCATCGACATCGAGGGGGCTCCGACCGATGCGCCGCACCAAGACCATTCCGACCTTCGCCGCCGCAGCTGCTCTGGTCGCCGTCAGCCTGAGCGTCGCCCTGCCCGCAGACGCGCAATCGCGTCGCGCCACGGCTGTGGAAGCACCGGCGTCCCTGACGCCCCGCGCAACCCCCGCCGCGCAGCGCGCCGTCACCTTCGCCGCCGCGCCCGGCCAGCCCTCGGGCGCCCTGATCCTGCCGCTCGGCGCCGAGGCTGACCTAGCCGCGCGCGGCGCGTCCCTGAGCCCCGCCGTGCGCGAGGCCGTCGCCGCGGCTCTGAGCGCCGCCCGCTTCGACTACAAGGCCCGGCAAACCCTGAGCCTGCACGGTGTCGGCGGCTGGGACCGCATCCTGATCCTCGGTCTGCCGACGGACGCCAAGGCCGCCGAGGTTCAGACCGCCGGCATCGTCGCCGGCCGCGTCCTGATCGCCCAGCCTGCTGAGATGACCGTCCTGACCGCTGGCCTGTCCGCCGACAGTGTCGCCGAACTGGCGACCGGCCTCGGCCTCGGCCAATATCGCTCCGACCTGCACCGCACCACCGGCCGCGACGTCGCCGCGCCGGGCGGGATCACCCTCGTCGCCGACGACGCGTCTGGCGCCCAGGCCGCCTGGCGCCGTGGCTCGGCTCTGGTCGAGGCCATGGCCTGGACCCGCGACATCTCCAATGAGCCCGCCAACGTCATCTACCCCGAGAGCTTCGTCGAACGCGCCCGCACCGCCTTCGCCGGCATCCCCGGCGTCGAGATCGAAGTTCTGGACGTGCCCGCCATGCAGCGCCTCGGCATGGGTTCGCTGCTCGGCGTCGGACAGGGTTCGCCGCGTCCCCCGCGCCTGCTGGTCGTGCGCTACAAGGGACAGGGCGCGCCTGACGCCGGTCCGGTCGCCCTGCTGGGCAAGGGCATCACCTTCGATTCCGGCGGCATCTCGATCAAGCCGGGCGCCAATATGGGCAATATGAAGATGGACATGTCCGGCGCCGCCAGCGTCGTCGGGGCCGTCCTGGCTCTGGCCAAGGCGGGCGCCCCGGTCGATGTGGCCGCTGTCGCCGCGCTTGCCGAAAACATGCCCGACGGAAACGCCATCCGTCCCGGCGACGTCCTGACCGCCATGAACGGCCGCACCATCGAGATCATCTCGACCGACGCCGAGGGTCGTCTGGTCCTGGCCGACGCCGTGGTCTGGGCCGACACCCGACTGGACCCCGCCGCCATCGTCGACGTGGCCACCCTGACCGGCTCGGTCGGCGGGGCTCTCGGCAACGACTACGCGGGCCTGTTCAGCCGCCACGACGCCCTGGCAGACCAGTTGAAGACGGCGGGCGACGCCACCGGCGAGCGCCTGTGGCGCCTGCCGCTGCATCCCTCCTATGTCGGCGCGACCGGCTCGACCATCGCCGACATCAAGAACTCGGGCGAGGGCGGCGCGGGCGCGGGCACGGGCGCCCACTTCATCGGCTATTTCGCCCGTCCGGAGACGCCCTGGGCGCATCTGGACATCGCCAACATGGCCTTCGGCGGCGCCAATGACGTCAAGCCGGCCGGCTCGGCGGGCTTCAGCGTGCGCCTGCTGGAACGCTTCGTGCGCGACTTCCAGCCGGTCGCGAAAGAGAAGGGGACGGGCGGTTTCTAGCCCGCCACGCCCTCAGTCGACAGCGACGATCTCGACCGACTGGCCCGCGACCGTCGCCTCATCCCCCTCGCGCTTGCCCATCAGGGCGCGGGCCAGGGGTGAGACGTGGCTGACCGAGCCCTTGGCCGGGTCCGCCTCGTCCTCGCCGACGATGCGCCAGGTCTGGGTCCGTCCGTCCTCACGCTCGATGGTCACGGAGCCGCCGAAACGCACCCGGCCGTCCAGCGTGGTCTCCAGCAACTGGGCCGAGGCCCGTCGCGCGGACCAGTAGCGCAGGTCCCGCGTGGCCCGAGCCATCGCCGTGCGGTCGGCCTCGATCGAACCTTCGGTCTGCGCCTTGGTGTAGGCCGCCCGCGCCGCCGCCAGCTCGGCCTCGATCATCGCCAGCCCCTCGGGCGTGACGTGGTTGGGGTGGGGCGAGATCGGGCGGTCCACCAGGTCGGCGGCCGTGGCTTCCAGATCTTCTTCTCGGGTGAAGGCGACGCTCATAGGGACAGAGCGTATGCCGTTCGCAGACGTTCCGGTCTAGGAAGGTCTGATGACCGATGCGCCTTCCTCCATATCCCCGACTGTCGCCGTGATCGGCGCCGGCCCCGCCGGACTTATGGCCGCCGAACGCCTGGCCCAGGCGGGTCTGCGCGTCACCGTGCATGAGCGGATGCCCTCGGTCGCGCGCAAATTCCTGATGGCTGGGCGCGGCGGGTTGAACCTGACCCATTCGGAGCCGCTGGAGCCCTTCCTCGACCGCTATGGCCCGGCGCGCGACCGCATCAGCGGCTGGCTCGACGCCTTCTCGCCCGCCGACCTGACCGCCTGGGTCGAGGGATTGGGACAGGAAACCTTTGTCGGCTCCTCGGGCCGGGTCTTCCCCAAGGCGATGAAGGCCTCGCCCCTGCTGCGGGCCTGGCTGGCGCGGCTGGAGGGGCTGGGCGTCGAGATCCGCACCCGTTCGCGCTGGACCGGCTGGACCGACGGCGCGCTGAGTTTCGACACCCCCGAGGGCGAGACGCTGGAACGGCCCGAGGCCGTGGTGCTGGCGCTCGGCGGGTCGAGCTGGGCCAAGCTGGGCTCCGACGCCGCCTGGGTTCCGGGACTGGAAGAAGCCGGCGTCGCCGTGGCGCCGTTCCGCCCGTCCAACGTCGGCTTTGACGTCGCCTGGTCGCCCCTGCTGCGCGAGCGCTTCGCCGGTCGGCCGGTCAAGGGCGTGGCCCTGACCCATGCCGGGCGCACCGTGCGGGGCGAGGCCATGATCGCCGCCTATGGCATCGAAGGCGGAGCGATCTACGCCCTGTCGGCGGACCTGCGCGACGCCATTGAGCGCGAGGGCAAGGCTGAACTAACGCTGGACTTGCGCCCCGACATCAGCCGCCCGGCCCTGACGCAGAAGCTGCTGAAGCCGCGCGGCAAGGACAGTCTGTCCAACTGGCTGAGAAAGACCGCGCATCTGGACCCGATCGCGATCGCCCTGTTGCACGAAGGCGGTCCGCTTCCGACCGAACCTGGCCCGCTGGCGGCGCGCATCAAGGGCGTGAGCCTGGCCCTCACGGGAGTTCAGGGCCTGAGCCGGGCCATCTCCTCGGCCGGGGGCGTCGTGCTGAACGCCGTGGATGAGCACCTGATGCTCAAGGCGCGTCCCGGCGTCTTTGTGGCGGGCGAGATCCTGGACTGGGAGGCGCCGACCGGAGGTTATCTGCTGCAGGCCTCGTTCGCCTCGGGGGTCGTGGCCGCCAAGGGCGCAGCGAACTGGCTGCAAGCGCGCTGATCGACCAAGGCCGGGGGTCGACAGGCAGGACGCGAGGGGGCAGCGTGTCCGCCTTCTCAAGTCGTTCGAGTGCGCTTCATGTCGCTGTCCCGTTCCGCCGCCTTCGGCCTGATCGCCATCCTGATGACCTCGACCTCGGCCCTGGCTCAGACCGCGCCGCTCGGTCGTGTCGATCCCCTGCGGCTCAGCGAGGCGACCCGCGTTCTGGCTTCGGACGAATTCGAGGGCCGCGCCCCGGTCACGCGCGGCGAGGACCGCACCATCGAATGGCTGACGCAGCAGTTTCAGGCGCTCGGACTGGAGCCCGGCGGTCCCGACGGGTCCTGGGTGCAGGTGGCCCAGGTCAGCCGCACCAGCCAGGACGGCCCGGCGGCTATCAGCGTGACCGCAAACGGCCAGACCACGGCCCTGCAGCGCGCCACGGACGTCATCGTCTCCTCCGACCGGCCGGTCGACCATATCTCGCTCAAGGACGCGCCCCTGGTCTTCGTCGGCTATGGCGTGGACGCGCCCGAGCGCGGCTGGGATGACTACAAGGGAGTCGATCTGACCGGCAAGATCATGCTGGTCCTGGTCAACGACCCCGACTTCGGCGCGCCTCAGGGCCATCCGGTCGCGGGTCAGTTCGGCGGTCAGGCCATGACCTTCTACGGTCGCTGGACCTACAAGTTCCAGGTCGCGGCGGCCCACGGGGCGGCGGGCGTCCTGGTCATCCACGACACGGCGGGGGCCGGCTATCCGTGGTCGACGCTGCAAAACTCCTCGACCGCGCCCAAGTTCGACATCGTCCGCGTCGATCCCGACAAGGAGCGCGTGGCCGCACAAGGCTGGATCCAGGGCGCGATCGCCGAGAAGCTGTTCCAGGACGCCGGCCTCGACTTCGCGGCGCTGAAGGCACAGGCGCGCACGCCGGAATTCCGCCCTGTGGCGCTGGACGGCGTCACCATGTCCATCGACTTCGGCCAGAAGGCGGACCGGGTGCAGACCAGCAACATCCTGGCCCGCCTGCCGGGCGCGACCCATCCCGACGAGACGGTCATGTTCGGGGCCCACTGGGACGCCTATGGCCGCGCCACGCCCAAGAACGGCGACGACATCTATAACGGCGCCGTGGACAATGCGACCGGCGTGGCGGCCGTGCTGGAGCTGGCCCGCCTGTTCGCCGAGGGGCCGCGCCCGGAACGCTCGACCGTCTTCGTCAGCTGGGCCGCCGAGGAGACGGGGCTGCTGGGGGCCGAATACTACGCCGCCAATCCCGTCTGGCCGCTGGAGACCACGGTCGCCAACATCAATATGGACAGCCTGCTGCCGGGGACCGAGATCGACCCGAACATCGTCGTCATCGGCGCGGGCAAGAACGATCTGGACGATCGGCTGGCTGTCTTCGCCGGGCGCGAAGGCCGCCGCCTGATCCCCGATCCTGCGCCCCAGGCTGGCGCCTTCTATCGCTCGGACCACTTCCCGCTGGCGAGGAAGGGCGTGCCCGCCCTGTTCGCCGCCGCCGGTTTCACCGGCCATAACGCCGCCAGCCGCGACTATGTGGCCAACCGCTATCATCAGCCTACGGACGAATGGACTCCGGAATGGAAGACGGACGCCGCCGCCGCCGATGTTCAACTGCTCTATGAAGTCGGATCCGCCCTGGCCAATTCGCGCGACTGGCCCGCGTGGAAGCCGGGCGACGAATTCGAGGCGGCGCGGAACGCCTCGGCGGCGGCGCGCAAACCGTGACCTGAAGCGCCTGACGCGCTAGACCGCCGCCATGACCCAAGCGCCCGAGATCCACGGCCTCTGCCCCGCCCGTTTCAATGCGGTGAAGGACGCCTTCGCCGCCAACTTCACCGATGCGCCCGAAGGGCTGAACGAGCTGGCGGCGCGGTTCAGCGTGACCATCGACGGCGAGGTCGCGGTCGATCTATGGGCTGGGTCGGCGGATCTGGCGGGGAACCAGCCCTTTACCGAGGAGACGCTGGTTCCGGTCTTCTCGACCGGTAAGGCGGTCATGGCCCTGATGATCGCGCGCTGCGTGGACAAGGGTCTGCTGTCCTATGAGGACCGGGTCGCCGACCACTGGCCGGCCTTTGGCGCGGCGGGCAAGGACCAGCTGACCGTCGGCCAGCTGATGAGCCACCAGTCGGGCCTGCCGGGCTTTTCCGACGGGGTCGAGCCGGCCATCTGGTTCGACCGTCAGGCGGTGCTGGACCGGCTGGCGGCCCAGACGCCGCTGTGGGAACCCGGCACGGCGTCAGGATACCACCCCATCACCATCGGCTATCTGGCAGGCGAACTGTTCCGCATCGTCGACGGGCGCAGCATGGGAACGGCCCTGCGCGAAGACTTCGCCCAGCCCTTTGACCTCGACCTGTGGATCGGTCTGCCCGAGAGCGAGCATGGACGCGTGGCCCAGCTCAGGAAGCCCGCCGCCGCGCCCGATCTCGGCCCGATCGATGCGATCAAGAAGGCCGCCTTCCTCGACCGCGGCTCGGCGCCCGGCGGGCGCGGCTCGACCGAGTGGCGCATGGCCGAGATCCCCTCGGCCAACCTGCATGGCACGGCGAAGGACCTGGCGCGGATGATGTCGATCGTCGCCACGGGCGGCGCCCTGGACGATCTGCCCGTCCTGTCGGAACGGACCCTGGCCGAGGCCGCGCGCGAGCGCATCCACGGCCAGGACAAGGTCTTGCCCTATGTCATGAGCTGGGCGGCGGGCTTCACCCGCAACGCTGGCTTGAACATCTTTGGACCCAATCCCGAGGCCGTCGGCCACTGCGGCTGGGGTGGGTCCATGGCCTTCGCCGATCCGGCGACGGGAATCTCGGCCGCCTATGTCATGACGCGTCAGTCGCCGCACCTGATCGGCGATCCGCGCGCCCTGCGCCTGATCAAGCCCCTCTACGCGGCTCTCTAGACGTCGCTCAGGCGTTCGGGCCCCAGGCCAGCTGGTCATGAACAATGCGCCAGCCGTCTTCGGTGCGGCGCAGGACGCGGGTGAACAGGCCGCGATCGGTCTTGCCTTCACGACGCATGACCACCCGGCCCGAAACCACCGTGGTGTTGACGTCGAACTGCAGGGTCTCAAACCACTCATAGGTCATCTGGCCCAGGCCGCCGGGCTGGGCGGCGCGAGCTTGCAGCGCGGCGCGCACGCTGTCCGGCCCCTTCAGCGGCGTGTCGCCCAGGAAGACCAGCAAAGGTTCGTCAGAGACATAGGTGGCCATGACCGCCTCGACGTCGCCCGAAGACCAGGCCTCGGCGGCGGCGTCCAGGGCATTGCTGATGGCGTCAAAAGTCTCGGCCGTGGTCGGTACGGACACAGGGGGCGTGACTGCAATCGACGCGGCCGGCGCCTCGGAGCGGGCCGTGCGGATCACTTCGTCAGCGCCCGAAACGGCGACGACCTGGGCGCCGGCTTGAGCGCACGCGGTCGAACCGGACGTCAGAGCGATGGACAGGGCGAGAGCGGCGAGGCAGCGAGCGCGGGTCATCATTCCTTGTAGGACGGAACGGCGTCAAAGCTCAACGCGAAGGGCGCGCTTCCTCGTCCAGCGCCGCCATGCGGTCCTCGGCGGGATCGTCCAGAAGACCAGGTTCAGGCGCGACGATGGTCTCGGCCGTGCGGCTGGCCCGGCGCACCTTGAGCACCGCCCCGATGGCGAAGACGGCGGCCCCCAGCCAGATGAAGGCGAAGGAAGCGATGCGCAGGGCCCCCAGAGCCTCGCCCTGCATGGCCCCGATGAAGAAGACGATGGTCGGGGCCAGGAATTGCAGGAACCCCATGCTGGACAGGGGCATGCGCCGCGCGGCCCAGGCGAACAGAGCCAGCGGAATGACGGTCGCCGGACCGGCGAACAGCAGCCAGAAGGTGGCCGCGGGCGAGGCGGTGAAATGCCCCTGCCCCGTCGCCTGAATATAGATTACCCAGGCCAAACCGGGCGCGGCCAGCAGCAGGCACTCCATGAAGAGGCCGGTCTGGGCCTCGACCGAGACGCGCTTCCTGATGATGCCGTAGGCCGCGAAGCTGAAGGCCAGCAGCAGCGACACCCAAGGGGCGTGGCCCAGCGCCAGGGTCTGCAGCACCACGCCGATCGCGGCCAGGCCGATGGCGGCGGCGCCGAAGCGGTCGATCCGCTCCCGGAACAGCCAGGCTCCGGCGGCCATGTTGAGCAGAGGATTGAGATAGTAGCCGAGCGAGGCGTCCAACGTCCGCCCGTTGTTCACCGCCACGACATAGGTGGTCCAGTTGGTGGCGATCAGCACCGCCGACAGGGCCAGCCAGCCCAGGACCTTGGGCTGACGGAAGACGGCGACCACCTGGCTCCACTGACGCGCGATCAGCACCAGCAGCAGAGCCCACAGCACGCCCCAGACGGCGCGGTGGCCCATGATCTCCCAGGCGTCGGCGCCCTGATGCGCCATCTGCTGGAAGACCAGGGGGATGAAACCCCAGAGCAGGTAGCAGCCCACCCCCGCCATCAGGGCGGCGCGGGCTTCGGACGAGTTCGGGGAGGGGGACGCGGTCACAGGGCGGACCTTTCGGCCTCCGCCGCGCCAAGGCACGACGGAGGTTTCAGAAGGAACACAAAGGCCCTCAAGCAGCCCCGCACCGCGTGCGGGGCGTTAGGGCCCCTACTTAAACAGTCAGGCTGCGGTAGCCGCTGGACGGAGTGATGACGCCGGTTTCGTCCAGCAGCTGGGCGATCTGGACGGCGTTCAGGGCCGCACCCTTGCGCAGGTTGTCGGACACGACCCAGAACGACAGGCCGTTCTCGACGGTCGGATCCTTGCGGATGCGCGACACATAGACGGCATGCTCACCGGCGGCGTCGACGGGCGTGATGTAGCCGTCGTGCTCCAGCTTATCGATGACCAGGACGCCCGGGGCCTCGCGCAGGATTTCGCGGGCCTCGTCCGGCTCGATCGGGCGATCGAACTCGACCGTCACGGACTCCGAGTGACCGACGAAGACCGGCACGCGCACGCAGGTCACGGTCAGCTTGATCGAGGGGTCGATCATCTTGTGGGTCTCGTCCCACATCTTGGCTTCCTCGTCGGTGTAGCCGTCGTCGCGGAAGGAGCCGATGTAGGGGATGACGTTGAAGGCGATCTGCTTGGGGAACTTCTTGGGCGTGGCGTCGCCCAGGCCGTAGATGGCCTTGGTCTGGTTCCACAGCTCGTCCATGCCTTCCTTGCCCGCGCCCGACACGGATTGGTAGGTCGAGACCACCACGCGCTTGGCCTTGGCCGCGTCATGCAGGGGCTTCAGCGCCACGACCAGCTGGGCGGTCGAGCAGTTGGGGTTGGCGACGATGTTCTTCTTGCGCGCCAGCTTGACCGCGTCGGGGTTCACCTCCGGCACGATCAGCGGCACGTCCGGGTCCATGCGGAAGGCCGAGGAGTTGTCGATGACGATGGGACCGGCCTTGCCGATCTTTTCCGACCATTCCTTGGACACCGAGCCGCCGGCGCTCATCAGAACGACGTCGACGGTCGAGAAGTCGAACTGCTCCAGGTCCTCGCACTTCAGCGTCTTGTCGCCGAAGGCGACCTCGACGCCCTTGGATTTTCGTGAGGCGATCGCGTGCATCTTGTCGACGGGGAAGTTCAGTTCCTCGATGATGTTTATCATTTCGCGACCGACATTGCCGGTGGCGCCAACGACGGCGACGCGATAGCCCATGATCAGAATATCCTTAGAAGGGGCGCTGGGGAGAAAAGCGGTTCTGCATTTGGGTCTTTCGCAGGCGCGAAGCAACCGGTTTTCACCAAATTCCTGCGTCAGAAGGCATGAAACCGCTCCACCTTCCCTGATCCGCCCCTTGGGGCTATGCCGCTGACCATGACTTCTCGCATCCGCAACGCCTACGACATCCGCGTCGAAGAGGGCGTCATCGCCCCCGACCCGCAGCAGCTGGAGCTGCTGGCCGCGCTGGAACGGCTGGAGGCGGACCTGTCGAAGAAGGGCCTGTTCGGCCGTCCGCCCGAGGTGAAAGGCATCTACATCTGGGGGCCGCCGGGACGCGGCAAGTCCATGCTGATGGACCTCTTCTACTCGGCCACGCCCGAGCAGAAGAAGGTGCGCGCCCACTTCCACGCCTTCATGGCCCGCATCCACGACCTGGTGAAGCAGTGGCGCGACGGCGACAGTCGCGCCCGCAAGGCAGTCTTCGGCACAGCCAAGGGCGACGACCCCATTCCTCCGATCGCGGCCCTGATCGCGTCCGAAGCCCGGCTGCTGTGCTTTGACGAACTGCAGGTCACCGACATCGCCGACGCCATGATCCTGGGCCGGCTGTTCGAGGCCCTGTTCGAAAAGCGGGTGGTTCTGGCTGTCACCTCGAACCGTGCGCCGGAGGACCTCTACAAGAACGGCATCAACCGGCAGCTCTTCCTGCCCTTCATCGACATCCTGCGCCAGCGCTGCGAGGTGGTGGAGACGGCGGGGGCGCGCGACTTCCGTCTGGATCGCATGGCCGGGGCCAAAGTCTGGTTCTCGCCGCTGGATGATGCGGCGCGCGACGGCTTCGAGACCCTGTGGTCGGACCTGAAAGGCGGCGAGCCCGAGGAGCCGGTGGCCCTGCCGGTGCTCGGCCGTCAGGTCCGGGTCCAGCGCACGGTCGGCGCCATGGCGCGCGCCACCTTCAACGAGTTGTGCGGCGCGCCACTCGGACCGCAGGACTATCTGGCGATCGCCCGGCGCTTCCACACCCTCTTCCTGTCCGACGTGCCGACCCTGAGCCCGGCCAACCACCACGAGGCGCGCCGCCTGGTGACGCTGATCGACGCCCTCTATGAGGCCAGGACGCGGCTCGTGGTCCTGGCCGAGGCCGAGCCGGAAAGCCTCTACGCCGAGGGCGTCGGCGCCTTCGAGTTCGAGCGCACGGTGTCGCGCCTGAACGAGATGCGCAGCGCCTCGTGGCTGGAACAGAGGGGCGATGACGACGAGGCGGAGGAAGCGGCGGTTCACGCCTGACACGCCACTCTTCGCCAATGAAAAAGGGCCGCTCCCGAAGGTGCGGCCCTTTCCAATTCCAGACGCTTAAGCGCTCAAGCAGCGAGGCTCCGCGAGCCGAGCGATAGCGCCTCTTCCCTGGCCTTAAGCCAGCGAGGGTTCAATGTCCTTGCAGGCCTGGATCAGGCCGTTCACCGACTCGACCGACTTGGCGAACATGGCCTTCTCGTCGTCGTTGGTGGTGAACTCGACGATCTTCTCGACGCCGGCGGCGCCGATCAGGGCCGGGACGCCGACGTAGAGGTCGGACAGGCCGTACTCGCCCGACAGCCAGACGGCGCAGGGCAGGACGCGCTTCTGGTCCAGCAGGTAGGACTTGGCCATGGCGATGGCGGATTCAGCCGGGGCGTAGAAGGCCGAGCCGGTCTTCAACAGGGCCACGATCTCGCCGCCGCCCTTGCGGGTGCGCTCGACGATGGCGTCCAGGTCGGCTTGCGACAGGAAGCCAGCGGCGACGGCGTCCGGCAGCGGCAGGCCGCCCACGGTCGAGTGGCGCACCATAGGCACCATGTCGTCGCCGTGACCGCCCAGGGTCCAGGCGTGGATGTCCTGCACCGAGACGCCGGTCTTTTCAGCCAGGAAGTACGCAAATCGTGCGGAGTCGAGCACGCCGGCCATGCCGACGACCTTCTCCTTGGGCAGGCCCGAGAACTTCTGCAGGGCCCAGACCATGGCGTCGAGCGGGTTGGTGATGCAGATGACGAAGGCGTTGGGGGCGTGCTGCTTGATGCCCTCGCCGACGGCCTTCATGACCTTCAGGTTGATGCCGATCAGGTCGTCGCGGCTCATGCCCGGCTTACGCGGCACGCCGGCGGTGACGATGCAGACGTCGGCGCCCGCGATGTCGGCGTAGTCGTTGGCGCCCTTCAGGGCCACATCCTGACCGAAGACGGCCGAGGCCTCGGCGATGTCGAGGGCTTTGCCTTGCGGCGTGCCTTCGGCGATGTCGAACAGGATGACGTCGCCCAGCGCTTCGCGCGCAGCCACGTGGGCCAGGGTTCCGCCGATCATTCCGGCGCCGATGAGGGCGATCTTCGCGCGAGCCATACAGGTCTCTCCAGTCGATGTTGCGTGTGCGAAACGGTACTCGATGGCGGGCGGTCTAGACCCGCAAGGGAGCGGGAGCAAGCGCCGGGCGTTGCGCCTTTGGTCGGCCCCTGCGAGGGTCGCCGCATCCAGAGGGGCATGATGACCGCCACGGAAGACGACCGACAATATGAAGCCCGCGCCCTGGGGGAAGCTGAAGCCTGGCGTGAACGTCAACTGCGCGGCCCCGGCCTGTGGGACATGACCACCCGCGCGACCCAGGACCGCATCAACCGTCTGATCCCCGAGCGGGTGCATCAGATCGTCACCTCCGGCGTCGAACTGACGACGCGGGGCATCATGGCCGGGGCCGAATGGACCACGGCCAAGCCGCTGCTGCACGGCGACCTGAGGGCGCGCGAAGACCTGATCCGCACCCGCATCGACCTCTATCGCACCACGGCCAGCGCCGAGGGCGGAGTGGCGGGCGCCGGCGGCTTCCTGCTGGCGGCGGCGGACTTCCCGGCGCTGCTGGCCATCAAGGTCAAGCTGCTGGCCGAGATCGGCGCCCTTTACGGCCACTCAGGCAAGAGCCTTCCCGAGCGGCTCTATCTGCTGCGCATCTTCCAGATGGCCTTTTCCAGCGCCCGGCATCGACCCGAGGCCCTGTCCGCGCTGGAGGCGGCGGGACGCGGCCTGCACCAGCCCGACCGCATCCAGGACTTCGACTGGCGCAAGTTCCAGCTGGAGTATCGCGACTACATCGACCTGGCCAAGCTGGCTCAACTGATCCCTGTCATCGGCGCTCCGGTGGGGGCCGTGGTCAACTGGCGGCTGACGACGCGGCTGGCGACGACGGCGATGAACGCCTATCGCCTGCGCTGGTTCGAGGACGAGCATCTGACATGACTGAATTCAAAGCTGACGCCGCCTTCGAAGCCGGGTCCGTCTTCGCCGTCGACTGGCCCCTGTGCCAGATCCGGCTGCAGGACGACGCCCGCTTTCCCTGGCTGATCCTGTTGCCCCGCGTGGACGGAGCGGTCGAGTTGGACGATCTGACGCCGCCGCAGCGCGCGGCCCTGATGGAAGAGGTGGTGCGGGCCGGAGCGGTGGTGCGCGCCCTGGGTCTGGCGGCAGGCCGCCCCATCGACAAGCTGAACACGGCGGCCCTGGGCAATGTCACCCGCCAGCTTCACATCCATGTTGTGGGGCGCCGCCGCGACGACGGTCTGTGGCCCGACCCGATCTGGGGCCGTCCGGGAGCGAGGCGTCTTTTCGAAGCCGATCGCGAGCTCTTGTTGCGAGCGATTCGCGGAGCCTGATCAGGAAATTGCGATCAGCGCCGCTTATCCGGCCCGGTTCGTTGACACCCGGCCTTTGCGGTCACTAAAGCCTATCGCACTGCAACCGGACCTGTTTTTCCACAGGTTTTTTGAGAACCATTCGCATGTCGAACCTTCCCCAGGGTGCGGGCGACCCCACTGGCCGCTACGTCCGTCATCCCAACGGCCACGTCGCGCCGATGTCGCCCTTCACCGACGTCTGGCGGTGGCACGTGACCATGACGGCCTCCATCCTGTTCCGCGTCACCATCGGCGCGGCCACGGTCGGCGCCGTCCTGCTGCTGGCCTGGGTCGCGGCGGTCGCGGCTGGTCCCGAAGCCTACGCCAAGATCGCGGCCTGCTCGGCCTCGCCCTTCGGCCTCTTCATCTGGTTCGGTCTGTCGCTGGTGGTCTTCTCCTTCCTGCTGAACGGCGCCCGCCACCTGATCAATGACGCCGGCAAGGGTCTCGACATCAAGTCCGCCAATCTGATGGCCAACATCGCCGTCTGGGGCCCCCTGGTCCTGACCGTGCTGTTCTGGGTCGTCCTGTTCGCCGCCGGAAAGGTTTCGCTGTGAGCGCCGCCCCCAAGTTCAAGAACCATGTGAAGATCTCCGAGCGCCACGGCGCCGGTGAATGGAAGATCGAGAAGCTGGCCCTCCTGGCCCTGATGCCCCTGGGTCTGTGGGTCCTGTCGTCGGGCTTCACCCTGGCGGGCGCCGGCTATGAGGCCGTGCTCGCCTGGTTCGGCAACGCCCTGAACGCGGGCTTGCTGGGCCTGACGGCCATCGTCTTCTTCCTGTTCGCCAGCCTGGCCTGGAAGGTGATCATCGAGGACTACGCCCCGACGCCCTCGGCCCGGACGACCCTGATCAACCTGTCGAACCTCGTCTTCCTCGTGCTGGCCGCCGCCAGCATCTTCTTCATCGTGCGTGTGGCGATGGGCTCCGCCCCGCTGCCCGCCGGAGTCTGATCCCGTCATGGCTGCTTACGAGCTTATCGATCACGAATACGACGTCGTCGTCGTCGGCGCGGGCGGTTCCGGCCTGCGCGCGGCGCTCGGCGCCGCTCAGCAGGGCCTGAAGGTCGCCTGCGTCACCAAGGTCTTCCCCACGCGCTCGCACACCGTGGCCGCCCAGGGCGGTATCTCGGCCTCGCTGGGCAACATGGGCGAGGACAGCTGGCAGTGGCACATGTACGACACCGTCAAGGGGTCGGACTGGCTGGGCGACCAGGACGCCATCGAATACCTGGTCCGTAACGCGCCCAAGGCCGTCTACGAGCTGGAACACTGGGGCGTGCCTTTCTCGCGTACCGAGGAAGGCAAGATCTACCAGCGCGCCTTCGGCGGCATGACCCGCAACTTCGGCGAAGGCCCGGTGCAGCGCACCTGCGCCGCCGCCGACCGCACCGGTCACGCCATCCTGCACACCCTGTACGGCCAGTCGGTCCGCCGCGAAGTGAAGTTCTTCGTCGAATACTTCGCCCTGGACCTGATCATGCAGGACGGCGCCTGCACCGGCGTGACGGCCCTGCAGCTCGACACCGGCCAGATGCACCAGTTCCGCGCCAAGATGGTGGTGCTGGCGACCGGCGGTTACGGCCGCGCCTACTTCTCGGCCACCTCGGCCCACACCTGCACCGGCGACGGCAACGCCATGGTGCTGCGCGCCGGCCTGCCGCTGCAGGACATGGAGTTCGTGCAGTTCCACCCGACCGGCATCTATGGCGCCGGCTGCCTCATCACCGAAGGCGCCCGCGGTGAAGGCGGCTATCTGACCAACTCGGAAGGTGAGCGCTTCATGGAGCGCTATGCGCCGACCGTGAAGGACCTGGCTCCGCGCGACATGGTCAGCCGCTCCATGACCATCGAAATCCGCGAAGGCCGCGGCGTGGGCCCGAACAAGGACCACATCTTCCTGCACCTGGACCACCTGGATCCCAAGATCCTGCACGCGCGCCTGCCGGGCATTTCGGAATCGGCCAAGATCTTCGCCGGCGTCGACGTGACCAAGGAGCCGATCCCGGTCCTGCCGACCGTCCACTACAACATGGGCGGCATCCCGACCAACTATCACGGCGAGGTGCTGACGCTGCGCGACGGTAACCCCGACAGCGTGGTTCCGGGCCTGATGGCCGTGGGTGAGGCCGCCTGCGTCTCGGTGCACGGCGCCAACCGCCTGGGCTCCAACTCGCTGACCGACCTGGTGGTGTTCGGCCGCGCCGTCGGCCTGCGCTGCGGCGAGGTCGTGGACAAGAACTCGGCCGTGCCCTCGGCCTCCAAGGCCCAGACCGACGCCCACCTGGCGCGCCTGGACCGCTTCCGCAACGCCTCGGGCTCGACCCCGACCGCCAAGCTGCGCCTCGAAATGCAGCGCGCCATGCAGTCGGACGCCGCCGTCTTCCGCACCGGCAAGACCCTGGACGAAGGCGTGCAGAAGTTGCGCTCGATCGACGCCGCCGGCGCTGACATCAAGACGACCGATCGCGGCCTGATCTGGAATACGGATCTGATGGAGACGCTGGAGTACGACAACCTGATCGCCCAGGCCCTCGTCACCATCGAAGGCGCGGCCAACCGCACGGAATCGCGCGGCGCCCACGCTCGCGAGGACTATCCGGACCGCGACGACGTCAACTGGATGAAGCACACCCTGGCCTGGAAACGTCCGGGCGAAGGCGTCCAGATCGATTACCGTCCGGTGCACAAGTACACGATGACCGACGAAGTCGCCTACATCGAGCCCAAGGCTCGGGTCTACTAAGGGAGAGCAGACAGATGGTTCAACTCACCCTCCCGCGCGGCTCCAAGCCCACGACCGGCAAGGTCCACAAGGCCCCGGCCGGCGCCAAGAACGTCAAGACCTACAAGGTCTATCGCTATGACCCGGAAACGGATTCCGATCCGCGCTGGGACAGCTACGAGGTCTCGACCGACGATCACGGCCCCATGCTTCTGGACGCCCTGATCCACATCAAGAACGAGATCGACCCGACCCTGTCGTTCCGTCGCTCGTGCCGTGAAGGCATCTGCGGCTCGTGCTCGATGAACATCGACGGCCGCAACACCCTGGCCTGCACCAAGGGCTGGGACGAGTGCTCCTCGCACAACATCACCATCTCCCCCCTGCCCCACCAGCCGGTGGTCAAGGACCTGGTGACGGACCTGAGCCTGTTCTACGCCCAGTACGACTCGATCCAGCCCTACCTCCAATCGGATACGCCCGACCCGGAGAAGGAGCGCCTGCAGTCGCCCGCCGACCGCGAGAAGCTGGACGGCCTGTACGAGTGCATCCTGTGCGCCTGCTGCTCGACTTCCTGCCCCAGCTATTGGTGGAACCAGGAAGAATACCTCGGCCCGGCGGCCCTGCTGCAGTCGTTCCGCTGGATCTCGGACAGCCGCGACGACGCCACCCAGAAGCGCCTCGACGACCTCGAAGACCCCTTCAAGCTGTATCGCTGCCACACGATCATGAACTGCGCCCAGGTCTGCCCCAAGGGGCTGAACCCGGCCAAGGCGATCGCCGAGACCAAGAAGCTGATGGTCGCGCCGAGCCGCAAGCGCGCGGCGGCCTAAGCCTTCAGGCCTTTCGATCCGAACAGCCCCCGGCGCCGTCAGGCTCCGGGGGTTTTTCATGGCCGTCCCACGCTGGGGCTTGCCTCCCGCGCGGCCTGGGCTAAGACGCCTGCATGGCCAAGATCACCTACATCGAGCACGACGGGACCGAGCACACGGTCGAGGTCAAGAACGGCCTTTCCGTCATGGAAGGCGCGATCCGCAACAATGTGCCGGGCATCGACGCCGATTGCGGCGGCGCCTGCGCCTGCGCCACCTGCCACGTCTATGTGGACGAGAATTTCGCCGCCGAGACCGGCCGCCCCTCGGCCATGGAGGAGTCGATGCTCGACTTCGCCGAGAACGTCGAGTCGAACAGCCGCCTGTCCTGCCAGATCCGCGTCAGCGACGACCTGGACGGCCTGATCGTGCGCCTGCCGCAAAGCCAGCACTAAGATGATCGACGCCCGACTGCTGGACGCGGTCGGGGCCTTGATCGCCGCCCATGCTAGGCCGGACCATATCCCGCTGATCGGGATTGCGGGGGCGCAGGGGTCGGGCAAGACCACGCTGGCCCGGTTGGCCGCCGAGCGTCTAGGCGCGGCGCATCTGTCGCTGGACGACGTCTATCTGACGAAAGCCGAGCGCGAGGCCAAGGGCAGGGCGGTCCATCCCCTGTTCGCCGTGCGCGGCCCGCCCGGCACGCATGACCTGGGGCTGCTGGAGGCCACCGTCGCCGCCCTGCGCGCCGCTGGGACCGCTGACCGCACGGCCCTTCCAACCTTCGACAAGCTGGCCGATGATCGCTGCCCCAAAGCGGAATGGCCGATGTTTGCGGGCCGCCCGACGGCGGTTCTGGTTGATGGTTGGTGCTTGGGCGCGACGGCGCAGGCTGATGTCGCGCTGGCGGCGCCTATCAACGCCCTGGAGCGCGAGCGGGACGGGCAGGGGGCGTGGCGACGCGCGATCAACGCTGAACTGGCCGGTCCCTATGCCGAGACCTTCGCTCGCTTTGACGCCGTCCTGTTCCTGAAGGCGCCGTCGTTCGACGCCGTTCTGGACTGGCGCTGCGAGCAGGAGGCGGGACTGCTGGGCCTCCCCCCCACCGACCTGCCGCCCGCGCGCCGGGCCGAACTGGCCGTCTTCATTCAGGCCTTCGAGCGCATCACCCGCCATATGCTGGCGGGCGGGGTACGGACGGATGTGACGTTTGATCTCGCCCGCGACCGGACGATCAGTCCGCTGGCATCCGGCCGTAGTTGACGGCGATGCGGCCGATCAGGCCCTTGACGATGAGGTCAACCGGCGTGCCTTCGCGATAGTCGCCCTCGGCGACGAAGTTGACCCGGTCTTCCGAGATCAGGCGGTGGATCTTGTTATGGTCACGCGGGGTGTTGTCGGGGTCGTAGACGGCGATGGAGAAGCCGCCCTTGGTGTGCATCATCTTCATGGTCGGCACGTCGGTGTCGCCGTCGCCGAGGAAGATCATCCGGTCGAAGGGGATGGGGCGTTCCTCGTCGGGGATGAAGCGGTTGATGCGCTCGTCGTCCCAGTGGTTGTGCACGCCCTTGTTGATGCGGAACAGGTACTGGGTCTTGGTGGTGTAGTTGACGCCGACCGCCGGCCAGACCGCCACTTCGTTATCGTCATAGGCGTATTTCGAGGCGAAGACGTGGGTGAAGGCCCCGGCGATGGGGCAGCCCTGGATCATCTCCTCGAGGCCCGCCGATATGATGTAGTGCTCGATCTCCAGGCCGTACTGGGCGCCGAACTCGTTCATGCGGTCGAACCAGCTGCGGTCCCGCAGACCCTCGAACAGGGCCACGTCGCGACCGTGATCCTGCAGCGTCTGGCGCGTGACGGGCGAGCCCTGCTCGCGCGCCGTCTGCAGCATCATCTGCATGTACATCAGGATGCCGTCGCCGTCGGAGGCGATGGTCCGTGGACGGACAGTCTCGTTCCAGAACTGGGCCGGCGTCATCCCGATCGAGGGGATGAAGCTGACCTCCTGCATGTTACCCCGCGCCAGGGTGCCATCGAAATCATAGATGATGGCGGTCTTGAGCAGGGGGCGGGTCGTGTCGGCCATGGGGACGTCCTGAGGGGCTTGGACAGGCCCTCTAGCACGAGATCAGGCGAACATCAGCCCAGCAGCAGTTCCGGGGCCGCCGTAGGGGCCGTGGCCTCGACCGGCAGGTGCAGAATGAAGGCCGCGCCCTTGCCCGGTTCGGACTGAACCTCGGCCCAGCCGCCGTGCAGTTCGACCAGGGCCTTGACCAGGGCCAGGGCCACGCCCGGCCCGCCGCGCTCGCGCCGCACGAAGCGGTCGAAGACGTGGGCCTGAAGGTGATAGGGGATGCCCCGGCCCGTATCCTCCACCCGGATGCGGATCTCGCCCGGTCCGGCCTCAGCCGTCAGGGTCACGACCCCGCCTTCGGACACGGCGCGACAGGCGTTCTCGAGCAGATGATCGACCGCCTGGGCGATGCGGCGCGCGTCGGCGCGCACCGGCTTGAGCCCGGCAGGGCAGGCGACGGTCAAGACGGCGCCGCGCCCCTCGACCTTGGCCCGCACCTTGTCGGCGGCAGCCTCCAGCAGGTCGCAGACCCGCATATCGCCGAGCGTCAGCTCCATCTCGCCCGCGTCGATCTGGGCCATGTCGAGCACGTCGTCGATGGAGCGGGCCAGATGGCTGGCGGCGACACGGATGGCTCCGGCGTGCTGGCGGCTGCGTTCGGGCAGGTCGCCCATGGCTTCCAGCAACTCGGAATAGCCGACGATGGTGGTCAGGGGCGTGCGCAGCTCATACGACACGCTGCCGACGAATTCGCGCTTCAGCGCCTGGCTTTCGGCAAGCGCCGCTTCCTTGGCCGCCAGCGCCTGTTCCAGCTCGCGACGGGCCGTGACGTCGGAGAAGGCGACCAAGGTGGCACCGTCGGGCAGAGGCCGGGTCTGCCAGGCCACCATCCGTCCGTCGTCGGTCCGCGCTTCGCCCGAGATCGGCACGCGGCTTTCGGGATCAGGGTCGGCGACCCGCGCCTTCAGCCCCAGCCACAGGGCGGCGTCGTCCAGAACCGGGCGGCACAAGGCGGCCACAGCGTCGAAATCCCCGGCCTCGGCCAGGGTCTCGGCCGTCACGCCCCAGAAGGCCTCGAAGGCGTCGTTGTTGAGCCGCAACCGTCCGTCCGAACCGAAAACGGCGACGGCGTCGTTCAACTTGTCCAGGGTCGCGGTCTGGACCTGAATCTGGGCGTTGTAGCGGCTGCGCAGTTGCAGCTCGTCGGTGATGTCCGAGAAGATCAGCAGGATGCCGCCCAGGGGGTGCGGCTGACGCACCACGCGCAGGGTGCGGCCGTCGGGAAGGGACCAGCTGTCGTCCGGCGCCGCCTGGGCCGCGCCGTAGAATTCCAGCTCCTGCGCCTTCCAGCCGGCGTAGTCGATCACTTCAGGCAGCTGACGCTTCTGTCGCAGTCGATCCAGCAGTTCGGCGTGGGTCGGGCGCTCGTCCAGCCAGGCCGGATCGATGTTGAACAGTTGCTGGAAGGCGGTGTTGTGGAAGGCGAGCCGCTTGGCCGGGCCGAAGATGGCCACGGCGTCAGCCAGATGGTTCAGGGTCTCGTCGTGAGCCTCGACGTGGCGTCGAAGAGTGTCGCGCGTCTCCTCGGCCTCGGTCATGTCGATGGCGAAGGCGATCACGGCGCCGCGCCCGCCCGCCAGGGGTTCAGCCAGGATGCGCCAAGCCTTGCGGCGGCCGTCCGAGGACACCCAACGGAAGCCCTCCTGTCGGGCGTTGAGGCGCGAAGCCTCCGCCACGATCAGATCTGCGCCGCGATCAAAGCTGAGGCCCTGCTCATGCGCCTCGGCCAGGGTCTCGGCCCGCACCTCGGTCAACCAGGCCCTGTTGGCCCAGATCAGTTGCCCGGCTCCGTCCACCACCCAGGTCGGGGCCGGCGAGGCCTCGGTCAGTGCGCCCAGACCGGCGTCGGCGGCGGTTTCCGCTCCGCCCAGCCTGGACAGCCGCAACCAGGCCGAACCGCCCAGGGCGCGACCCTCGACCGCCCAGGCGCCGTCGGCGGATTCGAGCAGGGTCTCGAACGGCTCGCCGCGCTGGACCAGGCCGTCCATGTGTCCAGTATGGGTTTCGTACAGGGCTCGCACGAT
Source organism: Brevundimonas pondensis (assembly GCF_017487345.1). Taxonomy (NCBI): domain Bacteria; kingdom Pseudomonadati; phylum Pseudomonadota; class Alphaproteobacteria; order Caulobacterales; family Caulobacteraceae; genus Brevundimonas; species Brevundimonas pondensis. The sequence goes on along the minus strand of NZ_CP062006.1, from coordinate 3,423,130 downwards.
GGCCTCGGCCGCCGCCGCGCCTTCACGACCCGGCGCCAGAACGGCCAGGGCCTCGGGCGCGCCGAACACCGACTGGGCGGCGCCCTCGGGCGTCAGGGCCAGCCGCACATCATCAAAAACACTCAGAGCGCCCTCGCAGGCGGCGGCGTGAGCGCGCTCTCCCGACAGCCAGGCCTCGACCTCGGCCTCGCGCGCGCCCAGACGCTTGCGCAACCGCCAGGCCCAGGCGCTGATCGCCAGCGCCAGCCCTGCCGCGCCCGCGGTGGCCACATAGGCGATGTCGGCCTCGGCCATCCTGTCCCCGGAAAAAACGTCGATCGAGCGGTCGACGCTTCAGGGCGCCGACCGATTCGCGTTTACCATACCCTGATTGCGCGATTTGCGATGCGGCGAGACGGCGGATTGCCGCCCGCCCCTGCGCGGGCGATATCCAGGTCATGATCCAGATGTGGAACGACCAGTCCGCCCCCTCGCTCGACGACTTCGCTCACCTGGCGGAAGCCGCCTTCGCCGCCCTGCCCGCCGTATTCCGACAGGCGGCCGGCGAGGTGGTGATCCGCGTCGATGATTTCGCCGACGAAGACACCTTGGCCGATCTGGAGATCGAAGATCCGTTCGAACTGACAGGCCTTTATTCAGGCGTCCATATCGGCGAGCGCGACGCCATGGGTCCCGCCGCGGAACCGTCGCGCATCTTCCTCTATCGACGTCCCATCCTGGACGAATGGTGCGAACGCGGCGACGTCGGCCTGGCCGAAATCATCACCCATGTCCTGATCCACGAAATCGGTCACCACCTCGGCCTGGACGACGATCAGATCCACGCCATCGAGGATGAGGACGACTAGAAGGCCGCCCGACGCTGCGCGGCATGACCCATGCTGAAATCCCTGCCGCGCCCGAGGAAAGTCTCATCCGAGTCTCGACATGGGACAGGTTGTCGCACATGACGACCCGTGGGAGGCTTGTGATGGTCAGTTCGGCTCTAGGCGAATTTCTCTGGTGGGCGCACCGTTTTCGGCGCCTGCTCATTCTCAGCCCCGGCCTGGCCATGGCGGTGGCGATCACGGCGCTGATCGTGCGCAACTGGCGCCACCTTCTGCACCTTTTCCACTAGCCTAGTCCGCGGCCCGCTCCAGCTTCGCGGCGAAGAAGCCGTCCATCCCTCCGCGTTCGGCCCATTGCGAGGGCAGGATGCGCAGCCAACCCTCAGGGGTCAGGGCCTCATCCGCGGCGCCGACTTCGGCAGGCGCGGCGGGCACGGTGCGGAAGGCCGGGTTGCGGCGCAGGAAGGCGATGATCTGGGTCTCGCCCTCCTCGCGCTCCAGCGAGCAGACGCAATAGACCAGACGCCCGCCGGGCTTCACCTTCTCGGCCGCCACGTCCAGCAGGCGGTGCTGCACGTCGGCCAGCTTGGCGACCTCCGCTGGTCGGGTGGCGCGCAGCACCTCCGGGTTGCGGCGATAGGTTCCGGTGGCGGTGCAGGGCGCGTCCAGCAGGACAGCGTCGAAGGTGCGATCGTCCTCCCAGTCCTCGACCGGAACGGCCACGACCTCGACAGGCAGGCCGGTGCGATCGAAGTTCTGACGCAGGCGCTTCAGGCGGGCCGCCGAACGGTCCACGGCGACGACCGACGCGCCAGCAGCGGCCAGTTGCAAGGTCTTGCCTCCGGGCGCGGCGCACATGTCCAGAACCGTCTCGCCTGCCTTCACGCCCAGCAGTCGGGCAGGGACGGCGGCGGCCGCGTCCTGGACCCACCAGTCGCCGGCCTCGAAGCCGGGCCAGCCGGCCACGTCGCCGCGCTTGCCGGTGCGGACCGTGCCGCCGGGCAGGACCTCGCCCTCGACGTCCTGAGCCAGAACGGCCGGATCGACGCCGGGCTTGGCGCTGAGGTCGGTGGCGGGCTCCTCGCGGGTGGCCAGGGCCAGACCCAGGAGGGCGGCCTCGCCATAGGTCGCCTTCCAGCGCGCGACCAGCCAGTCGGGCAGGTTGGATTCCGCCGTCGTCAGGCCGGGACCGTCGCGATCGACCCCCCGCAGCACGGCGTTGACCAGGTTCTTGTAAGGGCGAGTCTTGGCGTCGCGCTCCGCCAGTTTCACAGCCGTCGAGACAGCGGCGAAGGCGGGCGTGCCCAGCACCAGGGTCTGGGCCAGGGCGACACGCAGGATGGTGCGGACCGGAACCGGCGGCGCCTTCTGCAGGCGGCGATCCAGAATCTGGTCGATCTCGCCCAGACGACGCAGGGCGGCCATGGCCACAGCGCGCGCGAAGGCGCGGTCAGGACCGGCCAGATCCTTGGCCGGGGACTGGCTGAGGGCCTCGTCCAGACCCGTGCGTTTCTCCAGGGCCGCGTTCAGCAGGATGCCGGCGACCAAGCGCGCCTCGACGCCGATGTCGGCGTGAGGGTCGTCGGTGACGACCTCGGGCCGGGCCTCGCGACGCGGACGCGATTTTTCAGCCATGCGACGACCGCGCGCGGCCGAGCTTTTGCCCTTGGGCGTTCCACCACTCATACGGAGACCTGCGTGCCCAGCTCGACCACGCGGCCGGGAGGGATATGGAAGAAGTCGGTCGGGTTGGCCGCGTTGCGCATCAGGAAGATGAACAGCTTGTCCTGCCACAGGGGCATGCCCTGACGCGCCGACGGCACCACCGAACGACGGCCCAGGAAGAAGCTGGTCGACATGATGTCGAACTTCAGCCCCTGCTTGCGGCACAGGCCGAGCGCGCGCGGCACGTTCGGCGTCTCCATGAAGCCATAGGTGATGGTCAGGCGTTTGAAGTCGTCGCTGATCGGCTCCATCGTCACGCGCTGGCTGTCGGCGACGCGCGGACGGTCGGCGGTGTGGACCGTCAGGATGACGTTCTTCTCGTGTAGCACCTTGTTGTGCTTCAGGTTGTGCATCAGGGCCACCGGCGCGACCTCGGGGTCCGAGGTCAGGAAGATGGCCGTGCCCGGCGCCCGGTGCGGCGGGCGCGCCTTCAGCATCTCGATCAGGTCATGCAGGGGCAGGCTGTCCTTGCGGGTCTTCTCGGTCAGGATCTGGGTGCCGCGCACCCAGGTCCACATGATAAGGACCAGACCGCCGCCCAGGACCAGCGGCATCCAGGCGCCGTCCGGGATCTTGAGCAGGTTGGAGGTCAGGAAGACGCCGTCGATGATCCCGAACGGCACCAGGGTGCCCAGCACCGCCCACATCGGCCACTTCCACTTCTTGGTCACCACCGACCAGGACATCAGGGTGTTGACCAGCATGGTGCCGGTCACGGCCACGCCATAGGCCGCCGTCAGGTTGTGTGACGACTGGAAGGTCAGCAGCAGGAAGAGCACGCCGATCATCAGCAGGCTGTTGACCGCCGGGACATAGATCTGACCGGCCAGGGTCTCGGAGGTGTTGCGGATATCGATGCGAGGCAGCAGGCCCAGCTGGACCGCCTGCTGCGTCACCGAGAAGGCGCCGGTGATGACCGCCTGGCTGGCGATAACCGTGGCCGCCGTGGCCAGGATCAGCATGGGCCAGTAGATCATCTGCGGCACCATGTTCCAGAACGGATTGTCGGCCGCGCCGGGGTTGTCGAGCAAGAAGGCGCCCTGGCCCAGATAGTTCAGCGTCAGGCAGGGCAGGACCACGAACAGCCAGCCCTGACGGATCGGCGCCTTGCCGAAATGGCCCATGTCCGCATAGAGGGCCTCGGCCCCCGTCACGGCCAGGAAGACGCTGCCCAGGATGACGAAGCCGAGGAAGCCGTCCTTGAGCAGCAGTTCGACGCCATAGATCGGCGACAGGGCGCGCAGGATCGAGATGTCGTCAAAGATATGGGTCAGGCCCAGCACGCCGAGGCTGAGGAACCAGACGGCGGTGATGGGGCCGAAGAACTTGGCCAGACCGGCGGTGCCGCGCGACTGAACCAGGAAGAGGGCGATCAGGATGCCCGCCGAGATCGGCAAGATGAAGGGGTCCAGCTCGCCATTCAGGCCCGGCGCGTCCTTCAGGCCCTCGACCGCCGACAACACGGAAATGGCGGGGGTGATGACGCCGTCGCTGTAGAATAGCGCCGCGCCGCAGACGCCGAGGATGAACAGCCAGGCGCTGCGTCGGCCGACGGCGTGCTGGGCCAGGGCCATAAGCGACAGGGTGCCGCCCTCGCCCTTGTTGTCGGCCCGCATCAGGAACATGACGTATTTGAACGTCACCACCACCATCAGGGCCCAGAAGGCCAGAGAAACCACGCCGATGATGGCCAGTTCGCCGCCGACGCCCTTCTGGGCGTGGCCGATGGCCTCGCGCAGGGCGTAGATCGGGCTGGTGCCGATGTCGCCGAAGACCACGCCGATGGCGCCCAGGATCAGGGCGCGATGCGTCGCCTTGCCGTGCCCCGGAGGAGACGGAGTCTGGGCGTTCGGTTGTTCTGAAGCTTTTGCGGCGGACGTCTCGGCGTCGCCGCGGGGCGTATCCCCGGCCATGCATAACCTCCGGGTCGCGCGAAGGGCGCGCCCATCAAGAGCGGCGGGCCTTTAGCCCCTTTCGGTCAGCGGTTCAATCGCGCGCCCGTTCCAAGCCCCGTTCAGCGCGACGGGCCGCCGACAGGATACGCCGGTCCGTCTTGGCCTGAAGCAGGACTACGACATTGTCTTCAGAGGCGGAATCCGTCGGCAGAACGTACAGGACCGGTCGCCCGGTCCAGTCGCCCAGACGATGCACCTGTCGCACGACATTGACGTGGCGCACGGCCTGACCGCGATTGTCGCCCTGACGCACCTCAACGGTCTGCAGACCCGGCTGGTAGACGACGGCCATGACCTCGGCTCCGCCCGCCGGCGGGCGGCCGGAGCCGACGCCGACCCGGTCGCCCGTCTCGCGGAACTCGATCTCGGGCGGGTGCAGACGGGCGGCGGCCTCGGCGTCGATGGCGGCCTGAAGCTCGGGCGAGCGGGCGCCGGACAGATGCCGGCGACCATCAATCACCACCTGGGGCGTCGAAACATTCCTCAGCTTCAGGGCCTGGCGATAGGCCTGCTGGCGCGCCGCGAACTCGGGCTTGGCGAAGGTGTCGGGCCAACCGAGGTAGTCCCAGTAGTCAACGCCATAGGTCAGGGCGATGACGCCCGGCTCATTCGCCACAGCCTCAAGCGTGCGATTGGCGTCGGGACAGCCGGAACACCCCTGGGCGGTGAAAAGCTCGACCACCACCGGCTGGACTGTCGCATCCCGCTCGCGCGGCGGGGCGGCTGCGCCGGTCAACAGACCGACGCTCGCAAGCGTCGCCGCCACCATCCCGAACCTGATCGAACCCCGTACCGTCATCCAATAATCCTAGCCCCTCGATCCGTCTGCGCCGCTCATAAAAGCGTGAAGGGTGAAACCACCCCTCATCCCGGCCAGGGCCGAAGGCGAAGAACCGGGGCCGCCCGGGGCGCCGAGGTCAGTCCATCAACTGCTGCGCCAGATAGACGTAGTGCCGCGCCCAGCGACGGGCGTTGGCGACCGGATCAGCGTCGTTGGAGTGACCGCCCGCCGTGTCCTCGAAATAGAGGTGGTCGTGGCCCTGATCGCCCAGACGCGCCGCGAACTTGCGGGCGTGACCAGGGTGGACCCGGTCGTCGCGCGTATTGGTGGTGATGTAGACGCGCGGGTATTTCACCTCGGGCCGCAGCTGCTGATAGGCCGAGTATCGGGCGATGAATTCAGCGTCGCCGGGGATGCGCGGGTCGCCGTATTCACCGATCCACGACGCGCCGGCGGGCAGATCCTGATAGCGCAGCATGTCGATCAGCGGGCTTTCGATCACCGCCGCATTGAACAGTTCCGGGTGTTGGGTGATCGACACCGAGGTCAGGACCCCGCCGTTCGAGCGGCCATAGATGCCCAGATGGCGCGGACTGGTGATGCGGCGCTGTTCCAGATCGCGCGCCACGGCGGCGAAATCGTCGAAGGCGCGCTGACGGTTCTCACGCAGGGCCGCCTGGTGCCAGCCGGGGCCGAACTCGCCCCCGCCACGGATATTGGCCTGGACGAAGACGCCGCCGTTCTCGAGCCACAGCTTGCCCATCTCGGGCTTGTAGGCGGGCGGGAAGCTGGCCTGGAAGCCGCCATAGCCGAACAGGATGGTCGGGCCGGTCCCGTCCATCGCCAGGTTTTTCGGCCGGGTGATGAAGTAGGGGATCTTCGTCCCGTCGGTCGAAGTCGCCTCGAACTGCTCGACCACATGGGTCGAGGCGTCGAACTTGGCCGGGGCCGACTTCAGCTCGGTCAGGGCGCCGGTCGCGACATCGGCCAGGCTGAGGGTCGGCGGCGTCAGGAAGCCCTGGGTGGAGACGAAGACCTGGCCCCTGCTCTTGGAACTGTCGCCCAGGCCCACGGCGCTGTTGGCGGGGACGGCCAGCTCGGTCACCGTCCAGCCGGTCGCGGTCGGGGTGAAGCGCTTCAGCGTGCCGACGACATTGTCGGCGATGACGGCGACGATGCTGTCCGACAGGACGGTCACGTTCTGCAGCGACTGGCGCGGCGTCGGCGTGAAGATGGTCGCCCGTTCAGCGCCGATGGCGATGTCCAGCCGAACCGGCCCCAGTACGCCGAGCGGCAGGGACAGCAGCGAACCGGCGGCATAGTCCTGACCGTCGAAGCGCCACGCCTGATCCGGCGAGAAGATGAGATTGCCGCCCATCACGCCTTCGACCGCGACGCGTTCGGGCAGGGCTAGCTGGTACGGCTTGCCGTCGGCGCCCAGGGCCCAGATCTCCGAGCGGAAGGTGTCCAGCGGACGGCTGAACAGCACGGCCTCGACCGCCCCGGCCTTGTCGCGGAAGACCATGGGAGAGACCCCGTAGCCGCCGTCGCCCTGCTCGCCACGATAGACCTCGGAGGCATGGGCCAGCGGATGGCCGCGCTTCAGGGATTTGACGATGTAGGGATAGCCCGACTCGGTCATGGCGCCGGGACCGAAGTCGGTGGCGATCAGCAGGGTGTCGCGATCCAGCCAGGTCAGGCGGTGCTTGCCCTCGGGGATGACGAAGCCACCTGCGGCGGGCGCCACGAAGGTCTTGGTGGTCAGGTCGAACTCACGCACCGTCACGGCGTCCTTGCCGCCGTCCGACAGGTTGATCAGGCAGCGTGTCTCGTCCGGGGCCAGGCAGTTCGCGCCCTTGAACACCCAGTCGCGGCCTTCGGCTTTCGAGAGAGCATCGATGTCCAGCAGGGTCTCCCACTGCGGCTGAGCGGTGCGATAGCTGGCCAGGGTCGTGCGACGCCAGACCCCCTTGGGATTGGCCGCGTCCTGCCAGAAGTTGCCGAGGCCGTCGCCAAGGAAGCTGACGCCGGGGATGCGGTCGGTGGCCGTCAGGATGGCCTCGGCCTGCTGGCGGAAGGGCTCGTAGCGACGGTCGCCGGTCAGGGCGGCCAGCGACTTGGCGTTCTCGGCGGCGACGAAGGTCTTGGCCTCGGCCCCGTCCACCTCTTCCAGCGCCAGATGATCGTCGGCGGCCTTGACCCCCTCGGGCGACAGGTCGCGCGGGAAATGCGGCGGCGGATTGGTCGCGGCGGCGGCGGTCGGATCGGCGGGCGCGCCCTCGGCCAAAGCGGGCGCCGCAGCCAACATCAGCGCGGGCAGGGCGACGCTAAGAAACAGGGTTTTCATGACTTTCCTCCGCTCACCCCCGCGGAGGCGGGGACCCAGTGCTTTGGCCTGATAGGCCGCCGTCAGAGTTTTCGCCCATGGCCCAGGTCGAGCCCGGGGCTCAAACCTGGGTCCCCGCCTCCGCGGGGATGAGCGGATGTGGAACTACTGCTGCGCCGGTTCGTCCATCAGGCGGCGCGTCAGATAGGTGTATTCCAGGGCGATGCGGCGGGCCGTTTCGCGCAGGTTGGCGCCGGCCGCGTGGCCGCCGTCGGTGTTTTCGTAGAAGAGCACCGGATAGCCCAGTTCTTCCAGACGCGCCGCCGCCTTGCGGGCGTGACCGGGGTGGACGCGGTCGTCCTTGGTCGAGGTGTGAATGAAGACCTCGGGATAGGGCTGGCCCGCCGCCAGGCGCTGATAAGGCGAATACTCCTCGATCCAGGCGCGCTGTTCCGGGATGTCCGGGTTGCCGTACTCGCCGATCCACGAGGCGCCGGCCAGCAGCTTGTGGAAGCGCAGCATGTCGAACAGGGGCACCTGGATGACGGCCGCGTTGATCAGGTCGGGACGCTGGGTCAGCATGGCCCCCATGAAGAGGCCGCCCTGCGACCCGCCCATGACGCCGAGGTGCGGCTGGCTGGTGATGTTGCGCGCGATCAGGTCCAGGGCCACGGCCTGGAAGTCCTCGTGCGCCCGCTGACGGTTTTCCTGCTGAGCCGCCTGGTGCCATTTCGGACCGAACTCGCCGCCGCCGCGCGTATTGGCGATGACATAGACGCCGCCGCGCTCCAGCCACAGCTTGCCGACCGTCGGCGAATAGCCGGGCAGCAGCGACGACTGGAAGCCGCCGTAGCCGTACAGAAGCGTCGGGTTCGACCCGTCCATGGCCATGGCGTCCTTGTGGACGACGAAATAGGGGATCATCGTCCCGTCGGCCGAGCGGGCCTCGAACTGATCCACGCGCATGCCTGTCGCGTCGAACTTGGCCGGCAGGGCCTTGGTCAGGGCGACCGCGCCGGTCGCGGCGTCGGCCAGATAGAGGCTGGACGGGTTCAGATAGCCGGCGACGCTGACGAAGATCTTGTCGTCCTGTTCCGAGGCCGAGCCGACGCCGACGGTGACGTTCTGCGGCAGGTCCAGACGCGTGCGCGCCCATTCACCGGTGGGGTTCGGGCGATAGACATAGACCGAGCCGCGCACGTTTTCATAAAGGGCCACGACCAGGGTGTTGCGGGTAACGCTGATGCCCTCGATCGCCTCGCGCTCGCCGGGGCGGATGACCAGCTGGGCCGGGGTCTTGGGATCGACCAGCCAAGCTTGCAGGTTCCAGGCGATGACGTCGCCGGTCTTGAATTCCTGACCCGAAGGCGCGGTCCAGTCCTGATCCGTCGTCACCACCATCTGGCCGGCGACCAGGGCGTTGATATTGCCCTTCAGCGGCAAGGCCAGCTGGGTCGTCGTGCCGTCGTCGTTCAGGCGCCAGGTTTCGCTCTCATAGAAGTTGATCCCGCGGTTCAGCAGCACGGCCTGCACCACGCCGTCGGCGTCGCGCAAGGTGTAGCCCGAGACCGAGACGTCGGTCTTCTGACCGGCGAAGACCTCGACCGCCTGATCCACGCTCTGGCCGCGCTTCAGCAGTCGCACGGTGCGCGGATAGCCGGAGTCCGTCAACGAACCCTCGCCGAAGTCGCGCGAGATCAGCAGGGTGTCCTTGTCGATCCAGCTGGCGCCGCCCTTGGATTCCGGCAGGCTGATACCGCCTTCGACGAAGGTTTTCGTCACGCTGTCGAACTCGCGGATGGTCACCGCGTCCTTGCCGCCATTGGACAAGGACAACAGGCAATAACGCTCCTGGGGAGGCAGGCAGGTTGCGCCCTTGTAGACCCAGTTGGCGCCCTCGGCGGCCGACAGGGCGTCGATGTCGAGAATGGTCTCCCACTGCGGGGCGTCGGTGCGATAGCTGTCCAGCGTCGTGCGGCGCCAGATGCCGCGCACATGCTCGGCGTCCTGCCAGAAGTTGTCGATGTGGCCGTCATGGGTGAAGCCGGGCGACGGAATGCGGTCGCGCGACTGGACGATGTCCAGCGCCTGTTGATGCAGGGTCTGGTAGCGCGGATCGCCCTGCAGCACGCCGAGGGACGTTTGATTGTGGGCCTTGACCCAGTCCATGGCGCGCTCGCCCTCGACATCTTCCAGCCAGATATAGGGGTCGGTGGCGTCGCTGGTCGCAAAGCCGGGCGTGGGCGAGACAGCGGCGGGCGTGTCGGACGAATGGGCCATGGCGACGGGTGCGGCTCCGGCGGCGAGAAGAAGGGCGGCGGCGGACGCCAGAGTGCGGATCATGTGTCAGTCCCCAACAGATTTGCGCGGCACCTTGGCGAGCGGCGAAGGCGGCGGCAAGCGGCGGAAATCTTACAAGCCTGTCATCTTTGGTCGCAGGGAGATCAGTCGCCCTCGTCCGGGATGCACAAAATCTGGCCGCAGGCCTTGCAGTGGACGGCGTCGGGATCGTGCTTCTGCAGGCCGCAGGTCGGGCAGGGGAACTTGACCTTGTGCGGCCGGATCAGGGTCTGGGCCAGACGGATGAACAGGGTGATCCCCACCAGCATGACGACAATGGAGATGACCCGCCCCCAGTTGCCCGGCAGGGTGATATCGCCGAACCCCGTCGTGGTCAGCGTCGCCACGGTGAAATAGAGGGCGTCCAGATAGCCGTGGATATGCTCGGCCTTGCCCCGGAAATAGGCATAGACGAAGCCGGTCACGACAAAGACGAAGGTGATCAGGGCGGCCAGCGCGCGCGTGATCTCCTCGACCCGCGTATCATCGAAACGGCGGCCTATGGTGCGCCAGAACAGGTCGCTGTTCAGCAGACTCCAGAACCGCAGCAACCGCAGGAAGCCGAGGTTGGCCAGCCAGACCGGAAACAGCAGGGTGGCCAGAACGAACAGGTCGATCCAGACAATCGGCTTTTTCAGCCAGTCCCTGATGTCGGAGTAGGCATAGGCCCGCGCCGCCAGATCCAGACCCAGGATGGCGGCGATCAGATAGTCGGCGACATAGAAGACCCAGCCCGCCTCCTTGAGGATCGGGGTGGCCAGGAAGAAACCGATGATGATCAGATCGACGACGATGACCATCAGGCGGAACTTGACCGCCGCCGGCTGGGTCCCGTGATAGAGGTAGCGCAGCCGCGCCTTCAGCCGCAGGCCTTCGGATTTGCCGGATTCGCTCGGTTCGGACGTCATCAGGGTCAGCGATACATGAACCGGCGAAAAATCCTATATGAAGGCGACCATGACCCAGGCTGCTCGCCCCTACATCCGCATGAACGGCGCCGGAAACGCCTTCATCGTCGTCCAGGCCTTTGAAGAAGGCTTTCATCCGACCGAGGGCCAGGTGCGCGCCCTGGCGGACCCGGCGGCGGGCCTCGGCGGCTTCGACCAATTGATCGGGATCGAGCCGTCAGAGACGGCGGACGCCTTCATGCGGGTCTGGAACGCCGACGGCTCCATGGTTGAAACCTGCGGCAACGCCCTGCGCTGCGTCGGCTGGCTGCTGCTGGAGGCCACCGACAAGGAAGAAGTGGTCATCGACACCCTCGGCGGGCCGACGACGGCGCGGCGCGCGGGGGATCATCAAGTCACAGTCGATATGGGTGCGCCGCGTCTGGACTGGGCCGAGGTGCCGCTGGCCGAGGAGATGGACACGCGCGGGATCGAACTGCAGGTCGGGCCGATCGACGCCCCGGTGCTGCACACGCCGGGCGCCGTCTCGATGGGCAATCCGCACGTCGTCTTCTTCACCGACCAACAGGACGACGCCTTCGTGCGCGGCTCCGGCTCCCTGGTCGAGCACCACCCGCTCTTTCCTGAAGGGGTCAACGTCGGCTTCGCCAAGGTCATCGACCGCAACCAGATCCGACTGCGGGTATGGGAGCGCGGGGCGGGACTGACGCTAGCCTGCGGGACCGGCGCCTGCGCCGCCCTGGTGGCCACCGCCCGGCGCGGCCTGACCGACCGCAAGGCGACCGTCGTCGTCGACGGCGGCGAACTGACCATCGACTGGGACGAGGCGTCGGGCCATGTCTTCATGACCGGCCCGGTCGAGATCGAGCGCACGGGGCTTTTGCCACAGGTCTAGGCAATCTGCCCTGACGTAGCGTCAGCGGTTGTCCCCAACGGCCCCGCGATCTAGGAACAGAAGGCGCCTGCCCTTCCCGAGATCGAAATGCCCGAATTGACCGACAAACAGACCTTCTCCGACGACGACGCGCTGGAGTTCCACAACGCGCCGACGCCGGGCAAGATCTCCATGGCCCCCACCAAGCCCATGGCGACCCAGCGCGACCTGTCGCTGGCCTATTCGCCGGGCGTGGCCGTACCGGTCCTGGCCATCGCCGAGGACGTGGACAAGGCCTACGACTATACGTCCAAGGGCAATATGGTCGCCGTCATCTCGAACGGCACCGCCATCCTCGGCCTGGGCAACCTCGGTCACATGGCGTCCAAGCCGGTGATGGAAGGCAAGTCCGTCCTGTTCAAACGCTTCGCCGACGTGGACAGCTTCGACGTCGAGGTGAAGACTACCGACCCGGACGAGTTCGTCACCGTGGTCAAGAACATCGGCGACACCTGGGGCGGCATCAACCTGGAGGACATCAAATCCCCGGAGTGCTTCGAGATCGAGGCCCAGCTGCAGGACCTGCTGGACATCCCCGTCTTCCATGACGACCAGCACGGCACCGCCATCATCTCGACCGCCGGCCTGATCAACGCGGCCCATATCGTCGGCAAGAAGCTGGAAGACCTCAAGGTCGTCCTGTCGGGCGCCGGCGCGGCGGGCCTGTCGTCCATCGCCCTGATGAAGGCCGCCGGCGTCAAGGCCGAGAACACCGTCATCTGCGACCGCCAGGGCGTCATCTACAAGGGCCGGGACAATGTCTCCCAATGGCAGGCGGCGCACGCCACCGACACGCCGCTGCGCACCCTGGCCGAGGCCATGGTCGGCGCCGACGTGGTGCTGGGCCTGTCCGCCAAGGGCGCGATCAGCAAGGAGATGGTCGCCTCCATGGCGCCCAATCCGATCATCTTCGCCATGGCCAACCCCGACCCGGAAATCACCCCGGAAGACGTCAAGTCGGTGCGTTCGGACGCCATCATCGCCACCGGCCGCTCGGACTATGTGAACCAGGTCAACAACGTCCTGGCCTTCCCCTATCTGTTCCGCGGCGCCCTGGACGTGCGTGCGCGTCAGATCAACCACGAGATGAAGATCGCCTGCGCCCACGCCCTGGCGGCGCTGGCCCGCGAGGACGTGCCGGACGAGGTCGCCGCCGCCTATCGCGGCCGCAAGCTGAAGTTCGGGCCGGAATACATCATCCCGACCCCGTTCGACCCGCGCCTGATCTGGTACATCCCGCCCTTCATCGCCCAGACGGCGATGGACACCGGCGTGGCGCGCAAGCCGATCGCCGACATGGACGCCTATCGCATCGCCCTGAAGCAGCGGGTCGATCCGTCCGCCGCCCTGATGCAGAAGATCTCCTCGGCCGTGCGTTCGGGACCGAAACAACGCGTGGTCTTCGCCGAGGGCGAGGAGCAGGTCGTCATTCGCGCCGCCTGGGCCTTCAAGCAGGCCGACCTGGGCACCCCCATCCTGGTCGGCCGCGAGGAATTGATCCGTCAGAACGCGGCCGAGGCCGGTCTGAACTTCGACGACCTGGGCATCGACATCGTCAACGCCCGCACCTCGGGCCACAATGTCGAATACACCGACTGGCTGTATGAGCGCCTGAACCGTCGCGGCTATCTGCGTCGCGACGTGCAGCGCATGATCAATCAGGACCGCAACTACTTCGGCGCCACCATGATCGCGCGCGGTCAGGCCGACTGCATGGTCACCGGCGTGACCCGCAACTTCAACATGGCCCTGAAGGAGGTCCGCCGCGTCCTGGACGTCACGGACCGCATGATCGGCCTGTCGATCCTGCTGGCCAAGGGCCGCACCCTGTTCGTGGCCGACACCTCGATCCACGAACTGCCCAACGCCGCCGAACTGGCCGAAATCGCCATCAAGGCCGCCGCCACGGTCAAGAAACTGGGCCGCAAGCCGCGCGTGGCCTTCCTCAGCTACTCGACCTTCGGCGACCCGCCCGGCGATCGCGGCGAGAAGGTGCGCGAGGCCATCCGCATCCTGGACAGCATGGACGTCGACTTCGAATACGAAGGTGAAATGCCGCCCGAGCTGGCCCTGAACCCCGAGGCCCGCGCCAACTATCCCTTTATGCGCCTGACCGGCGACGCCAACGTCCTGGTCATGCCGGCCATCCATTCGGCGGCCATCTCGACCCGTCTGGTCCAGTCGCTGGGCGGCGCCACCGTGATCGGCCCGCTGCTGGTCGGCCTGGAGAAGTCGGTGCAGATCGTGCCCCTGGGCGCCTCGGTCAACGAGATCATCACCGCCGCCACCTTCGCCGCCTACGCCGAGGGGGCCGAGGTCGAGGGCTGACCGACACGCCTTTCGCGCTGACTTGTTCGGAAGGGGCGGCCTCTCTAGGCCGCCCCTTTTGCATTCTTGGCCTGAAGCGCCGTCTGCTTGGCGGCGACCACGAAGGCCAGGATAATGGCGAAGACACCGATCACCGTCGAATAGAGGAAGAAGACGACATAGCCCGCCCCCAGGGCCGCAGGGGTGACGCCGCTGGTCGTCGCGCCCTGCACCAGAGACCCGGCGGGCAGGTTGGCGAACAGGGCCTTCAACGGCGCGAACAGACCGCCGCTTTCCGCCGCGCGCGCCGAGGCCTCGACCACCCGCCCCGACTGCGAGGCGATCAGCTTGCCCGGCAGGGCGTACAGCGAACTGAACAGGGCGTACTGGGTGGCGGTGAAGCCGATGCTGGTCAGGCTGGACATATAGGCGATCAGGGCCGTGCCCGCGTAGCCGGTGGCCAGGTTGTCCACGCCGATGGCCACGAACAGGGCGCTGATCTCCGGCCCCTGGGTCGCCAGCCAGGCGAAGACCAGGTTGGACACCGGGCTCATGAAAGCGCCGATGACCATGGTGCGGATCAGCCCCAGACGCGCCACGGACCAACCGCCGACGAAGACGCCGACCGTGGTGGCGATGACGCCGAACACCTTGCGCACCTCGGCCAGCTCGGTCTTGGTGAAGCCCAGGTCCAGGTAGAAGGGGTTCATGATGTTGAGCACGAAATCGGCCAGGCGATAGACGCAGATCAGAGCCAGGATCAGCGTCGCCACACCGGCGAAGCGCTTGTAGAAATCCTTCAGCGGCTCGCCGAACGACCCGGCCAGATAGGCCCCTGGACGGGTGCGAACCCTGGGGATCGGCCAGCAGGCCAGAACCAGAAGGCCGAGGCCGCCGAACACGGAGACGACCTGCAGATAGACCCCTTCGGGTTTGGCCGCCCAGGCGTCGCTGATCGCCGCCTGGCCCTCGGGCGACAAGCCGAACAGACCCAGGAGGCCATTGAGCGGCCCCGCCTGGCCGCTGAGACCCGAGCCCATGATCAGGGCTGCGACGCCGATGATCGCCAGTCGGGCGATCCATTCGACGATCTCCAGCCGGGGCCGCGACGGCACGTCGGCGACCGGGATCGGTCGGACGGCGTGGGCCTTCTCGCGCGGGGCGAACAGGACGCCGATGACGCCGAAGGCCATCAGTCCCGCCATGACGGCGTAGGACAGGTTCCAGTTATAGAGGTCGGCCAGGACCAAGGGCACGGCCCCGGCCACGATCTGGGCGACGCGGTAGCCCATCTGATAGGCGGCGGCCATGGCTCCGTGGCGGCTGTCGTCAGCCGCCTCGATCCGCCAGGCGTCGATGACGATGTCCTGGGTGGCGCCGAAGAAACCGACCAGAACCGCGAAGGCCGCGACCTGCATCAGCGACGTCGCCGGGTTCAGGCCCGAAATCGACCAAAGGCCGAAGATCACCACGGCTTGCGTCACCAGCATCCATGACCGGCGATGGCCGAGGTATTTGGTCAGAATCGGAATCTTGGTCCGGTCGATCAGCGGCGCCCAGACAAATTTCAGCGAATAGGAGATGGTGGCCAGGGCGAAGAAGCCGATCACGGAGAGCGACAGGCCGCTCTCGCGCAGCCAGGCCGACAGGGTGTCGAAGATCAGCAGATTGGGCAGGCCGGCCGAAAAACCGAGCAGCAGCATGACGAAGACGCGGCGCTCGCCATAGACGGCGAGCCCGGCCAGCCCCTTGGCGGGCGCGGCGGCGGGCGTCTTGGGATCGGTCATGCAGGTCTCCGGCGGACGCCGCCGGAAACGGGCGGTCGTGGTAGCTAGGCCCCGACCTTGGCGCGGTTGCCGACGTTCGTCCAGCGGGTCAGGGCGGCGCGCAGGGCGTCGGCCTCCAACGGCTTGGTCAGATGGTCGTTCATGCCCGCCTCCAGACAGGCGATCCGGTCCTCGGCGAAGGCGTTCGCGGTCAGGGCGACGATGGGGGTGCGCTCGCCTCGCGCCCGCAGCGCCCGCGCCGCCGCCGGCCCGTCCATGCGCGGCATCCTCATGTCCATGAAGATCAGATCGAAGCGAGCTTCCTTCAGCGTCAGTAGGGCCTCATGGCCGTCAGCCGCCGTCTGGACCACGCAACCCTCGCGGCGCAACAGGGTCTTGGCCAACAGGGCGCCGACCGGATTGTCCTCGACCAGAAGGACGCGCAGCCCCTTGAAGGCGACAGGGGTGACGCGGTCGTCGTCCTGAGCCCGCCCCACCGCCACGGTCAAACCCTTGCGACGGCCCGCCGCCGCCAGAACCCGCTCAGCCAGGGAGGCCCGGCGCAGAGGCTTGATCAGATAGCCGTGGAACCCCGCCGCGCGATAGCGATCGACCAGATCACGCTCGCTGGGCTTCAACAGAACAATGGCCTCGCCCTGCGACGGGGGCACCATCAAGGCGCCGTCCTCGGCCATGGCGTGGTCGATCAGGGTGACGCCCGCCTGACGCGCGACGCGACCGCCCGAGGCCTCGATCTGGGCCGTCGCCGCCTGACGCACGAAGGGATCGGGCGTGCGCACCGCCACGACCACGCTGTCCAGAGGGCGCGCGCGCGGCGCAGCGTCAGCCGCCACTGGGAAGGGAGCCTCAAAGCGGAAACGGGCGCCGGGGCCGTCAGGCCGGTCGGACACAGCGACGGTCCCGCCCATGGCCTGGGCCAGACGCCGGACCACGGCCAGACCCAGGCCGGCGCCATCGAAGCGGGCGGCGTCCGAGGCGTCTGCGTGGCCGAACTCGTCAAAGATGCGGACCCGCGCCTCTTCGGGCACGCCGGGGCCCGTATCGTCAACGACGAAGGCCAGGCGCGGACGCGTGGCGGTTCCGCCGGCGCGCTCGACCGTCAGGCGGACTCCGCCCCGGTCGGTGAATTTCACGGCGTTGCCCGCCAGATTGAACAGGACCTGACGCAATCGGCCCTCGTCCGCGATCACGTCGGGGGCGTCGGCGGCGACGGACCAGACGATCTCCAGCCCCTTGTCGTGGGCCTTGGGGCTGAGCAGCTCGGCCACGCCGCGCGTCAGGCCCTCCAGGTCGACAGGGGCGGCGTCGAACTCCAGAGCCCCCGCCTCCAACCGAGCAAAGTCCAGCAGGTCGTTGACCAGGCCCAGCAGGTGTTCGGCCGACTTCTGCGCCGCCTCGGCATAGGCGCGCTGCGCCCCATCCAGCCTGGTTCGCGACAACAGGCCCAGCATGCCGATCACCCCGTTCAGGGGCGTGCGCATCTCATGACTCATCAGGCGCAGGAACTGCTGTTCCGGCGCATCCGACGGCGCGGCTGCGGCGATCTTGGTCGGTGCGTGCGTTCTGCGTGCCTGTCCCATGCCGAGGACTCTAGCGCCCAAGGGTTAAGCGTGGCCGAACAAGAACTGCGGGTCTCAGAAGGCGGGCGCCTCACTGCGATGCGCGGTCTGGCGGTCGAAATCGCCCTGGGCTCCGACCGTCGTGCGGCGATACATCAGGGCCTCGGCGACGTGGCGGCGCAACACCCCGGTCGAACCGTCCAGATCGGCGATGGTGCGCGCCAGCCGCAGGGTGCGGGTCCATCCGCGCGCCGTCAGCCCGCCGGCCTCGCCCGCCCGCATCAACAGGGCGCGGCCCGCATCGTCGGGCGCGGCGAAGCGGTCCAGGGTCTCGCCCGAGGCGCGGGCGTTGATCGCCTGGTCGCGCGCCCTTTCGGGGTCAAAGCCCGCCGATCGAACACGCTCCTCCTGCTGGGCGCGCGCCGTCGCCACGCGGGCGGCGGCCTCGGCGGTGCCCTCGGCGGGGGCGGGCAGGGCCATGTCGGCGGCGGTGACCGGCGGGGTCTCGACCGTCAGGTCGATGCGGTCGAACATCGGGCCGGAGATGCGGTTCTGGTAATCCTTCTGACAGCGGGGCGCCTTGCCGCAGGCGCCGCGTCCCGATCCGCCGAGGCCGCAGCGGCAGGGGTTCATCGCCGCCACCAGCTGGAACCGCGCCGGATAGCGGACATGGGCGTTGGCGCGGGCCACCACGATCTCGCCCGTCTCCAGCGGCTGACGCAGGCTGTCCAGCGCCTGGGCCGAATATTCCGGCAGTTCGTCGAGGAAGAGGACCCCGTTGTGGGCCAGCGACGCCTCGCCCGGCTTGGCCCGCAGCCCGCCGCCGGTCAGGGCCGCCATGGAGGCGGAGTGGTGCGGGGCGCGGAAGGGCCGGTCGCGGGTCAGGGCGCCGCGCTGGATCAGACCGGCCACCGACCAGACCATCGAGGTCTCCAGCAGTTCCTGCGACGTCAGCGGCGGCAAGAGGCCGGGCAGACGCTGGGCCATCATCGACTTGCCTGAACCGGGCGGGCCGATGAAGAGCAAGGTGGGTCCTGTTATTCGCGGGAGATCGTGGTCGCTAACGGTGGGCAGGACGGCTCTTCAACCCGTGGCTTCGAACCGTGGCCACGGGCGAGTTGCCGAAGATATCGACTTCCGGATACCGACTCCTCGACACTGGGGTTATGGCCTCAGTTCCTGACGCGCTTGCCTTCCTCGACGACACGCGCTGCCCAGCGGCAGACATGCACGTCTTCGAGGTCTGGGCCTTCCAAACCCCCGAGGAGGTGATGAGCGAATCCGATCTGCTGGCCGACCTGGAGGACTGGCTGGACGACTTCCCCGACCAGTTCTTCGGCAGTCGCGGCCTCGGCTTCTTCCGTGTCGGCTGCGCGGATGATGAAGCGGCCGTATTGTTCAAGCTGCGCTGGGGCGACCACATCGGTCAGGAATGGGTTCCACGGTGCCCAGGACGGCTATTCTGACCGTTTGTGGACCGTGGGCCGCCTCATGGTCAGACGGTCTCGGCGAACGCTCTGTAGATGCTCGCACGGCTGATCCCCACGGTCTGGGCGATCTGGGCGACCGTCTTCCCCTCGGCCTTGAGACGCAGCACCTCGGACGTCTTCGCGCGTGCCGTGGGGGCGCGGCCCCGGTATTTCCCGGCGGCCTTCGCGGCCGCGATCCCAGCCCTCTGCCGCAAAATGTTCTCATCTCGCTCCCACTGGGCCACTGCTGCCAGGACTGACAGCGTGAGCCCCTTCGAATGCCTGCCGAGATCGGGCGGTAGAAAACTCGATGCCCTCAATCCTCGCCCATAGGAGAGCAGCGTTCGGTCGTTTTTCCAAAACGGCTTGGATCGCAGCTACCGCTGTTGCGGGCACCAGCAAACGACCAGACCGAATGCTGGGGTCGAGTCGTCGCACGCCTCTCTGGACGTAGTTCACGGACAAGGCGATCGACAGGGCGGCCGGGACTTCGAGAAGCCAGTCCTGGGTGGGTTGCCAAGTCATCCCTAGGGACCTTCCGATATCGAAGTGCCACGCTGCCGTCTTCGGCGCGCGCGACGTAATCCTCGCCGTTCTTCTCGTAGTCCATTTAGCCGCCTCCAATGCCAAGCTACACGACGCGGGCGAATGGAACACCTGCTGCACCGCGACATCGACCCGTCGCGCCTCGACCCCGTCGAAGGCGACCGTCACCACCCGCGCAAGCATGGGCTCCCTCCCGCTGACCGAAAGGGAACAAATCACGAACCTATAGGGACTGCAAGAGCGTTGTTACGCGACCAACCTCAGGCCGCTTCGGCCTTCTTCTTCTCGACCACGTCCCACATCAGGGCCGTCGCATCGACGCCGCTGAACTTCAGCATCTGCTGCGCGCCCGTGGGCGAGGTGACGTTGATCTCCGTCAGGTAGTCGCCGATCACGTCGATGCCGACGAAGATCAGGCCGCGTTCCTTCAGATAGGGACCGATGGCGGCGCAGATCTCCAGATCGCGCGGGGTCAACTCCACCGGGGCCGCCGTGCCGCCGACGCGCAGGTTGGAGCGTACCTGATCCTTGGCCGGAATGCGGTTGATGGCGCCCACGGCCTCGCCATCGATCAGGATGATGCGCTTGTCGCCCTTGGACACGGCGGGGATGAATTTCTGGATCACCAGGGGGTCGCGCGATCCGGCGGCGTGGATCTCGATCAGGGCTTCCAGATTGGGGTCGTCGGCCTTCAGCCGCACCACGCCCGAACCGGCGGCGCCGTGCAGGGGCTTGAGCACCACGTCGCCGTGACGACGGTGGAAGTCGACCAGGGCGACGGGATCGGACGACACCAGGGTCGGCGGCTGCAGACCGGGGAAGAGGGTGGCGATCAGCTTCTCGGGCGCCGAGCGCACCTCGGCCGGGTTGTTGACCACCAGGGTCTTGGGATGCACCCGCTCCAGCAGATAGGTGGCGGTGACATAGGCCATGTCGAAGGGCGGGTCCTGACGCATCAGGATGACGTCCACGTCCTCGGCCAGGTCAAGAACCACCTCGGGGCCGAAGTCGGCGTGCTCGCCCTGGACCGCGTTCACCGTGACCGGACGGGCGCGACAGAACAGGCGGCCCTCGTCCAGCGCCAGGGTGCGGAAGTCGTAGACCCACAGCCTGTGCCCGCGCGCCTGACCCGACAGAGCCATCAGGAAGGTGGTGTCGGACTCGACGTTCACCGCCTCGAGCGGGTCCATCTGGATGGCGACTTTCAGCATGGATGTCCTTTCACGTCTGAGCTTTGCAGATGCGCGGCGATAAGCCCCGACGCAAGGGCGCTCGCCTCTCTTTGCCCTCGCTTCAGCCGTCAGACCTAGTTCAGACGCATCCGCACCCGATCCATGCTGACGCGGCAGGCGTCTGCCGGATCGCCCAGACGGCGCGCCCGCGACAGGGCCTCCAGGGCGCCAGTCAAGGCGCCTTGCTTCTCTCGGGCCGCGGCCACGTCCAGCCACGGCCTGTGGTCGTCGGGGTCCAGCAGGGCGCGACGCAGGGCCGAGCGCTCGGCGCCCTCATAGTCCTCCAGGCGCAGGGCGCGGGTGAAGAGAATGTTCTGCAGCCGGATCAGGGCCTGGCGGTCGCTGACCGGGGCCATCAGCAGATCCAGTCGGTCCGCTACGTGCGGCGTCAGACCGGCCAGAAGGGCGCGGCGCGTCAGTTCGCTGGGCAGGACCAGACGTCCCTGGCTGAAGGGGTCCAGGGCCACTGGGCCCTCGGGCGTCTCGACCCGCAAGAGGACGTGGCCGGGAAAGTCCACGGCCGCCGCCTTCAGGCCCGCGCGGCGCGCCGCGTCCAGATAGAAGACCACCAGGGCCGCCGACAAGCCGCGCCGCCGTTCTGCCACGTCGATCACGTCAGTGTTGCCGGGATGCTCATAGTTCAGCAGGTCGCCATTCAGACGAAAGTCGGCGGCCATGGTCTCGGTCAGGGCGTCGTCGGGACTTTCATTGGCCGCGCGCTCCTTCAGTCGTTGCGCTGCGTGATCGGCCATCAGACGGACCGGTTCGGGATCCCGGAACGGGTAGTCGTGAATGGCGCAGGCGAGAGCGCATTCGAGCAGCGGAAAACCCTCGTCCTCGGCGGTTCCCGCCTGGGCCAGAATGATCTCGGCGTCCTCGCGAGTCACCCGATGTCCGCTCCTGTGATCGTGACGCCGCGAAGATGACGCGGAAAGCGTCCAGGAGCCAGCGCCACCATATCAATCCGCAGAGTCAGGCCTTGCAGCGAGGGCCGACCGCGAGCCATGGCCTGCCCGGCGGCCGACAGTCGGGCGTGCTGATCCGGTCCCAGAGACAGGATGGCGGCCTCAAGGGTTCGCCGCCGCTTGACCTCGACCACCGCCAGGGTGCGCCCGCGTTTGGCCAGGATGTCGATCTCGCCGCCGCGCCCCTTCAGGCGAAAGGCCAGGATCTGATAACCCTTGAACATCAGCCAGACGGCGGCGATCCATTCGGCGGCGTGGCCTTCCCGGTGCGAGCGTCCGCCCAGCGCCTGACGCCAGCCTGCTTTAGGCCGACGCGACGACGAGGGAAGCCGCAGACGGGATTTCACCGGCCCTGCATTTCCAGCGCCCGCTTGTAGAGGGGCTTTCTGGGCAGGTTCAGCGCCTTGGACACCTCGGCGGCGGCCTCGCCTGGCGGCAGGCGGGTCATGGCCTCGGTCAGGGCCGCATCGGCGTCGGGGGCGCTGGCGACCTCGGCCTCGCCCGGGCCGACGACGACGACGATCTCGCCCTTGGGCGCGTCGCAGCGCGGGTCGGCGGCCAGGTCCGAAAGCGTGCCGCGCACGGCCTCCTCATAGAGCTTGGTCAGTTCGCGGGTCACGGCGGCGGGGCGGTCGCCCAGGACCTCGGCCATGTCGGTCAGGCTGTCCTTCAGACGCGGGCCGCTCTCGAAGAAGACCAGGGTCTGACGTCCAGTGCGCAACTCCTCCAGCATGGTCTTGCGCGCCCCCGACTTGGGCGGCAGGAAGCCGGCGAACAACACCCGGTCGGCGGGTTGGCCCGCCAGGCACAGCGCCGCCAGCAGGCTGGAGGCGCCGGGAACGGGATGGACCGGCAGGCCCTCGGCGATGGCGGCGCGAGCCACGACATAGCCGGGATCGGACACCAGGGGCGTGCCCGCGTCGGAAACCAGGGCCACCACCTCGCCCGCCTTCAGCCGTTCGACGGCGATCTCGGCGGCGCGCGCCGAGGCGTGGTCGTCGCAGCGTTCCAGCTTGGCGCGAAGGCCATAGGCGGTCAGCAGCTTGGCCGTGACGCGGGTGTCTTCAGCCAGGACCAGGTCGGCGGCGGCCAGGACGTCCAGCGCCCGCAGCGTCATGTCCCGCAGATTGCCGATGGGCGTGGCCACCAGATAGAGGCCCGGCGCGACGGAACGCGCGGGCGGGGCGGTCGGGGGGAACAGGGAGGCGTCTAAAGACATGGTCTCATCCTAGAGGGCGTCATGGCGCCGCGAAACCCGCCAGTTCCGGGAACCCCGTTCAGATTGAGGCGCTCATGTGTCCGAGCGGCGAAGAAACCGCCAAGCTTAGGAAACGAACCCATGTCCAAATCCACCGCCATTGTCCTCGTCCACGGCTTCTGGGGCGGCGCCGCCCACTGGGCCAAGGTCATCACGGAGTTGAGCCGGCGCGGCTACACCTCGTTGCACGCCGTCGAAATGCCGCTGACCTCGCTGGCCGACGACGCCGAGCGGGTCCGCAAGATGGTGCGTCAGCAGGAAGGCCCCGTCATCCTGGTCGGCCACTCCTACGGCGGCGCCGTGCTGTCTGAAGCGGGCGACCTGCCGAACGTGGCGGGCCTGGTCTATGTCGCCGCCTTCGCCCCCGATGCGGGCGAAAGCCCCGGCGGCATCACCCAGCAGGACCCGCCGTCGGCCGCCCCCAATCTGGCCCCCGACAGCGACGGCTATCTGTGGGTCAAGCCGGACAAGTTCCATGAGAGCTTCTGCCAGGACCTGACGGCGGACGAGGCCCTGGTCATGGCGGTGACCCAGAAGGCGCCTCTGGCCACCACCTTCGGCGACGCGGTCACCGATCCCGCCTGGCGCAAGAAGCCGGTCTGGTATCAGGTCTCGAGCCAGGACCACATGATCGCTCCGACCAACCAGCAACGGATGTCGGCGCGGATGAACGCCCGCAAGATCATCACCCTGGACGCCAGCCACGCCTCGCTCGCCTCGCATCCTGTCGAGATTTCCGACCTGATCGAGGAAGCCGTCGCGGCGATCTGACGACCTAGGTCAGAAGGGTCCGCAGCACGGCGTCCAGCACCGGACGCCCGGACGCCGTCGCTGCGACCCGCCCCTGGGTCAGGGTCAGAAAACCATCGGCCAGCAGATCGGCCAGAGGCCCCGTCTGATCCGACAGGCTCAGGGTCTGCAGGGTGGTCAAAGACACCCCCTCGACGGTTCGCAGCCCCAGCAGCGCCAACTCCTCGGCCGCGCCCTGCGGGTCCAGCGTCTCTTGCTCGACCCAGGGCGTTCCAGCAGCGACACCGGCGACATAGTCAGGGATACGGCGGTGGGCGACGGTAGCGGTTCGCTCGCCCGTCAGGGTCAACCGCCCGTGCGCGCCGGGACCGAGGCCCAGATAGTCGCCGCCGCGCCAGACGTGCAGGTTGTGGCTGGACCGGGCCGCGACGTCGCGAGTGTGGTTGGACACCTCATAGGCCTCGAACCCCGCCCCCTCGAGCACGGTCTGGGTGGCTTCATAAAGGGCGGCGGCCAGATCCTCGTCCGGCGGGTTCAGGGTTCCGCGCGCGAAGGCCCGGCCGAAGGCCGTCGTCGGCTCTATGGTCAGTTGATAGGGCGAGATGTGCTCGAACCCCAGGTCCAGCGCCGTGGTCAGCTCCGCCGTCCAGTCGGC
The DNA here is from genome assembly GCF_017487345.1 of Brevundimonas pondensis. NCBI lineage: Bacteria > Pseudomonadati > Pseudomonadota > Alphaproteobacteria > Caulobacterales > Caulobacteraceae > Brevundimonas > Brevundimonas pondensis. The sequence goes on along the minus strand of NZ_CP062006.1, from coordinate 3,398,806 downwards.
CACGGATTGCCCGGGACGGGCGTAGATCAGGTCGATCGACAGACGCGGGAAGGCCGCAGCCGCCGTCTGAACCGCGCGCCGGGCCTCCGCCGCCGAATGGTCGCGGCCGAGAAATTTCAGCGCGGCGTCGTCGAACGACTGCACCCCCATCGACAGGCGGTTGATTCCCGCCTCCGCCAAGGCGGTGTAGCGCCCCGCCTCGGCGTCGGTCGGGTTAGCCTCCAGCGTGATTTCTATGTCGCCGTCAGGAGGGAAGAGCGCCCTGGCCCGTGCGATCACCGTCGCCACGGCCTCGGGCGGCATCAGCGAGGGCGTACCGCCGCCGAAGAAGATGGAGGCCAGACGGCGCGGGCCGACCAGACGGCTCTGCGCCTCCATGTCCTCCAGGATGGCCCGAACCAACCCGGCCTGCTCCTCGACCCGGCCCCGGTCGCGCACGACGTTGAAGTCGCAATAGGGACAGATGCGGGCGCAGTAGGGCCAGTGGATATAGAGCGCCAGAGAGGAGGACGGGGCCTCAGTCAATCAGCGCCGCCTTGAGCCGGGCGAAGGCGCGGGCGCGGTGGCTGATTGCATCCTTTTCGACGTCCGCCATCTCGGCGAAGGTCTTGTCCGAGCCTTCCGGCCTGAAGATGGGATCGTAGCCATGCCCGCCGTCGCCGCGCGGAGGGAAAACCAGCTCCCCGTCGAGGCGACCCTCGACCACCACGCAGGGGCCGTCGGGCCAGGCCACCGCAAGCGCAGACGTGAACCAGGCCCGGCGATCCGTCGAGCCGATCTCCTCCAGCCGCTCCTCGACCTTCTTCATGGCCACGGCGAAGTCCTTGCCCGGCCCGGCCCACCGCGCCGAGAAGATGCCCGGCGCCCCGTCCAGGGCCGCAACCGACAGACCGGAGTCGTCGGCCAGGGCCACCTCGCCCGAGGCCTCGGCGGCATGACGCGCCTTCAGCATGGCGTTGCCGACAAAGGTGCTCTCGGTCTCGTCCGGTTCGGGCAGGTTCAGGCTGCCGGCCGTGACGATCCTGTAATTTCCGTCGAGCAGGGCCTCGATCTCGCGCGCCTTGCCCGGATTGTGGGTCGCGGCCACCAGCCGCATCCCCTTGATCAGCTTGAGATTCATGCGGTCACCTTAGTCCCGTCCGATGCATTGCGGAAGTTTAACATCGTTAAACGATATGTAACGTGCTTTTCGACGGGGCATGTCGCATCTTCAATCTCAAGAACGGAGGTCGCACCGTTCAAACGAAGCGAACAAAACGCAACGTTCATCCAGCGACATATCAGAAACGCACGAAAATCGTGCAACAACGGAGAGATACGATGCAAGCGATGAAAACCTCGATCTGGATGGACCGCGTCGGCCACGGCTTCTTCAACGCCATGCTGCTGGCCGCCCTGCCCACCGCCGCCGTCGCCCTGATCATCCAGAGCCTGTGATCCGGCTCTGGATCGCCCAAGCGGGCAAATGGGGGCTTTGACGATCAGCATGAACACCGCGAAGAATAGCGCCGCGTGAGGGTTCCCGGACCCCGCGCGGCGACCACCGCCTGAACACCCGGCCAGAGACCTGACTACATGCACCTCCCGAAACTGGCTTCCATCGGGATTCGTGCGCCGCGCCTGACGGGCGGCAACCTGCGCACTCCCAATCTGCGCACCCTGGGGCCAGGCTCCGTGTCCAGCCTGCTAAAGATCGCGCTGGATGTGGCCTATATCCTTCTGGCCCTGATCACCGGCGTTCTGCTGCTGCTCTGGATCGCCTCCATCTTCATTCCCATCGACAATCTGAACGTCACGGTCAGCGACGGCGCCGATGGCCGCCAGATGCCGTTGACCCGCCCCCTGCTGCTGTTCGGCGTCGGGGCCATCACCGCCTATTTCGGCGGCTTCCTGATGATCCTGCGCGGCCTGCGAAAGATCTTTCGCACCCTGACCCTGGGCGACCCCTTCCAACCCGAAAATGTGCGACGTCTGCGCCAGATCGGCCTGATCCTCGCCGTCGTGACCGGCGGCGTCTGGCTGGCGCAGGGCCTGGTGGCCGCCCGTCTGGCCCCCGGCGTCATGGAGCCGCAAGGCGTCAGCGACCTGCTCACCCCCGTCTTCTCCATCCTCGTCGTCTTCGTCCTGGCGGAGGTCTTCCGCGAAGGCGCCCGCCTGCGCCGCGAATCCGAACTGACGATCTGATCTGAAAACGCTAAGCTCCACCCATGGCCATCCGCGTCCAACTTGACCGTATTCTCGCCGAACGGCGCATGTCGCTGACAGAGCTCGCCGACCGTGTCGGCGTGACCGTGGCCAATCTGTCGATTCTCAAGACCGGCAAGGCGCGCGCCGTGCGTTTCTCGACCCTGGACGCCCTGTGCCGCGAGCTGGACTGCCAGCCGGGCGATCTGCTGGCCCATGAGCCGGGACCCGGCGACGCCTTCAACGACGCCGAGGACTGAGGTGGCCCGCAAAGGCCCTTCAGACTCCAATGACGACGACAAGCGCATCTGGGCCCGGGTCACCGGGACGGTGACCCCGCCCGCGCGTCGCAAGGCCGCTCGCGTCACCCCCGGCGCGGTCCTGCCTGATTCCGAGACCCCGCCCGCCACGGCCAGGCCCGCGCGCGGCGTCGCCGGCAAGAAGCGCAACGCCCCCGATCAGACGCCCAGCTTCGAGACCCTCGGCATCGTCGCCCCCGCCAAGCCGACGCCGACCCGCGCCCGGCCAACACCTGAAGAACTGGAGCCACGCCGCCAGCGCCGCCTGTCGCGCGAGCGCGATCCCATCGAGGCGCGCATCGACCTGCACGGCTTCGGCCGCTTCGAGGCTGAGGACCAGCTCCGCGGCTTCCTGATCGGTTGCCAGATGCGCGGCCTGCGCTCGGTTCTGGTCATCACCGGGCAGGGACGACGCGGCGGCGGGGTCATTCGCGGCTCGGTGCACGACTGGTTGACCGGGCCGCACCTGCGCGGCGTGGTGTCCGGCTTTGCCTCAGCCCACCGCCGCCACGGCGGCGACGGCGCCCTCTACGTCACGCTGAAGCCGCGCTGAACCAGACTACCCCTGAGCGTTGCGGATCGCCGCCGCTCCGGCGACGGGCGCGATGACCACGGCGAACAGGACATAGGCGCCCAACAGGGCCAGGGCCGACAGGGGATCGCCGCCGCCCGCCGCCCGCGTCAGGGCGCCCGCCCCGAACACCACCGGCGGAATGAACAGCGGCAGCACCACCACCGCGATCAGCAGGCCGCCGCGCTTGGCCCCCAACGCCAGAGCCGCGCCCAGCGCCCCGGTGAAGGCGAAGCCCAGACCGCCGATGGCCGCCGCCAGCGCGGTCAGCCCGATCAAATGGGCCGGTTGCCCGAGCACCAGCGCCGCAATCGGGGCGGCCAGAGCCAGCGGCAGACCCGTGGCCAACCACTGCGCCAGGGCCTTGATCGCCACCGTCGCCTCCAGCGGCACGGGGCCGAGCGACAGCAGGTCCAGCGCCCCATCCTCCAGATCACGCTCGAACAGACGCTCCAGCGACAGCAGCGAAGCCAGGGCCAGGGCCATCCAGCTGGCGCCGGAAGCCGCCGGCGCCAGGACGCGCGGATCGCCGCCCGCCGCCAGCGGCAGGATGGCGGTCAGGCACAGCATGAAGCCGCAGGCCAGCAGGGGCCCGCCGCCGCCGCCCCAGGCCAGCGACAGCTCGCGGCCAAACAGGACGCGCACCGCCCTCACGCCAGACCCCCAAGGTCGAGATTGCGCGCCGGGACGGGCAGGGGGTCATGCACCGCCGCCAGAATCATCCCGCCCGACGCCAGATGCGCCGCCATCAGCTCGGCCGCGACCGCGCGCCAACGCTCATCCAGCGGGGCCAGGGGTTCGTCCAGCAGCCAGAGGGCGCGCGGCGCGGCCACCAGCCGGGCCAGCGACAGGCGGCGCTTCTGCCCCGCCGACAGCTTCCTCGTCTCCAGATCCAGCAGGGGCGTCAGCGACAGGCGCGCAGTCGCCGCCTCGCGCGCCGCGTCGCTTCCGCCCAGCCAGGCCGTCTGGAAGTCGAACTCCTGCCGCGCGGTCCGAGTCGGCTTCAGCCCTTCGAGGTGGCCCAGCAGGTGGACGCCGCCCTGCCGCGCGGCCTCCGCATCCAGCGCCTCACCGTCCGCGCCGCCAAAAGTGATCGTCCCCGCATCGGGGCGGATGAAGCCCGCCACGGCCCGCAGCAGGCTGGTCTTGCCCGCCCCGTTGGCCCCGGTCAGGGCTACAGCCTCGCCCGCCGAAAGGCGCAGCGACAGGCCCCGGAACAGATTCCGCTCGCCGCGCGACAGGCTCAGGCCCTCGATGTCGACCGTCTTCAGCATGACCCCGCCGACTTGCGAACCATTCTCGATGTCCATGACCGCGTTGTGGATACATGGACGGCTTCCCCGCACAGGACTATATCCGCAAGCGCCGCAGCAGGCTTTCGCCGCGCGCGCCCGGGACCTGTGCGCCCCGGCGTCCAGCGCGCGAAGGCGCAACCGAATTGTCGGGCGGCGTTAGTCAGAGGACTTATCTCCATGCCGTCGATTGACAGCCTCAAGACCCGTCAGGACCTTTCGGTCGGGCGCAAGAAATACGCCTATTACAGCCTTCCGGCCGCCGAGGAAGCCGGTCTGGCCGGGATTTCCCGTCTGCCGCGCTCGATGAAGGTGCTGCTGGAGAACCTGCTGCGCAACGAGGACGGCGTCTCGGTCACCGAGGACGACCTGAAGGCCGTCGCCGCCTGGATCGAGAACAAGGGCGCCGTCGAGCACGAGATCGCCTTCCGTCCGGCCCGCGTGCTGATGCAGGACTTCACCGGCGTTCCCGCCGTCGTCGACCTGGCCGCGATGCGCGACGCCATGGCCAAGCTGGGCGCCGACGCCGCCAAGATCAATCCGCTGGTCCCCGTCGACCTGGTCATCGACCACTCGGTCATGGTCGACCACTTCGGCAACGCCAAGGCCTTCGGCCAGAACGTCGAGCGCGAGTACGAGCGCAACATCGAGCGCTACAACTTCCTGCGCTGGGGCTCGTCGGCCTTCAACAACTTCCGCGTCGTGCCGCCCGGCACCGGCATCTGCCACCAGGTCAACCTGGAGAACCTGGCCCAGACCGTCTGGACCCTGGACGAAGGCAAGAAGACCGTCGCCTATCCCGACACCGTCGTCGGCACCGACAGCCACACCACCATGATCAACGGCCTGGCCGTTCTGGGCTGGGGCGTCGGCGGCATCGAGGCCGAGGCGGCCATGCTGGGCCAGCCGATCCCCATGCTGATCCCGGAAGTCGTCGGCTTCAAGCTGACCGGCAAGCTGCCGGAAGGCGCCACCGCCACCGACCTGGTGCTGACCGTCACCCAGATGCTGCGCAAGAAGGGCGTGGTCGGCAAGTTCGTGGAATTCTTCGGCGACGCCATCGCCGGAATGACCATCGAAGACCAGGCCACCATCGCCAACATGGCCCCGGAATACGGCGCCACCTGCGGCTTCTTCCCGGTGTCGCGCGCGACCATCGACTATCTGACGGCCACCGGCCGCGACAAGGCGCGCGTCGCCCTGGTCGAAGCCTACGCCAAGGCGCAAGGCCTGTGGATCGACGAGACCTCGGAAGACCCGGTCTTCACCGACGTGCTGGAGCTGGACATCTCGACGGTCGTGCCGTCGCTGGCCGGTCCCAAGCGTCCGCAGGACCGCGTTGAACTGACCGTCGCCGCCCCGTCGTTCGAGACCGCCCTGGCCGACGTCTTCGGCCGCCCGACCGACGCCGAGCGCGCCGCCGTCGAAGGCGAGAAGTTCACCGTCGGCGACGGCGACGTGGTCATCGCCGCCATCACCTCGTGCACCAACACCTCGAACCCCAGCGTCCTGATCGCCGCCGGTCTGGTGGCACGCAAGGCCCACGCGCTCGGCCTCAAGGTCAAGCCCTGGGTCAAGACCTCGCTGGCCCCCGGCTCGCAGGTCGTCACCGACTATCTGACCGACGCCGGCCTCCAGAAGGATCTGGACGCCATGGGCTTCAACCTGGTCGGCTACGGCTGCACCACCTGCATCGGCAACTCGGGCCCGCTGGACCCGGCCATCTCGAAGGCGATCAACGACAACGGCCTGGTCGCGACCTCGGTCCTGTCGGGCAACCGCAACTTCGAAGGCCGCGTGAACCCGGACGTCCAGGCCAACTACCTGGCCTCGCCGCCGCTGGTCGTGGCCTACGCCATCGCCGGTTCGATGCGCATCGACATCACCAAGGACGCCATCGGTCAGGACAAGAAGGGCAAGGACGTCTTCCTGAAGGACATCTGGCCGACCTCGCAGGAGATCGCCGACATCCAGAAGAAGTCGGTCACCCCGGCCATGTTCGCCAAGCGCTACAAGGACGTCTTCAAGGGCGACAAGCACTGGCAGGCCATCAAGGTCACCGGCGGCCAGACCTATGAGTGGGAGGATACCTCCACCTACGTCCAGAACCCGCCCTACTTCGAAGGCCTGTCGATGGAGCCGGCCCCGGTCAGCGACATCGTGGAAGCCCGCATCCTCGGCATCTTCGGCGACAGCATCACCACCGACCACATCAGCCCGGCCGGTTCGATCAAGAAGGCCTCGCCCGCTGGCGTCTATCTGACCAACCACGGCGTCGACGCCCTGGACTTCAACAGCTACGGCGCCCGCCGCGGCAACCACGAAGTCATGATGCGCGGCACCTTCGCCAACATCCGCATCCGCAACAAGATCACCCCGGACATCGAGGGCGGCGTCACCAGGCACTTCCCGTCGGGCGACACCATGTCGATCTACGATGCGGCCATGCGCTACCAGTCGGAAGGCCGTCCCCTGGTCGTCTTCGCCGGCAAGGAATACGGCACCGGCTCGTCGCGCGACTGGGCGGCCAAGGGCACCCGCCTGCTGGGCGTCCGCGCCGTCATCGCCGAAAGCTACGAGCGCATCCACCGCTCGAACCTGGTCGGCATGGGCGTGGTGCCGCTGCAGTTCAAGCAGGACGGCTGGCAGAAGCTGGGCCTGACCGGCGAGGAGATCGTCACCATCCGCGGCCTGACCGACGTCAACATCGGCAAGCTGAAGCCGCGTCAGGACCTGTGGGTCGAGATGTTCCGTCCGTCGGACGGCAAGATGGCCCGCTTCCCGGTCCGCTGCCGCATCGATAACCAGACCGAGCTGGACTACCTGCTGGCTGGCGGCGTCATGCCCTACGTCCTGCGCAACCTGGCCCGCGGCCCGGAAGCCGAGGCGCCCGCCGCCGCCGAATAAGGCGAGGCTTCAGGCTAAAGACTGGAAAGGCCGGTGGAGCGATCCACCGGCCTTTTTCAAGCGTAAGTTCGACTAGATCGCGGGCAAATCCATTGCCCCGCTGCCCTAGTTGCTTGCACCTTATTCCTCTGAAGTTGAACGTACTTGGGCTACGTCGGCCAGAATCAGGCGCTTCGGTTCCCCTCGGGCGGACTCAATTTTTGAGGCCCAGAGTTTTAGTTCCTTGCCTGCAGAGATGGTGTTTCCATGAAGCGACCAGGTGAGGTGGCCTCGCTTGCTTTCGGGGAAATTGCCACCTGGTCTGAAGGGGATGACTCTTTTGAGCTCTCGAACGTACGCGCGGCCGTTTCCGCTCAGAGCGTTATATCGCGTGATATTGCCGCTGAATTCCTCCACCTTAGGATTTTCATCACGAGTGTTCACCCACTCGCTGGTGGCAGTATCGAACGTGACAAGCGTTGAGCGCGGCCTTTCGAGTGTGACCAAGGGGACACCGTGATCAATCGCCCTATGGGCGCGACGAAGGCTGCCTTCTAGTGTTTCAGCTAATTGATCAAAGAAAGTATCGTCTACGTCGACCTTCTGAACGCTGGGAGTTTCGGGCTTAGTGTTCAGCATTCCCACAGCTTTAGAGAACGCGACCTTCACAAAATCGTAGAAGGCTGCGCCAGCGATTCCGGCGGTCGCGGGATACTTCTCGATCACAGTGATGATGTCGAATACCACGCTCCCCCTTCGGGGCGCGCCGAAGTAGATTTCGGCACCCTTTAGTGCTGTGGCCCGGCTCACGATTTCACCAGTCATGTAGGCGTGAACCACAATCTGGATCGCCTGCGCAAAGCCGTAAAACGAATTCGAACCATCATAAAGGTCGAGGCCACGGCGTTCAGCTTCTCCACCACTGAAGCGTAGCTTAAGCGCGTGCTGCGCAATCGCATCCGTCATGTTGCCATCCCCACTCTCGCAAAGAGTATGCTCTGGCAGAGGTCAAGAATGGTCAAGCTTCTATGCGGGACGCATGGCTAATCTTGCCGGAGAAATCCATGAAATTCCTGAGGATCGCGTGGGGCATTCCTGAAAAAAGGGCCGGCGGATCGCTCCGCCGGCCCTTCTCTTTTTCAGACTGTCGTCCGCCTTATTCGGCCGCGACGCGATCCGCGTATTCGGGGATCTGGTCGAAGTTCATGTAGCGGTAGACCTCGTCGCGGTCGGCGTCGATGACGCCCATCTCGGCCATGTATTCGGCCACGGTGGGGATGCGGCCCATCTTGGAGGCGACAGCGGCCAGTTCGGCCGAGGCCAGGTAGACGTTCGAGCCCTTGCCCAGACGGTTGGGGAAGTTGCGGGTCGAGGTCGAGACCACGGTCGCGCCCTCCTTCACCTGGGCCTGGTTGCCCATGCACAGCGAGCAGCCCGGCATCTCCATGCGGGCGCCGGCGCCGCCGAGGGTCGAGTAGTGACCCTCCTTGGTCAGCTCCGAGGCGTCCATCTTGGTCGGCGGGGCCACCCACAGACGGGTCGGGATGTCCTTCTTGCCCTTCAGCAGCAGCGAGGCGGCGCGGAAGTGGCCGATGTTGGTCATGCACGAGCCGATGAAGACCTCGTCGATCGGGGTCTCTTGCACCGCCGACAGCAGGCGCGCGTCGTCGGGGTCGTTGGGGGCGCACAGGATGGGCTCCTTCACGTCCGCCAGATCGATCTCGATGACGTGGGCGTACTCGGCGTCGGCGTCGGCCTCCAGCAGGTTGGGCGCGGCCAGCCAGGCCTCCATAGCGTCGATGCGGCGCTGCAGGGTGCGGGCGTCGGCGTAACCGTCGGCGATCATGTTCTTCATGAGCACGATGTTCGAGGTCATGTACTCGATGATCGGCTCCTTGTTCAGCTTGACGGTGCAACCCGCCGCCGAACGCTCGGCCGAGGCGTCGGTCAGTTCGAACGCTTGTTCGACCTTCAGGTCCGGCAGGCCCTCGATTTCAAGGATGCGGCCCGAGAAGGCGTTGACCTTGCCCGCCTTGGCCACCGTCAGCAGGCCCTGCTGGATGGCGTAGTAGGGGATGGCGTGGACCAGGTCGCGCAGGGTGATGCCGGGCTGCATCTCACCCTTGAAGCGGACCAGGATCGACTCGGGCATGTCCAGCGGCATGACGCCGGTGGCGGCGCCGAAGGCCACCAGGCCCGAACCGGCCGGGAAGGAGATGCCGATGGGGAAGCGGGTGTGGCTGTCGCCGCCGGTGCCGACGGTGTCGGGCAGCAGCAGGCGGTTCAGCCAGGAGTGGATCACGCCGTCGCCCGGACGCAGGGCCACGCCGCCGCGGTTGGAGATGAACTGCGGCAGTTCGCGGTGCGTCTTGACGTCGACCGGCTTGGGATAGGCGGCGGTATGACAGAAGGACTGCATCACCATGTCGGCCGAGAAGCCGAGGCAGGCCAGGTCCTTGAGCTCGTCGCGGGTCATCGGGCCGGTCGTGTCCTGCGAGCCGACCGTGGTCATGCGCGGTTCGCAATAGGTGCCCGGACGGATGCCCTGGCCTTCCGGCAGACCGCAGGCGCGGCCAACCATCTTCTGGGCCACGGTGAAGCCCTTGCCGCTGTCTTCCGGGGTGACCGGCAGGCGGAACTCGGTCGAGGCGGCCAGGCCCAGGGCCTCGCGCGCACGGGCGGTCAGCGACCGTCCAATGATGAGATTGATGCGGCCGCCGGCTTGCACTTCGTCCAGCAGGACCTGCGACTTCAGCTCGAAGTCGGCGATCTTCTGGCCGTCCTTCTCGATCTTGCCCTCATAGGGATAGATGTCGATGACGTCGCCCATGTTCAGGCTGGTCACGTCGACCTCGATCGGCAGGGCGCCGCTGTCTTCCTGGGTGTTGAAGAAGATCGGGGCGATCTTGCCGCCCAGGGTCACGCCGCCGAAGCGCTTGTTCGGCACGAAGGGGATGTCCTGACCGGTGGCCCAGATGACGCTGTTGGTCGCCGACTTGCGCGACGAACCGGTGCCGACCACGTCGCCGACATAGGCGACCAGATGGCCCTTGGCCTTCAGGTCCTCGATGAACGACATCGGGCCGCGCACGCCGTCCTGCTCCGGCGTGATGCCGTCACGCTTGTTCTTCAGCATGGCCAGGTAGTGCAGCGGAATGTCGGGGCGCGACCAGGCGTCGGGCGCCGGCGACAGGTCGTCGGTGTTGGTCTCGCCCGTGACCTTGAAGACGGTGACGGTGATCTTGTCGGCGACCTTGTCGCGCGACGTGAACCACTCGGCCTCGGCCCAGGACTTCAGCACGGCCTGGGCGTTGGCGTTGCCGCCCTTGGCCAGTTCGGCGACGTCGTGGAAGAAGTCGAACATCAGCAGGGTCTTCTTCAGACCCTCGGCGGCGACGGCGCCGACCACGGCGTCGGTCAGCAGGTCGATCAGCGGCTTGACGTTATAGCCGCCGACCATGGTGCCCAGCAGCTCGGTGGCGCGTTCGCGCGACAGCGACGGCACGGCGAAGTCGCCGTGGGCCACGGCCGACAGGAAGGAGGCCTTGACCTTGGCCGCGTCGTCCACGCCGGGCGGCACGCGATGGGTCAGCAGGTCCAGCAGCTCCTGCTCGGATTCACCCGCCGGCGGCGCCTTGATCAGCTCGATCAGGTCGGCGGTCTGCTCGGCCGACAGCGGCAGCGGCGGAATGCCCAGGGCCGCGCGTTCGGCGACGTGAAGACGATAGGTTTCGAGCATGAGCGGCCTTCCTTGGTCCAGTCGCGGCATGACCGGCCCGTCGGCCGCCAAAACCGCGCGTGGCCTTTCCCACATAAGGGTTGGGGTCGCAAGGGAAGGGGGTCGGTTCGGCCTTCGACCTCCGTCGTAGGGCATTCCTGCTTCAGGTGTCCGTCGTAACGTCGTCCCAATCGGCATTGCCGCCGTAGCCGATCAACCAGTTCAGCGCGTAGTGGCGCTCCAGCACCACCCCGGGGTCCAAATCCGCCGGAGGCGCCTGACCATCAATACCAGCTTGGCGGATTGCCCAGTGATAGCGGTAAACCAAATCCGCCTCATTAAGGATGTCGTTGGCGGATCGCACACCATCACGACCGAGATCGGGAACGTTAATGATGATGTCGGTCATGGCATCGACGTCGCAGGTTTCACGCGGTGCCCCCAGTTGTCCCTCCACATGCCGTAATGCCCACAGCAATACCCAGGCCGCCTCATGCCTCCAAGAAAACTGGATTTGATCTCGCATTGTCGGTTCAGGCGTGTCGAGGAAGGCGCGCTCGGCGGGAGTAAGATGCGGGTCAATGCCGCGCTCATCAATAAAACGGCGTGCGTCGGCTAAGGGCAGACCGGATCCCCGAGCGGCGATAATCGATACGGCGCGCAAGCGATCCGCGATTTCACGCGGCGTGCGCAGCGTAATCTGAGCTTCACTTTCGATCATCGGCAGGTGGGGGTTGATCGGCACCCCTTGGGCATAAAGAACGGATTCGGCCCACTGTTTACGCACAGGCTGGTCGCCATAAACCATCGGAGCTTCGTCACGGTCGGGAATGGTTACGGACGCAAGGATCGGCGTTTTTGCACGGATTGCATCGTCACGCTTGCCCAACAGCCTACTCAACCAGCCCATGTCATCCCTCCCCGCCATCGACTGCGAAGACGTAACGCGGAACAGAGAAACACGAAAGAAGGGGGACGGCGTCCAGAATGGGTCCTCGCCGCCTCAGTCCAGCTTGAGGGCCTCGGCCAGCAGGCGGGCTTCGGCGGCGCGGCTGGAGCCGGCGCGCCAGGCGACGACGATCTCGCGACGGGGGGCGTCGGCGGAGATGGGGCGGATCACGACGCCGGGGTTGTCGGCCAGACCGGCCTGCACCGCCATCTGCGGCAGGAAGCTGACACCAAGACCCGAGGACACCATCTGCACCAGGGTGTGCAGGGAGGTGGCGGCGAAGACGTCCTCGCCGCGCGGGGCCTCGATGTTGACGGCGGCCAGGGCCTGATCGCGCAGGCAATGGCCGTCTTCCAGCAGGATCAGGTCGTCGGCCTTGAGCATTCCCTCGGGGATGGGTCCGGCGCCCGCCAGCGGGTGGCCGACCGGAGCGGCGGCCAGGATTTCGTCGTCGCCGATGCGGGCGTGGTCGATGCCCGGCGCCTCATACGGCAGGGCGATGACGGCGGCGTCCAGCTGGCCCGCCTTCAGCCCGGCGATCAGGCGCGGGGTCAGGTCCTCGCGGATGAAGAGGCGCAGGGCCGGGTATCGGTCGCGCAGGCCGGGCAGGGCGCGCGGCAGCAGGAAGGGGGCGACGGTGGGGATGACGCCGAGGCGGAACCGGCCCGACAGGGGCTTGCCCGCATTGCGCGCCGCCTCGACCAGGTCTTCGGTGCGGGCCAGAACGTCCTCGGCGCGCTTGACCGCCTCGGCGCCGACGGCGGTCAGTTGGACCGCGCCGCGCGTGCGTTCGACCACGGGGGCGCCCAGGATCTTCTCCAGTTCCTGCACCCCCGCCGACAGGGCCGGCTGGCTGACGTGCGCCGCCTCGGCCGCGCGGCTGAAGGAGGCGTGCTCGGCCAGGAGCTTGAGATAATGGAGCTGTCGCAGGGTGGGGAGCATTCGCCCCACATAGGCGCGACCTATGGTGTTTTCAAAGACAATCGAAACCATTGATGAAGAAAGGCGCCGCGAACCGATCGGCCCACGGCGCCCCCTATGGTCTAGTTCAGGTCGAACCGGTCGGCGTTCATGACCTTGGTCCAGGCCGCGACGAAGTCCCGGACGAACTTCTCGCCCGCGTCGGCCGAGGCATAGACCTCGGACAGGGCGCGCAGCTGGGCGTTGGAGCCGAACACCAGATCGGTGCGGGTGGCGGTCCACAGCGCCTCGCCGCTGGCGCGGTCATTGCCGGTGAAGACCTCGTCGGCGCTGTCGTCGACCTGTTTCCAACCCGTCTTCATGTCCAGCAGATTGACGAAGAAGTCGTTCGACAACACGCCCGGCCGGTTGGTCAGGACCCCATGGGTCGAGCCGCCGTGGTTGGCCCCCATGACCCGCAGGCCGCCGACCAGGACCGTCATCTCCGGCGCCGTCAGACCCAGCAGTTGGGCCCGGTCGATCAGCAGCTCCTCGGTCGGGACGTTGAAGCGGACCTGCAGATAGTTGCGGAAGCCGTCGGCGCGCGGCTCCAACACCGCAAAGCCGTCAATGTCCGTCTGTTCCTGCGAGGCGTCCGTGCGGCCGGGCGTAAAGGGGACCGTCACATCATGACCGCCGGCCCTGGCCGCCTGCTCGACCCCGACCACGCCGCCCAGGACAATCAGATCGGCGATGGAGACGTTGGCGCCCGACGCCGCCTGGATGTCCTCATAGACCTTGAGGACGCGGGCCAGTCTGGCCGGTTCGTTGACGTCCCAGTCCTTTTGCGGGGCCAGGCGCAGGCGTCCGCCGTTGGCGCCGCCGCGATGGTCCGAGCCGCGATAGGTCACGGCCGAGGCCCAGGCCGTCGACACCAGATCGGCGACCGACAGGCCCGAGGCGGCGATGGCGGCCTTCAGCGCCTTGACGTCGGCCTCAGACAGCTTGGCCCCCGTATGAGCAGGGATCGGGTCCTGCCAGATCAGGTCCTCGGCCGGCACGTCCGGGCCGAGGTAGCGGGCCTTGGGCCCCATGTCGCGGTGGCACAGCTTGAACCAGGCGCGGGCGAAGGCGTCGCCGAAATAGGCCGGATCGGCGCGGAACCGCTCCATGATCGGGCGATAGATCGGGTCGATCTTGAAGGCCATGTCGGCCGTCGTCATCATCGTCGGCACGCGCTTGCCGGGCGTATGGGCGGCCGGAGCCAGGGTTTCGGGCGGATTGCCGATCGGTTGCCACTGCTTGGCGCCCGCCGGGCTGCGGACCAGTTCGTAGTCGTGGTCCAGCAGCATGTCGAAATAGGTCATGTCCCAGGTGATCGGCGTCGGCGTCCAGGCGCCCTCGATGCCCGAGGTGATGGTATCGTCGCCGATGCCGCTCTCATGACCCGAGATCCAGCCCAGGCCCTGCTGGGCGATATCGGCGCCCTCGGGGCTGACACCCACCTTGGAGGCGTCGCCGGCGCCATGGGCCTTGCCGAAGGTGTGGCCGCCAGCGGTCAGGGCGGCCGTCTCCTCGTCATTCATGCCCATGCGGGCGAAGGTCTCGCGGATGTCGCGGGCCGAGGCCAGGGCTTCGGGCACGCCGCCGGGACCTTCCGGGTTCACATAGATCAGACCCATCTGGATCGCCGCCAGGGGCTCCTCCAGGGCCATGTTCTTGTCAGGCTGGATGCGGGTCTGATTGCCCTCGTCGCCGACCCAGTTTTCCTCGGTGCCCCAGTAGACGTCCTTCTCCGGCTCCCAGACGTCGGCACGGCCGCCGCCGAAGCCGAAGACCGGCCCGCCCATGCTCTCGATGGCGACATTGCCGGCCAGGATCATCAGGTCGGCCCAGGACAGCTTTGCCCCGTACTTCTGCTTGATCGGCCACAGGAGGCGGCGCGCCTTGTCCAGGTTGCCGTTGTCCGGCCAGGAGTTGAGCGGGGCGAAGCGCTGCTGACCCGCGCCCGCGCCGCCGCGTCCGTCGCCTGTGCGATAGGTGCCCGCCGAGTGCCAGGCCATGCGGATGAAGAAGGGGCCGTAGTGGCCATAGTCCGCCGGCCACCAGGGCTGGCTGTCGGTCATCAGGGCGGTCAGGTCGCGTTTCACCGCCGCCAGGTCCAGCGACTTGAAGGCCGCTGCATAGTCGAAGTCGTCGCCCATCGGGTCGCCCGACTTGCCCTGCTGATGCAGGATGTCCATGGCCATCTGATTGGGCCACCAGTCGCGGTTGGTGCGCCCCAGAAGCGAACGCAGCGCGCCCGGCTCCTTCTTGGGATCATTGAGAGGGGTGGGGCCGCCTGCTTGTCCGTCCATGACTTTCCTCCTGCCTGGCTTGTTTAGGCCTCGAGCCTACGCCCGGTTCCGCGCCGAAGGAAAATCGATAAACTTTAGACCAACCAGCAGGAAAAGTTATGGTGAGGCTTGGCGCCGCGGCCAGATCGTCAAGCTCGCCCCATAATCAAAATCTATTCGCAGTTGCGAAATGATCGATTTGACTTCCAGGTCGCCAAAGCCCATCTGACCCCCATCGGCGGTGCACCCCCCTGCGTCGTCGCCTGTCTTATATTGTCAGAATGGAGCTCCACTATGCTGGGCGTCGGTCAAAAACTGCCTGAATTCAAGATCACTGGCGTGAAGCCGGGCTTCAACGACCACGAAGAAAACGGCGTCTCGGCCTTTGAGGCGCTGACGCAGGACAGCTTTGACGGCAAGTGGAAGGTCATCTTCTTCTACCCGAAGGACTTCACCTTCGTCTGCCCGACCGAAATCGCCGCCTTCGCCAAGCTGGGCAAGGACTTCGAGGACCGCGACACCGTCGTCCTCGGCGGCTCGACCGATAACGAATTCGTCAAGCTGGCCTGGCGCCGCGACCACGCCGACCTGAACAAGCTGCCGATCTGGCAGTTCGCCGACACCGGCGGCAAGCTGGCCCGCGACCTGGGCATCCTGGACGAAGAAAACGGCGTCGCCCTGCGCGCCACCTTCGTCGTGGACCCGCACAACGTCGTCCAGCACGTCTATGTCACCAACCTGAACGTCGGCCGTTCGCCGGAAGACACCCTGCGCGTCGTCGATGCTCTGCAGACCGACGAGCTGTGCGCCTGCAACCGCCCGGTCGGCGGCGAGACCCTGGCCGCTTAAGTACTGGCCAAGGATAGGCCCGGACCGCGTTCGTAATGGTTCGGGCCGCCCCTCTTGAAGAGGCGGCGGCGGGCGACTGTCGCCGCCTTTTTCTTTTTTTAGGGCGCTATCGTCCTTCGGACTGCTTGAGCGCGTTTTGAATACGCTGTCTCATTGCCCCTGGCGCCCCCGGCCGGCAGTCGGCCCCCAATCGGAGATTTCCCCATGTCCCTCGACGCCCTGCGCGACCTCATCCCGGCCTACGGCAAGGACATCTCGCTGAACCTGTCCTCGCTCGCCAATGAGACGGTGCTGAACGACCAGCAGAAGTGGGGCTGCTTCCTGGCCTCGGCCCACGCCATCGGCGTCGCCCCGGCGGTCAAGCTGATCGAGGCCCAGGCCGCGACGGTGCTGTCGCCCGAGGCCATGAACGCCGCCAAGGCCGCCGCCGCCATCATGGGCATGAACAACATCTACTATCGCTCGCTGCACCTGATGAAGAACAACGAGTACACGACCCTGCCGGCCAAGCTGCGCATGAACGTCATCGCCAACCCCGGCGTCGAAAAGCTGGACTTCGAACTGTGGTCCACCGCCGTCTCGGCCATCAATGGCTGCGGCGCCTGCCTGGACGCCCACGAGGGCGAACTGCGCAAGCACGGCGTGCCGAACGTTCAGGTTCAAGCTGCGCTTCGCATCGGCGCCGTGGTTCACGCCGCCAGCCGCATCGTCGCCTCGGAAGCCGCCCTGGCGGGCTGATCCCACCGGACCCGGAAAGCCAAAAGGCGCGGAGCGATCCGCGCCTTTTCTTCGCTAGGCCTTGTCCGAAACCGCCCCGTCCTGATCCGCCATCTCGCGCATCATGTCGAGGACCAGCCGTTGCTGGCGCGCCGTCAACTGAGGCGCCAGACGTGAGATCTCGATGCTCTGACGGGTCGCTGGAAAGTCATGAACAAAGGCCGCAGGCTCTCCCTCGGCCATGCCGGGGCGCGCCACCATCAGGCCTTCGAAGAAGTAGCCGATATCCACCTTGAAAAAGCGGGCGATGTCCCAAAGCTTGGACGCCGACACACGGTTGGCGCCCTTCTCGTACTTCTGGATCTGTTGAAATGTCAGGCCCAGAGCTCGACCGAGGTCGCTCTGATTATAACCGAGGGCGATCCGCTTTTCGCAAATTCGCCGCCCCACATGCCGGTCCACCGGGTGGGGGCCGTCGTCTGCAGCGCCTCTGACCATCATGCGTTCTCGTGCCACACTCGCCTGAGCCTCAATTGTCTCGAAATGCGACGGATCTCCGACGCTGTCACGACAATTCGCGTCTTGCGCGTGTCTCCGCCGATCACGTCTTCGTCTTGCGTAGGCGCCACGTCAAACCGCCCACCGCCATCATGGCCAGCAGGACGCCGAACAGCGCATCGCCCCAGCGGCCATAGAAGGTCGGCGCCGCCGGTTCGGGAAGGCGCACGTCGATGACGCCGGCATGGCCGGGGTCCAGCCGCTTGCCGTCCACGATCCGGCCCCAGGGGTCGATCATGGCCGAGACGCCGGTCGGGGTGGCGCGTGCGATGGGCAGGCCGGTCTCGATGGCGCGATAGCTGGCCAGGTTCAGGTGCTGACGCGGACCCGAGGTCGCCCCGAACCAGGCGTCGTTGGAGACATTGACGATCCAGGCCGGGCGCGCCGCGCCGCTGGCCGGGGTGAAGCCGGGATAGAGGCTTTCGTAACAGATCAGCGGCTGGACCTTCGGCGCATTGACCAGGCTGATCGGCGCCGGCCTGGGCCCGGCGCTGAAATCGGCCGGGACGTGAACCAGGCTACGTACACCGATCCGGCTCATCAGGCGACCCAGCGGCAGGTACTCGCCGAACGGCACCAGACGGTGCTTGTCATAGATGGCGCCGATCCGCATCCCCGCCACGCCCTCATCGTGCAAGGCGAACAGGCTGTTGTAATAGCGCGCACCGCCCTCGGCGGTCGGGTCCGGTTCGCCCCGGCTGAGGCCCATCAGCAGGGTCTGGCCCGTTTGAAGAGCGCCTGAAATGGCCTGGGCGTCCGGCGAGTTGAAGACGTCGTTGGCCGTGGCGGGCAGGGCGCCCTCGGGCCAGACCACGACATCCGGAACCGCCGCCCCCTTTTGGGCGGTGAGCGCCACATAGCGATCGACGATGGCCTGATAGGCCTCAGGGCTCCACTTGGATTCCTGCGGGATGTCGGCCTGAACCAGGCGCACCAGGGTCGGGCCGTCGACTCGCTCGGCCATCGACAGACGCAGGGCTCCAAAGCCGAACAGGCCCGCCAGAACGGCCACGCCCAGGCCGGCCGCGATCAGACGCGGACGCCGCGCGCCGTCGCTGGCCAGAAGACCCAGGGCCGAAACCGCCGCCAGCGTCACCAGCCCCAAGCCATAGACCCCGGCTACAGACGCGAACTGCGACATGGCCGATCCCGCCTGCCAGGCCGCCCCGGTCGGGTTCCAGGGGAAGCCGGTCAGGACATGACCTCGTAACCACTCCAGCAGGGCGAACAGGGCGGCGAACAGCAGCACCCGCCGCACGGCGCCAAGCGACGCGAACCGACGATAGAGGGCCGTCGCCGTCCCGAAGAAGAGCCCCAGCCCCATGGGCAGCAGGCTGGCTGCGAAGGGCGCCATCCAGGCCTGATCCTTGTTGACCAGGAAGGCCTCGGCCACCCACCAGCAGCCGATGAAGAAAAAGGCGAAACCGGCCAGCCAGCCGACCCAGAAGCCGCCCTTCACATTGCGCGACCGCTCGGCCAGCAGCATCAGCAGGGGATAGCCCAGCAAGCCCGGCAAAACCCCGAACGGCGGATGGGCCAGGGCGGCGCCGGCGCCGGCCAGCAGGGCCAGGACGATGCGCCCCCAGCGGTTCGTCAGCACGCCCCCCCAAAGGGCTGACACACGCTTGCTCATGCAGTGGCCTCTTGTTCGGCGGCATAGGGGTCGGCGACGCCGAGCGACGCCAGGATCTCGCGCTCCTCGGCCTCCATCTCCTCGGCCTCGGCCTCGTCCTCATGGTCACGGCCCAGCAGGTGCAGCACGCCGTGGACGACCAGGTGGCTCAGATGATCCGACAGGCTCTTGCCCTGGGCATCGGCTTCGGCGGCGCAATAGGCGAAGCCCAGGACCACGTCGCCCAGATGGGGGAAGGCGCTTTCGGCGGCCGGGAAGGACAGAACGTTCGTCGGCCGGTCCTTGTCACGGAAACGCTGGTTCAGGTCCTGCACCCCGGCGTCGTCGCTCAGCAGGACGACCAAGTCGCCCTCGACTGCGCCCAGGGCCGCCGTCGCCGCGCGCAGGACCACAGACTCAACATCAGGAAGGGCGACGGTCCAGGCCGCGTCCTCGACTTCGATCTCGATCATTCAGTCTTCATCCTCGAGGTCCGGCGTCGGACGGTTGCGCGCGGAATCGGCGTCATAGGCGCGCACGATGCGCTCGACCATGGCGTGGCGCACCACGTCCTCGGCCTTGAAGGCCTGAACCCCGACCCCCTTCACGTCCTTCAGGATGCGCAGGGCGTGGCTAAGGCCGGAATCGCGCGGGTTCAGCAGGTCGATCTGCGACGGGTCGCCGGTGACGACCATGCGCGCGCCCTCGCCCAGACGGGTCAGGACCATCTTCATCTGCAGCCGGGAGGTGTTCTGGGCCTCGTCCACAATGATGAAGGCGTGACTGAGGGTGCGGCCGCGCATGAAGGCGATGGGAGCCGCTTCGATCTCGCCCTTCTCGCGGCGACGGCGCACGTCCTCGACGCCGAGGATGTCGTTCAGCGCCTCCCAGATGGGGGCCAGATAGGGGTCGACCTTCTCGTTCAGGTCGCCCGGCAGGAAGCCCAGCTTCTCGCCCGCCTCGACCGCCGGTCGGGTGATGACCAGACGATCCACCTGTCCGCGCCGCAGCAGGGACGCGCCGTAAGCCGCCGCCAGGAAGGTCTTGCCCGTGCCCGCCGGGCCGACGCCGAAGGTCAGTTCGCAGCGGCTGAGCAGGTCCAGATACTGGGCCTGGGCCGCCGTCTTGGGCGCGATCGCCCCGCGCCGACCGACCGGCAGGCTGATGGCGTCCGGCACGACCCGCCCCTGATCGGGACGCGGCTGCGACACGGCGGCCCCCAAGGCCATACGCACGTCGGCCTCGGTGATCTCGGCGCCTGCGTCAGCCCGCTTGGCCAGGGCCTCCACCACGCGCTTGGCCTGGGCCCGGTCCCGCGCCGAGCCGTTGATCGACACGCCGCCGCCCGGCGCCTCGACCAGCACCTTGAAAGCGTCCTCGATCAGGGCGACGTGGCGGCTGTTGGGGCCGATCACGGCTCGCAGGGCCTGATCGCTCAGGGACAGGAACTCGGACTCTCGCGCCATGGGTTTCCTTTGTTGGGTTCCTACCGTCTCGCTCGCGGAGCGAGACTGCTTGAGGAACGCCGCAGTTAAATCGTGATCTCTTCGATCTAGATAGGGTTCGCGCTGGCCAACCGCCCGTTCAGACTGTTCTGCGCGCCGCTGATGATTTCGACCGGAACGATCCGGCCCAGCAGGTGATCCGCGGCCTCGACGTGGACGGCCTGCAGATAGGGCGAACGGCCGATGGCCTGACCGGCGTAGCGCCCCTTCTTCTCGAACAGGACGTTCAGGGTCTTGCCCGCCTGGGCGGCGTTGAAGGCGGTCTGCTGCTCGAACAGCAGGGCCTGCAGCCGTTGCAGCCGCTCCAGCCCGACCTTCTCCTCGATCTGGCCCGGCATGGTGGCGGCAGGCGTGCCGGGGCGCGGCGAATAGACGAAGCTGAAAGCGCCCGCATAGGTGACCTGCCGCACCAGATCGAGGGTGTCCTCGAAGTCGCGGTCCGTCTCGCCGGGGAAGCCGACGATGAAGTCCCCGGCGATGGCCATGTCGGACCGCGCCTCGCGGATGCGGGCGATCAGGTCGATGTATTTCTGGCGACCATGCTTGCGGTTCATCAGCCGCAATACCCGGTCGGACCCCGCCTGCACCGGCAGGTGCAGATAGGGCATCAGGGCGTCCAGATCGGCGTGGGCGGCGATCAGGTCATCGCTCATGTCGTTGGCGTGGCTGGTCGTATAGCGGATGCGGTCCAGGCCGGGGATCTCGGCCAGGGCGTAGGCCAGACGCGCCAGGGTCCATGGCTTCCCGTCCGGTCCCTCGCCGTCATAGGCGTTGACGTTCTGGCCCAGCAGAGTGACCTCGCGCACGCCCCGGTCGGCCAGGGCGCGCGCCTCGGCCAGCACCGCCGCCGCTGGGCGCGACCACTCGGCGCCGCGCGTATAGGGAACGACGCAGAAGGTGCAGAACTTGTCGCAGCCTTCCTGCACCGTCAGGAAGGCGGTCGGACCGTCGCCGCCACGCGCCCGGATCATGTCGGGGGTCAGGGCGTCGAACTTCTCATGCGGGGCGAAGTCGGCGCCGATGCGCTCGCCGCGCGCCCGCGCCGTGCGGGTCAGTAGCTCTGGCAGCTGGTGGTAGGCCTGGGGTCCGACCACCAGGTCGACCGCGGGCTGGCGCTTCATGATCTCCTCGCCCTCGGCCTGGGCGACGCAGCCGGCCACGGCGATGGTCATGCCCCCGTCGCCGCGCGCCAGCTTGCGCTCGCGCATCTGCTTCAGCTTGCCCAGTTCCGAATAGACCTTCTCGGCGGCCCGTTCGCGGATGTGGCAGGTGTTGAGGATGACGAAGTCGGCCCCCTCGGGCGCATCGGTCGTCGCATAGCCCAGCGGGCGCAGGACGTCGGCCATGCGCTCACTGTCATAGACGTTCATCTGACAGCCGTAGGTCTTGATGAACAGGCGTTTGGGCGCGGCTGAAACAGCCACGCCATCCGCCGTCTCCACGGACTTTTCGAGGGTATCGGTCATGCCCGGCTTATGATCGCCCAAGCGGGCGACGGCAAGGCGAGCGAAACGCCGCGATCGACCTCAGCTGTCGGCCGTTTCCGGTTCGACCCGCGCGGCGTGGCGCTTGTAGATCAGACCTTCGCGCTCGACCGGCTCGGCGCCGGGGATGGCGTGGCCATAGAGCTCCAGCTTGTGGCCGACCAGTTCAAAGCCCAGACGCTTGGCGATCTCGGTCTTCAGGCGCTCGATCTCGGCGTCGAAGAACTCGATGACCTCACCGGTCTTGGTGTCGATCAGGTGGTCGTGGTGGTCGTCGCCGGCTTCTTCATAGCGGCTGCGGCCGTCGCCGAAGTCGTGCTTCTCGACCACGCCGGCTTCTTCGAACAGGCGCACGGTGCGATAGACGGTGGCGATCGAGATGTGCGGGTCGATGGCCGAGGCGCGGCGATACAGCTCCTCGACGTCAGGATGATCCTCGGCCTGCGACAGGACGCGGGCGATCACGCGCCGCTGCTCGGTCATACGCATGCCGCGGTCGGCGCAAAGTTTTTCGATCCGTTCCATGGGCCGGAAGATAGGCTGAGCCGTCGCCTTATGGAAGCTATCGAGAAAAGTTCAGCGTCAGCACCAGGGCGTCCTCACGGCTTCCGTCCGCACGCGCATAATATCCACGCCGTCGGCCCGCCTCGATGAAGCCTGCGCGGGCGTAAAGGGCGCGGGCGGCGACGTTGTCCTCGGCCACTTCCAGGAACATCCGTTCGGCCCCCAGGGCGGCGGCGCGCACGACCGCCGCATCGACCAATCGTCGACCCAGCCCACCGCGCCGGGAGGATGGCCGCACCGCCAGCGTCAGGATCTCGGCCTCGTCGGCCACCACGCGGATCAGGATGAAGCCGTCGGCCTCCTCGACCGCAAACACGCCGGGCGAGGCCAACAGGGCCGACAGGCTGGTCGCATCCCAGGGCGCGTCGAAGGCCTCGGCGTGGATCGCGGCGAGGGCGTCGGAGTCGGTCACGACGTCGCGGGCGGGCGCGGTTGGCCCGGCAGACGACTGGGCGGCGTGGCGTCAGGCGCGCGCAGATAGAGGGGGCGGGGCGGGTGCGCCGCCGGATCGACCACAGCGGTCATATAGGCCAGGGCCTCCGGCGCGGGGGCGGGCAGCCGGGCCAGGACGGCCGCGCCCAGACGCTCGGGAAAGGTCTCGGTCAGGACCGGACCACCCGAACCGACCAGGATGGGCGGCGCCCCGGCGGCGGCGTGGAAGATGCGGTCCGCCGCCGCCTCCAGCGACAGGGCCTCGGGTCCGCCCAGGGGCCGACCGTCGCGGAACAGGCGCACATAGACCTGGCCCCGGCGGGCGTCGATGACGGCGGCGACCAGACCCACGGGCTTGATCGAGACGGCCAGGCCGTCCAGCGTCGACAGGCCGATCACCGGCCGGTCCAGGGCTGCGCCCAGACCCTGGGCGAAGGACAGGCCTACGCGCAGGCCAGTGAAACTGCCGGGTCCGACAGTAACGCCGATCCGGTCGATGGCCTCAAAGCCGCCGCCGGCTTCTTTAGCCGCATCGGCCACGGCGTCACGGACCATGCCGGCCAGCCGCTCCTGATGGCCCTTGGTCATCAGCTCGGAGCGCACGCCCAACAGGCGCCCGTCCTCGACCACGCAGGCCGTGCAGGCGCCCAGCGCCGTATCCACGATCAGAACTCTCATCGC
Source organism: Brevundimonas pondensis (assembly GCF_017487345.1). NCBI lineage: Bacteria > Pseudomonadati > Pseudomonadota > Alphaproteobacteria > Caulobacterales > Caulobacteraceae > Brevundimonas > Brevundimonas pondensis. The sequence continues at coordinate 3,375,269 of NZ_CP062006.1, read as the reverse complement.
GGCCTTCCTATCGCCGCCGTCAGGCCGAGGCCAGCGCCACGATCACCCGCGTCACCGCCTGACGCACCGCCGGGTCGTGGATCCGGGGAAAGGCTTCGGCCATGGCGCGTCCGTCCGCGGTCGCAACCAGGTCGCGTAGTCCCGCCATCGGATCCAGCGCCTCAGCCCGCGCCGGAAAGAAGTCAGCCACCGAACATCCCAGCACGGTCGCCACCTGATGCAGGCGGGAGGCTGAAACGCGGTTCGCGCCCTTTTCGTATTTCTGAACCTGCTGGAAGCTGACGCCCAGTTGCAGGGCGAGGGCCGTCTGCGACAGGCCCAGAGCCGATCGGCGCGCGGCCATCCGCAGGCCTACAGCGGCGTCGATATCCTGAGTGCGGCGGTTCATGGGCGACGTCTCCCTGATGGCGAAGAGAGAGTTTCACAGGATTCAATGAAACACAACTATTTCGTTTCATCAATCGTCCAGCCGGGCGACGACCGCTGCAACGGATCGAGCGCGAGCGCGCGGAATACGCTCGATGGTCAAAAGAGCCCCGGCGCCGCGCACCACCAGCTCCGCCTCGTCCGAGCGGACATAGAGCCGCGCCCGCAGCGAACCGTCGTCCATCTCGATGATGCAGCCCTGATCCCGACGCGGCCAGCGGTCGGGCGCATATTCCAGCACCGTCCCGGCGGCGGCCCAGGGCGCCAGGTCGTCGGTCGAGAGCTGCAGCCGCCGCCGTTCGACGACCGGCGCGGCCTCGAAGGCGCGGCCACGCGCCTGAAGCCCGTCAGACGGCGGTTTGGGCGGAGAAACCGGGGCCGGGACGACGCCGACCAGAAGGGCCAGGTCCTCGGGCGTGGCGTCCAGGGCGCCGGTCAGGCGGCGCTGCACGTCAGGGCGGAAAAGACCGGGGCGCTTGCCGGCCTCGTACAGGCCCCAGCCCTGGCTGGTCATGCCGATTCTCGCGCCGGCCTCGGCCTGACTCAGCCCGCGCTCGCGTCGCAGGGCGAACAGGGCCTCGCCGAGGGCGCGCCCCTCGGTCCCGGCGTCATCATCGGATGTGAAACGGGCCATGGGGCGATCATGCCCCATGGCCCGTTCGGACGATAGTGTTTCATGTGAAACATCTTGGTAGGCCGCAGTCAAAAGGCTCCGCCTTTTCGACCCGACGCGGCCTGGCGCTTCGCGCGCGCTGAAGCAGCGAGCGACCGCGTCGCGAGCGATAGCGCCTCTTGCTTAAATCACCTGTTCAACGCTGGTCACTTCGGGGATGTAGTGGCGCATCATCTGTTCGACGCCGGCCTTGAGCGTGGCCGAGGAGGAGGGGCAGCCCGAGCAGGCGCCGCGCATCCGCAGACGCAGGACCCCGGTTTCCTCGTCGAAGTGGTCGAACAGGATGTCGCCGCCGTCCTGGGCCACGGCTGGGCGGATGCGGCTGTCCAGCAGGCCCTTGATCTCGGCGACGATCTCAGTGTCCTCGCCGGCGTCCTCGGCCGTCGTCGGAGCGTCGCGCGTCAGCGGCGCGCCGGAAACGAAGTGGTCCATGATGACCGACAGGATGGGCGCCTTCATCGCGCTCCAGTCTGGGGCCTGAACGCCGCGCGTGACTGAAACATAGTCGGCGCCGAAGAAGACCCCCTCGACGCCCTCCAGTTCGAACAGGGCCTCGGCCAGGGGCGAAGCCGCCGCCTCGTCTATGGTGCGGTATTCCAGCACGCCTTGCGGGGCCACGTCGCGGCCCGGCAGGAATTTCAGGACATTCGGGTTCGGCGTGGGTTCGGTCTGGATGAACATGGCCGGGAGATGCGCCCCCTGCGCGACATCTTCAAGACCCTTGAACGGCGCTAATCGTCGCTCAAGCAGCGAGGCTCCGCGAGCCGAGCGGTAGCGACCCTTAGAATTATGCCAGGTCTTCGATGTCGGCCTCGGTCAGTTCGCCGGGGACGATGGTCACGGGCAGTTTGCGGCCAGTGAAGGCGCCGCCCTGTTTCAGCACGGCCGAGACCAGGGGACCGGGCCCGCGCGAGCCAGACCCCGCCGCCAGAACCAGGATCTTGATGTCGGGGTCGGCGCCGACGGTCTTGCGGATGGCGCCCTGGGGATCACCTTCCTCAATGATGAAGATGGGCGGGGCTCCGGATTTCTCGGCGGCTTCTTCGCCGATCCGGTTGAGGAGAAGCTCGGCCTCCTCGCGCTGCTGGCGACGGATTTCGTCGCGGACGCCGGACCAGTGCTCGTCGGAGCCGCCCGGCAGGGCGCGCAACAGGACGACGCGGCCCCCCGTCGATTTGGCGCGCCGGGCGGCGTAGCCGAGGGCGGCGCCGAACTCGGGACTGTCGTCGACGACGACGAGAAACTTCCTGGGCATGGGACGGGCGGCCTTAGCGGATCTCTGAACAGCGGCGACCACCTAACGCCAAGCCGCCCCAAACGCCAAGGCCCGCCCGCCTCGTCGCGAACGACGAAACGAGCGGGCCTCTTTATAGGCGATAGTCACGCGGCTGCGCTCAAGCAGCGAGCCGCCGCGCGGCGAGCGATAGCGCTTTAGCTACCCAAGACTTCGCGAATAGCCCCGTTGGCGATGGTCAGCTTGGCGAAGGTCCAGCCCGTGCCCGAGGTCTCGATCTCGTCGACCGAGGCGCGCAGGGATTCGACCTGGCCGATGCGAGCGCCGATCCAGGCGTCGACAGCGGTCTCAGCGGTTTCCTCGCTGGCGCCCGCCGCCTCAGCCGAGGCCTTGGCCACGGCGCGGGTCAGCTGCTGCTGCTCGGCCATCAGGTCCTGGATCAGACGGCGCACGGCCAGACGATCGAAGTGATCGCCCGACGGCACCGAACCGGCTGCGACACGCAGGCGGTCGAAGTCGAAGGCGGCGCCGACCTGGTGATAGAGGCGGGCCATGGCCGGGGCGCTCCAGCCCAGTTCATTGGCCAGGTCGCCGATGTCAGCCGTGGCCACCATGGGCCGCAGCAGGGCGATATCGCGCGCCAGGTCTTCCGGCGCGCCCAGGCCGACGAAGGTGGCGACGCGGGCTTCGTACTGACGCTGCTCGAAGCGCGACAGCACCTCGGGGCCGGCGGCGCGCAGGGCGTCGGCGGCGGGCTGATAGGCGGCGATCATGCCGCCCACCGTGGTTTCGGTGCGGGCGGCGCGACGGGCCAGCCAATAGGTCTGACGACGCAGGACCTTGGCGATCTCGCGATACAGGGCCGTCTGGGCCTCGGCCGGAATCTTGAGGTCCAGCGCCGAAACCGCCTTCCAGGCCTGGTCCAGGCGGAAGACCTGACGCGCGGTCTCGAAGGCCGTGACCATGGCGGCGGTGTCGCATTCCGCCGCCGCCCGCAGGCGGTCGGGGAAGGTCGGCCCGGCCATGTTGACGATCTCGTTCGACAGCACGGTGGCGATGATGTCGCGACGCAGGCGGTGACGCTTCATGTCGTCTTCGAACTTCGCCAGCGGGGCCGGGAAGTAGTGGACCAGGAGGCGCTCGAAGAAGGCGTCGTCGGGGGCCGAAGAGCCGACGATCTCATCGAACAGCTCCAGCTTGGAATAGGCCGTCAGCACCGCCAGTTCAGGGCGGGTCAGGGCCGTGCCCTGCAGCTTCATCTCGGCTATGCGGGCGTCGTCGGGCAGGTATTCCACCGCGCGGTTCAGCTTACCGATCGAGGACAGGTGCTGCATGAAGGCCTGCTGCGCGTCCAGCGCCTCGGCGCCTTCGGCCTGTTGCAGGCTGACCGCCAGGGTCTGATCGTAGTTGTGAACCAGGACCTTGAGGCCGACCTCGTCGGTCATCGACTTCAGCAGGGCGTTGCGGTCCTCAGCCTTGAGGTTGCCCGAAGCGATGGCGCCGCCGGTGAGGATCTTGATGTTCACCTCATGGTCGGACGAGTCCACACCGGCCGAGTTGTCGATGGCGTCCGTGTTCAGGCGCATGCCCGCCCGCGCCGCCTCGATGCGGCCCAGCTGTGTGGCGCCCAGGTTGGCGCCTTCGCCGAGGACCAGGGCGCGCACGTCGCCGCCATTGATGCGGATGGCGTCATTGGCCTTGTCGCCGGCCTGGGCGTTGGTCTCGCCGCCGCCCTTGATGTAGGTGCCGATGCCGCCGAAGTAGAGCAGCTCGGCGCGGGCCTTGAGGATGGCCTGCATCAGGGTGGTCGGGTCGACGCTGTCGGCCTCGATGTCCAGCAGCGCCTTGATTTCCGGCGTCAGCTCAATGGTCTTGGCCGAGCGCGAGAAGACGCCGCCGCCTTGCGAGATCAGGCCCTTGTCATAGTCCTGCCAGCTGGTGCGCGGCGTCTCGAACAGACGCTTGCGCTCTTCCCACGACTTGGCCGTGTCCGGGTTGGGGTCGATGAAGATGTCGCGGTGATCGAAGGCGGCGACCAGCTTGATCGCCTTGGACAGCAGCATGCCGTTGCCGAAGACGTCGCCAGACATGTCGCCCACGCCGACCACGGTGAAGGGCTCGGACTGGATGTCCTTGCCCATCTCGCGGAAGTGGCGCTTGACCGCCTCCCAGGCGCCGCGCGCCGTGATGCCCATCTCCTTGTGGTCGTAACCGACCGAACCGCCCGAGGCGAAGGCGTCATCCAGCCAGAAGCCGTAGGACTGGCTCACGCCGTTGGCGATGTCCGAGAAGGTCGCCGTGCCCTTGTCGGCGGCCACGACCAGATAGGGGTCGTCGCCTTCCCAGGCCACGACATTGGCCGGACGCACCGGGGCGCCCTCGCCGACGATGTTGTCGGTGATGTCCAGCAGGCCGGACAGGAAGGTCTTGTAGGCGCGGATGGCTTCGGCCTGGACCGCGTCGCGGTCGCCGCCGACCGGCAGTTGCTTGGGATAGAAGCCGCCCTTGGAGCCGACCGGGACGATGACCGAGTTCTTGACCTGTTGGGCCTTCACCAGACCCAGGACCTCGGTGCGGAAGTCGTCACGACGGTCCGACCAGCGCAAGCCGCCGCGCGCGACGGGACCGAAGCGTAGGTGAACGCCCTCGATGTGTGGGGCCCAGACAAAGATCTCGCGGAAGGGCTTGGGCAGGGGCAGGTCCTCAAGCTCGCGCGAGGCGATCTTGATCGAGATGTGGGGCTTGGCCACGCCCTCGGCGTCGACCTGATAGAAGTTGGTGCGCTTGATGGCGCCGATCAGCAGGGCGATGCGGCGCAGCACCCGGTCGTGATCCAGGCTCTTCACGTCCTGAAGCAGGGCGATGATCTTGTCGTTCAGCTCGGCCACCAGGGCCTCGCGTTCGGCGACGCTGCCGCCATGGGCCGGGTCGAACTTGGCCTTGAACAGCGACAGGATGGCGCGAGCGACCGTCGGATATTCGCGCAGGGCCGTTTCCTGCACCGCCTGCGACGGGTCCAGACCGGTCTGCTGGCGATAGCGGGCCAGGGTGCGGATCAGGGCCGCCTCGCGCCAGTCGACGCCCAGTTCCAGCACCAGGCGGTTGAAGCCGTCGCTCTCGGTGCGACCGGTCCAGACCGCCGAGAAGGCGGCCTCGAACGGGGCCTTGATGTCGGCGAAGGTCAGGGCCTCGCCACGCGGGTCTTCCAGCAGGAAGTCGTGGATGTAGATCGGGGCGTCGCCGGTCGTCCGGACCACATGGTCCGATTCTTCCAGCGTCTTCAGACCCATGTCGGCCAGGATCGGCAGGACGTCGGACAGCGGCACGGCCGAGCCGCGACGATAGAGCTTGAAGCGGAACTGCAGCGGGCTTTCGTCAGCGGTGCGGAAGGCGCGAACGGCCACCGGCTCGGCGTGGACGCCGTCGCCCATCGAGCCGTCGTTCAGACGGTCGAACTGCTCCAGGTCGGCCACGGCCTCGGCGGCGTCGTAGCGGTCGCGGTAGGAGACGCCGAAGCCCTCGGCCCATTTGGCGCTGGTCGGACCGACGGCGACTTCGTCCACGTCGGCCGCGCGCAGTGCGGTCTCGAAGCGGTCGATCCAGCTACGGCCGGCCTCGGCCACCTCGGCCTCCAGAGCCTTGGGATCGGGGTTCAGGTGGGCGCCCGGCTCGACGCCGATGATGTAGTGGACGCGCGTCAGCGGCTGGTCCGTCAGCTGCGGATACCAGGCCGAGACCCGGCCGCCCCAGGCCTTGGCCAGGATGCCGCCGATGCGCTGGCGCAGGCCCGCGTCGAAGCGTTCGCGCGGGATGAAGCAGAGGACCGAGACGAAACGGTCGAACGGGTCGCGGCGCGTGAACAGGCGGATGCGCGGACGGTCATAGAGGTGCAGGACGCCGAGCGCCGTATCCAGCAGCTCGTCCTCGCTGATCTGGAACAGCTCGTCGCGCGGGTAGTTCTCGAGGATGTTCTTCAGGCGCTTGTAGTTGTGGCTGCCGGGGGTCTTGCCGGCGCGTTCCAGCGCATTGGCGACCTTGCGCCGGATCAGCGGCACCTCCTTGGCCATCTTGTCATAGGCCTCGGCGGTGAACAGGCCGACGAAACGGGTCTCGCCCGAGGCCTTGCCGTCCGCGCCGTAACGCTTGACCCCGACATAGTCCATGTAGGCGCGGCGATGCACGCGCGAGCGCATGTTGGCCTTGGCCACGGTGACCGGCTCGCTCTCGTCCAGCTGACGCTGCATGGCCGGGGTCAGGACGGCGGGTTCCGAGGCGCGGCGCAGCACGCGACGCTCGGGATCATTGAGGATGCCCAGACCCTGGTCGGAGACCTCCAGCGGAGCCTCAGGGGCATAGCCGCCGTCGGCGCTGCGCGGATAGGCGTAGTCGCGGGCGCCCAGGAAGACGAAGTGGTCGCTCTTGGCCCAGCGCAGGAAGGCGATGTTCTCTTCCAGAACGGCCGGATCGACAGCGGCGGGCGGCGAGGCCTCCAGTTGCTCGACGGCGTCGCGCATCAGCTGGACCATGGCGGCATGGTCGGTGACGGCGGCGCGCACGTCGGCCATGGCCTGGGCCAGGCCCTCGCCCAGGGCGTCGCGACGCTCCTGGGGCAGAGGGTCGATGACGACGATGATCAGGGAGTCGCGACGACCCGCCTCGACCTCGACGATCGGGTGGAAGAGGGCGCGAACGGTGACGCCGGCCTCGGCCAGTTCACCCAGGACGCTATCGACCAGGAAGGGCGCGTCGTCCTGCAGGATCAGGACGCTGTCATAGCCGGTCGGGGCGCCGTCGGCGCCGGCCAGGGGGCTGACGGTGACGCGGGCGGCTTCGCCCGCCTTGCGGCTCTGGGCCGAACGCCAGGCCAGGCCCAGAAGAGCGGCCAGGTCGTCGCCGCCCAGCTCGGGCGTCTCATCGGCGGCGTAGTCGTCGAAGGCCTGGGCCAGGAAGGACTTTTCGGCTGCGCCCGGCGGGCCGTCGACAATCCGCGCATAGGCCGCTTCCAGCGCCTCCAGAACAGCTGGCGTGGCGGAAACTGTGCGCGGAGCGGCGGACATGGTGTGGTCTCGAACAGCACGGCTCTAGGCCGCAGGGATTTGACCGCGCCACCTTAGCGCCGCTGGCGGAACTGGCTAGGCCGTCCGAGGCGGCTCAGACCCTGAATTTCAGTGTGCAGCGCACCATGTTGCGCAAGAGGCCCACAGTTGGGCGAATTCTAGTCGCAGAACCCGCAATCACGACAACAACCGCCCCAATTCGGCCCCGATCCGACGATGGGTCATTTCAATTTTTAAAGAGGCCTGAAAAGAACAAGGCCGTCGAGCGAGAACGCTCGACGGCCTGCTTGGGTCCGGCGCAGGAGGGGGAGGGAGCGCCGGTCCTCTGGACTTCGCGGCCGGGAGGGGGAGGGGAGGCCGCGTCGTCTGATTGGGTAGATAGTCGCCAGATATGGCGGATCAAGGGCAGGATCAGCCTTCTTTCGGGTCTTTTTCATGCGACGCCTTGCCGCGCCCCGGAAGGCCCTTGAACCAGCCGCCCCCTTTCGGCTTTTCAGGCGGCGTCTTGCGCGGCGCATAGGGCTCTCCATCCCCCGACAGCAGGACCGCGATCCAGCGCGAGCCCTTGAACTCGGCCAGGATGGCCATGGCCATGACCGCCAGGGGGGTGGACAGGAACATGCCCGGCACGCCCCACATCTTGCCCCACAGGGCCAGGGCCAGAAGGACCACCACCGGGTCGATGTTCTGATTATCGCCCTGCATCCGCGGCTGGATCATGTTGCCGACGATGAAGAGCAGGGCCTGAAGCCCGACCAGCAGGATCAGGGCGGGCCAGTAGCTCTCGAACTGGACCAGGGCAAACAAGGGCGGGGCGCAGCCGGCGATGGCGCCCCCCAGCACCGGAATGAAGCCGACGATGAAGATGACAAAGGTCCAGAACTCGGCGTTCTGAAGCCCCACGGCCCGCATCAGAAGCCAGGCCACGAAGCAGATCATCACCCCGGTCACGGCCTGGACCCACAGATAGCCCTCGACCCCGCCGCGCACGCGGTTGAACACTTCCAGCGCCTCGTTGCGGGCGCCGCGGTCAGGGAACATGGCGACGATCTTCTTGCGGAAGCCCGCCTGCGAGGCCAGCAGGAAGCCCAGATAGACCATGACGAAGAAGGCGCCCGAGGCCACGCCCTGGGCCTGCATCGCCGTCTGCGTCAGCCAGCCGCGCAGGTCGATGCCGGCGATCAGGTCCTGCAGGGTCGGCGGGTCCTTGACCCCCACCAGGCCGCTGACGTCGGCGATGATGTGATCCAGGCGCGGACCAATGCTGGCTGACACCCCCGAGGCGTCGGTGAAGAAACCAGCCGCTCCGTCGACGATGATCCAGATCGACAGAAGGAATCCCAGGACCACCACAACCAGCGCCGCCGTCCCCGCGAAGCGTGACGGCACGGGGGTGCGGTGCTCGATCGAGCGTTTCACCCCGTCGATCATGATCATCAGGAAGATGGCCATGGCCAGGGGCGTCAGGATGTCCCGCAACCAATAGAGGGCCGCCCCGGACGCCACGACGGCGATCAGGACCAGGGCGTTGCGTGCGACCGCGGAGGTCGGGACCGTGAGGGGCAGTTTCATGAACGGGACTGTCGGCGGCGTCGGGGACAGCGTCAATCGCTGTAAAGCCGCACGGTTCCGCCTTGCGGCCCCGGCCGGGTCGGATAACCATGCGCCCAGACGCAGGAGACCGCCCCGAATGACCGACAATCCCGCCGCCCTCTTCCTCGGCCAGTCCTTCGAGGGCGCCGCAGAAAACCTGCTGTTCAAGCGCGCCAACCGTCACGGGGTGGTGGCCGGCGCCACCGGCACCGGCAAGACAGTGACCCTGCAGATCATGGCCCAGGGCTTTTCCGACGCGGGCGTCCCGGTCTTCTGCGCCGATGTGAAGGGCGACCTGTCAGGCATCAGCCAGGCGGGCGACACCGCCAAGTTCGGCGAGCGCGCCGGCAAGATGGGCCTGACCCTGACCGGCAAGGCGGCCCCCGTCGTCTTCTGGGACCTTTACGGCCAGAAGGGCCACCCGATCCGCGCCACCGTGTCCGACGTCGGTCCGACCCTGCTGGCCCGGATGCTGGAGCTGAACGACGTGCAGGAAGGCGTGCTGACCGTCGCCTTCCATGTCGCCGACAAGGAGGGCCTGCTTCTGCTGGACCTCGAGGACCTGCGCGCGCTGCTGGCCTATGTCGGCGAGAACGCCCAGACCATCGGCCGCGAGGTCGGAAACGTCTCGCCCACCTCGATCGCCGCTATCCAGCGCGCCCTGCTGCAGCTGGAGCAACAGGGCGGCGACGCCTTCTTCGGCGAGCCGGCCCTGCGGCTGGAAGACATGATGCGGACCTCGCTGGACGGGCGGGGCCAGGTCAATGTGCTGGATTCCACCCGGCTGATGAACAGCCCGCGCCTGTACGCCGCCTTCCTGCTGTGGCTGCTGTCGGAGCTGTTCGAGCAGCTGCCCGAGATCGGCGACCCGGAGAAGCCGCGGCTGGTCTTCTTCTTCGACGAGGCGCACCTGCTGTTCAACGACGCGCCCAAGGGCCTGCTGGAGAAGGTGGAGCAGGTGGTGCGCCTGATCCGCTCCAAGGGGGTCGGCGTCTATTTCGTCACCCAGAACCCGGCCGACATCCCCGACACCGTCCTGGCCCAGCTGGGCAACCGGGTGCAGCACGCCCTGCGCGCCTACACCCCCGCCGAGCAGAAGGGCCTGCGCGCCGCCGCCCAGAGCTTCCGCACCAACCCCGCCTTCGACACCGCCGAGGCCATCCAAGCTTTGGGGGTGGGCGAGGCCCTGGTCTCGACCCTGGACGACAAGGGCGCCCCGACCGTGGTGGCCCAGACGAAGATCCGCCCGCCGGACTCGCGCCTGGGCCCCGCCACCGACGCCGAACGCGCCGCCGTCATGGCCGCCAGCCCGGTGCGGGGAACCTATGACACCGCCGTCAACCGCGAGTCCGCCGAGGAGGTCCTGAAGGCCCGCCGCGCCCAGGCCGACCGCATCGAGGCCGAGACCGCCGCCGCCGAAGCTCAGGCCAAGGCGGCGGAAAAGGCCGCCCGGTCCGCGCCCGCCCCGGCGCGCGAACGCGCAGCACCCCGCCCTCGCGCCTCCAGTCGTCAGACGCCGATGGAAGCCCTGACCAAGTCCGTCCTGCGCACCGCCGGTTCGACCATCACCCGCGAACTGCTGCGCGGTGTCCTGGGCAGTCTGAAGCGGCGGTAGGGGCGGGTCAGCCCAGATCGACCGGGCGGCCTTCCTTGTAAACCTCGGAGACCCTGATCCCGGCCAGACGGCCGGGATCGATGGTCACCGGGTCCTGATCCAGCAGGACCAGATCCGCCAGCTTGCCGACCGCGAGCGAGCCCTTGCGATCGTCCTCGTAATGCTGCCAGGCGGCCCACAGGGTCATGGCCTTCAGGGCGATCTCGACCGGAACCCGCTCGTCAGGGCCGAGAATGTCGCCCGACCGGGTGCGGCGGGTCACCGTCGCCGACAACACCCTCAGGGCGTCAGGATTGGCCACCGGAGCGTCATGATGGCTGGTGAAGCGCATGCCCCGCCGCCACGCCGATCCACAGGGCGAGATTACCTCCGCGCGGCGCGGGCCCAGCACCGAATCCCGATGCCAGTCGCCCCAGTAAAAGGTGTGCATGGGGAAGAAGGAAGGGACGATCCCCAGGGCCTTCAGATCATCAAGCTGGTCCAGTCGCGTGGTCTGGCCATGGATCAGCACCGGGCGACGATCCCTGGCCCCATGTTTTCGGCTGGCCTCGCGGACGGCGGCGATCAGCAAGTCGACGGCGGCGTCGCCATTGGCGTGGACCTCGATCTGCCAATCGTTCCTGAAGGCCAGGTCGACGGCGTCCAGCGCCTGCTGCTCCGTCACCGCAGGATAGCCCCGCCAAGAGGCGGGCTGGCCCTCGGGCGGAATGAAATAGGGCTGCGACAGCCAGGCGGTCTTGGCCTGAGGCGAACCGTCCAGCGTCAGCTTGACCCCGCCGACCCGGTAGCGCCCCTCGTAATTCCGTCGATACAGCGACGTGGCCATCACATCGGTCGAGGTCAGGATGTCCGGGAAGGACAGGATGTCGATCGGCAGGGCGCCCGCCTGGGCCAGGTCCCCGATCATGCGACAGGTCTCGGTCGATGAGCGTCCGTCCTGGGCCGTCGTATAGCCGAAGCGGGCGTAGAAACGCGCGCCCTCGACGATCATCTGCCGGTTGGCCTCGGCGTCCAGGCGGGTGAACAGAGCGCCCATGACGGCGAACAGGGCCGTTTCCTCCATCACCCCGTTCGGCTCGCGCGAGCCGTCGCGGCGACGGAAAACGCCGCCATCCGGATCGGAGGTCTCGGCATTGACCCGCGCCGCCTCCAGAGCCGCCGTATTGGCGACGCCCAGATGGCCCGACTGATGCATGAACAGGATGGGGACGGCGTCGGAAACGGCGTCCAGATCATCCCGCGTGGGATGGCGTCGCTCGTTCAACTGGGAATCGTCATAGCCGAAGCCAATGACCAGGCCCGTGTCACGCACCAGAGCCTCATGTCGGGTCATCCAGTCGCGCGTGATCCGCTGCAGGGCGGGGATATCGTTGCCCTCGCCGTCCGGCGCCGGCAGGAGATTGGCGTATCGCGCCTGCAACCCGACCATGGCGACATGGCCATGAGGATCAAAGAAGCCCGGCAGAAGGGTTCGCCCCTGCAGATCGACCCGCCGCGCGCCGCGCCCGGCCACAGCCTCGACCTGCTCCAGGGTTCCGACGGCAATGATGACGCCCCCACGTGCGGCCACGGCTTCCGCCGCCGGGCGCGCATCCTCCATGGTGCGGATAGGCCCGCCGTGGAAAATGGTCACATCGGCGCGCCTGCCACCGCCGATCGCCAGGCCGCCCGCCGCCACCCCGGCCATGAAAAGTCGCCGATCCACCCGATCCAGAGCCAAGAATTTCATGCCCATCCACCTGTGCTGAAGCCTGATGGTTCAATCCCTGGAAAAGCCCGGACGTTCCTCAGTCCCTCGGCGTCAGTCGCCACATCCTCAGCGGATGGCGCACCGCGCCCGCTTCGGCGCCCGCCGCGTCGCCGCGGCCGATGTAAAGGTCGGCGCGGACGGGGCCGCGGATAGCCGAACCGGTGTCCAGCGCCATGACCAGGCCGCGATAGCTGGCCCTGGCCCCGATGAGATTGCCGCCGTCGGCCTCGATCCAGACGGCCTCGCCATAGGTCCAGCGCGACGGGTCCACGGCCACGGACCGACGGGCGGGCAGAGGGACTCCGGCGGCGCCGGTCGCCTCCTTGCCGTCGTCGGGACTGACCCCGAAGAAGATGTAGCGCGGATTCAGGGCCATGACCTCGCGCGCCTCGGCCCCGCGATGAGCCGACAGCCAGCCGCGAATGGCGTCGCCCGAGGTGCCGTTGGTCGGCAGCAGGCCGCGTTCGGCCATGGGCCGGGCGATGCCGACGAAGGGTTTGCCGTTGTCGGCGGCGTAGGCGGCGCGCAGACGGGCCCCATCGGGGAAGGTCAGGGTCCCCGACCCCTGGATCTGCAGGAAGAAGAGATCCTCGGCCCGCATCCAGGCCAGGGCCTGGGACTGCGCCGATCCCGCCTCGATGGCGGCGCGGTCGCCGACCTCGGACAGATTGGCCGGACGACTGAGGACCGGGGCGTCGAACTCGTTGTCAGGCGCGCGGCGGGCTGGATATTCCGGCGCGAAATAGGCGGTCAACAGACCGGTGCGGCCGTCATCGGTACGGGCCTCGCTGGCGACGAAGTTCGTCTCGAGGAAGGCGCGGGCGTCGCTGGGCGTCACGCGCCGCGCGGCCAAGTCGCGGGCGCGGGCGCAGACGGTCTCGGCCGCCCCGCCCCGGGCGCGGATGCAGCCGGCGACATAGGCGCTGAAGGCGGCCAGATGATCCTCTTCGGCCCAGCCGGGCAGGGCGGTCAGGCTCATCCCCTCGACCGGGGTCGGCGGTGAAACCGGACCCGGTCCGGGCGTCACCGGCGGAACGACCGACGGGGTCGAAGCGCAGGCCGCTACGAACAATAGCAGAGATAGAACGCCCGCCCGGGCCGCGCCCGCCCGGTCGAACGGAGGGGCGAGCGGCGCGGCGGCCCCCATCAGGCGCTGGCCGGCTCGACGCGGGCCAGGGCCCAGTTGGGGTCGGCGGCGCCCAGGACACGTTCAAAGGTCCACAATTCCGCTGTCCGGCGTTCGTCGGTCGAGGCCTCGCCCTCGGCCGGAGTGACGATGCTGCGCATCTCGGCCAGGAAGCGGACCTTGGCCACGGCGCGGTCGTCCCTGACCGTGGCCAGCTCCAGATCCGCGCGCGGGGCGTGCAGGAACTCGGTCTGCTCGCGCTCCCCGCGTGCTTCGCGGGCGGCGATGCCCGCCTCGAACGAGGACATGACCGAGGGGGTCAGCAGGGGACGAAGCGCTTCACGATCACCCGAGGCGTAGCCGCGCACGATGGTTTCATAGGCCTGGCGCGCGCCCTCCAGGAAACGAGCCGGATCAAAGGCCGGATCACGGGCCTTGAGACCCGCGACGGCGGCGGCGGTGGCCGCGTCCATGCCAGGCGCGGCCGGAACCGGCGCCTGGCCGGCGACGGACGCGGCCGGGGCCAGGCGGGCGTCTTCCTGCGGCTGCCGTCCGACCTTCTTGCCCAGGACGTTGTAGAGCATGAACAGCAGCACCGCGGCGACGATGGCGAACATGACGATCTGGAATTGGATGGGCACGGGCTTCACCTGATTGGCGCGCGCCCAAGGGGGGATCGACGGGCGCGCATCTGTTGTCCTGAGGATTAGGGGGCGTTCCCGCCGGGCGCAAGCCGAGGCGGGTTCAGAACGCGGGTCTCGCCGTTGCGGCCAATAGCCTCGCCGTGGTAGTCGCGGACCCTTCATCCCGGGCCCGGAGCGGTCCGGCGTCCCTTGATTTCAGACTGACGGCTTATTCCTTCATGACCGACGCCACCGCCCCCGCCGACAACGGCCAGACCGAGCCCATGGAAGTCCAGGGCCAACCCGCCGGTCCCGGCTTCCGCATCCTGGCCCAGTATGTCCGCGACCTGTCCTTCGAGAACCCGCGCGCGCCGGAAAGCCTGCGCATCGAGGGCAAGCCCGCCATCGACATGGGCGTGGAGATGAACGCCGCCGGTCGTCCCGACGGCCTGTTCGAAGTCGACCTGAAGCTGTCGGTCAAGGCGACCGGCGACGACAAGAACGCCGTGTTTCACGTGGAACTCGTCTACGGCGGCCTGTTCGCCCTGAGCGGCGTCTCGCCCCAGGACATCGAACCCCTGCTGCTGATCGAGTGCCCGCGCTACCTCTTCCCCTTCGCGCGCCAGATCATCGCCCAGGCCACCTCGGACGGCGGCTTCTACCCGCCCTTCATGGTCGACCCGATCGACTTCGCCGCCATCTACGTCGCCCGCCAGCAGCAGATCGCCAGCGGTCCCGCCGACGCCGGTCAGGCATAATTCAAGAGAGACCGCTATCGCGAGGCGCGCGGCGCCTCGCTGCTTGAGCGGAAGATTGGGAGGGGGCGTCCGAAGGGGCGTCCCCTTTTTTATGCGGAAAGAGGACCGTGATGCTGAAGGTCATCGCCGAGGACTTCATCAGGCCCGAACACGTCGAGGCGGTCATGCCCCTCTATCGCGAACTGGTGCGCCTGACGCGCGAGGAACCGCAGTGCCTGGCCTATGACCTGTTCACGGATCAGCGCCAGCCCGGCCACTTCGTCTTCATCGAGGAATGGCCCGATCAGGCCGCGCTGGACGCCCACTGCGCCAGTGAGCATTTCCGCCGTCTGGTCCCGCAGATCGACGCCTTTCAGAGCAAGCCCGGGACCTACACCCTGATGGACGCCGCCTTCTAGGCCGCGGCCTCATCCTTGGCTTCGACCTCGATGGTCACGCCATAACCGGCCCAAAGGCTGTGGTCCTTCAATGTCGATTTCAGGAAGGCCAGATGCGCCGCCTGTTCCGCCTCGGTCGAGCGGAAGGGCAGGGGATTGGGCCGCGCCCCATGGCTGACCGAAGCGGCCGCCGCCATGGCCTGCGGGCTGCGGGCCGTGGTCAGGTCCAGCGCTCTTTCCTTGCCCCCGCGCAGCTCCAGATAGACCTCGGCCAGCAGGCGCGAGTCGATCAGGGCGCCGTGCAGGGTGCGGTCGACCAGCGAGATCTTGAAGCGCTTGCACAGGGCGTCCAGCGAGTTGGGCATGCCCGGAAACCGCTTCTGCGCCAGCTGCAAGGTGTCGATCCAGCGCTCCTGCGGCGGCGGGGCCTGGCCGATACGGCTGTACTCGAAATCGATGAAGTTGCGGTCGAAGTTGGCGTTGTGCGCGATCAGGGGGGCGTCGCCGATGAACTCCAGCAGGTCGGCGGCGATCTCGTGGAACTTGGGCGCGTTTTTGACGTGGTCATCGGTGATGCCGTGCACCCGGATGGCGTCCGGCGGGATCAGACGCTCGGGATTGACCAGGCGGTGAAAGGTCCGGCCGGTCGGCAGCAGGTCGTGGATCTCGATGCAGCCGACCTCGATCAGACGGTCGCCCGTCTTGGGATCGAAGCCGGTGGTTTCAGTGTCGAGAACGATTTCGCGGGCCATGCCCCTTAATGCCGATCTTCGGCCCCTTGTGAAAGGCTCAAGCCTGTTTCAGGGCCGCCTGGATGGCCCGCGCCGTGGCCAGGCTGCGTTCGGCTTCGGCGACGTCGCCGTCTTCCAGATGCCAGGCCGCCGACAGGCAGGCGTGACAGAAGCCATAGCCGAGAACCGCCGCAACCGGCCGCTGGACCGCCGGGGCCAGAACCTCGGCCAGACGCCGCGCCCGTGCGGGGTCCGTCCGCAGATCCTGACGATCCAGCGGATTGTAGAGCAGGTTGGCCGCGTCATAGGCCGGGTCGCCCAGAACCCCGTGCGGATCGATGGCCAACCAGCCTCGCGCGCCGAACAGGATGTTGTCGTGATGCAGATCGCCATGCAGCGGTTGAACCGGCCCACTCGCAAGGGTCTTCAGCCAGGCGTCGGCCTCAGCGAACAAGCCCCCTTCCGACCGGGCCGCCGCCGTCAGGGCGGCGAACCGATCCGTCATGGTCTGCAGGCCCTCGGCGCGGCGACCCGAGGGGGCGTGCAGAACCCCCAGCACCTCGGCGGCGATGAGGGTCGCGGCGGCGTCCCCCTCCTGCTCCAGAACATGGGTCAGGGTCCGCTCGCCGGCGTCCTCCTGCATCTGCCAATCGCCGTCGACGGCCAGCAATCGCGCGGCGCCCTGTCCCTCGCGCCAGTCCAGATAGGCTATGGCGTGGGCCGCGTCCGCCGCCGCCTGAGCACTGACACGCTTGATCACGACCGGTTCGCCGCTCAGGCGACGCGCCCGCCAGACCTGGCCGCCGATTCCGTCCGCCAGAGACGCGGCCTCGATGACCGCCCAGGCTGTCGGCAAGCCCGGCGGCCTCATGACCCGGCGCGCACAGGCTTGCTCCAGCCCGGCGACAGAACCGTCTCGACGATCTGACGCACCTGATCACGCGCGGCGTCCAGCCCTCGACCGGTATCGACCAGAAAGTCGGCGCGGCGGCGTTTCTCGGCGTCGGGGGTCTGGCGCGCCAGAATGGCCTCGAAGCGGTCGCGGGTCATGCCGGGGCGGTCCAGGACACGCGCGGCCTGAACCTCGGGATCGGCGGTGACCACGACCACGGCGTCCACGAACTGGTCGCCGCCGGTCTCGAACAGCAGGGGGATGTCGAGGACCGCCAGACGCACCCCTTCGGCCCGCGCCGCCGCCAGATCCTCGGCCCGGTCCTGCGCCACCAGCGGATGGACGATGGCTTCAAGGTGTTTGAAGGCGTCTTCGTCACGACCCAGGACCCCCGCCAGCCGCGTGCGGTCAACTGCGCCGTCGACAATCACGCCGGGGAAGGCCTCGCCCAAGGGTTCAACCGCCGCCCCGCCGCGCGCATAGAGACGATGCACGGCGGCGTCGGCGTCCCAGACCAAGGCGCCTTCGTCGGCGAACATCCGCCCCGTCGTCGACTTGCCCATGCCGATCGAGCCGGTCAGGCCGAGGATGATCACGCGCCCTCTCCCAGATGGGCCAGCAGCAGGGCGCGCAGGTCCAAAGGCGGAGGCGGACGACGGAACAGGGCGGTGAAGGAGGGCGCCGCCTGGCCGATCAGCATGGCCAGACCATCGACCGTGGTCAGGCCGCGCGCTCGGGCGGCGGCCAGGAAGGCGGTGACCACGGGCTTGTAGGTCATGTCCATAACCACGGCGGTCGGCTTCAGCGCCGACAGGTCGATGGCCGGCGGAACGCTGAGCGCGTTGATGACCAGATCGGCCTCTGCCAGAGCGGCCTCGTCGGCGACGCTGACCGACGGGCCCAGGTCGGTAGCCAGGGCCTCGGCTCGGTCGCGCGACCGATTGAGGATGCGGATGGCCGCCCCGGCCTCGATCAGGGCGCCCGCGCCGGCGCGCGCGGCGCCGCCCGCGCCCAGCATGACCACGACGGCGCCTGTCAGGTTCAACGCCGGCGCCTGTTCGGCCAGAGCATAAAGAACGCCCACGCCGTCGGAGCTGTCGGCGCGCACGCGGCCGTCCTCGAACACCAGGATATTGGCTGAGCCGGTGGCCTTGGCGGCGCCGCTGGCCTCGTCGGCCAGGGCGAAGGCCTGTTCCTTGAAGGGGGCGGTAACGTTGAGGCCCTGAACCAGACCGGCCCGGCCGGCCGCAATCAGGGCGTCGAACCCGGCGGCGTCCTGGGGCGCAAACGGCATATAGGCGCCGTCGATGTCGCCAGCCTGAAGCCAGGCGTTATGGATCACCGGACTGAGCGAATGAGCCACCGGCTGGCCGGCGATGCCCGCCAGCATGGCGGCGCCGGTGATGCGGTTAGGGGAGGGGTTCACGAGACAATCACCCCGGCGCGGCGCAGTTCGGCCAGGACCGGCCACAGGGGCAGGCCGAGCACGGTGAAATAGTCGCCCTCGACCGCCTCGAACAGCTGAGACCCCAGGCCTTCCAGCCGGTAGGAACCGACGCAGGCCAGCAGGGCCTCGCCCTCGGCGGCCAAATAGGCGTCGAGGAAGGCGTCGGAGAAGTCGCGCATCTTCATCTCGACCGTGTCCACGCCAGACCAGACCACCTGACCATTGCGAGCCAGGGCCGCGCCGGAATGCAGCTGATGGGTGCGGCCGCGCATGGCCATCAGGCGCTCGCGCGCCGCCGCCAGCGTCGGGGCCTTGGAGACCAGGCCGCCGTCGAAGGCCAGGGTCTGATCGGCGCCCAGGACCCAGGCCTCGGCGTCATGGCGCGACACCGCCAGGGCCTTGGCCCGCGCCAGTTCGACCGCCAGCTCGACGGGATCGACGCCCGGCGTCTTCAGCGCATCCTCGTCCACGTCGGCTACGTGGACGGAAAAGGGCACGCCCGCATCGGTCAGAACGGCCCGCCGCGCTGCGCTTTTCGAGGCCAGGATCAGGCGTTCGCCGTCGGTCGTCGTCACGCAGAAGCTCCGGGGGTGTCCTGGCGACGGCTGCGCCGCTCGCTCAGCAGGTTGATGATGGCGGCCGCGGTCTCCTCGACCGAGCGACGGGTCACGTCGATGGTCGGCCAGCCGCGCCGTTCGAAGGCGCGCCGCGCCTTGACCGTCTCATCGCGCACCGCGTCATGATCGACATAGTCAGAGGCCCGCGCGGCGTTCAGCCCCTCCAGCCGATTACGGCGGATCTGCACCAGACGGTCCGGCGAGACGGTCAGACCCACGACCAGGGGGTTCTTGAGCCGGGTCAGCCGCTCTCCGTCTTCCTGACCCGGCACCAGGGGGACATTGGCGGCGCGGATGCCGCGGTTGGCCAGATAGATGCAGGTCGGGGTCTTAGAGGTCCGACTAACGCCGCACAGGACCACATCGGCATGCTCCAGCTGCTCCAGCGTGCCCTGGCCGTCGTCGTGGGCGATGGCGAAGTCCAGGGCGCCGATGCGGTTGAAATAGCCGTGGTCCAGGGCGTGCTGGGCCCCCACGCGGGTCGAGATATTGGTCCCCAGATAGCCCGACAAGGCCCCGACCAGCGGGTCCAGCGCGCCGATCTGCGGCGTCTGCAGCCGGCGACAGCCCTCCTCCAGCTGTTCGCGCAGTTCGCGGTCGACCAGGGTGTGCAGGACCACGCCCGGCGCCCCGGCCACCTCTTCCAGAACCCGCTCCATCTGCCGGGGCGAGCGAACCAGGGCATAGATGTGCTCGATGGGAATGACGCCGTCGAAACGGGCGATCACGGCCTTGGCCATGGCGTTCAGGGTCTCACCGGTCGAATCCGAGACCAGATGGACATGGAAATAGGTGGCGAGACGCGACGACGGGCGGGCGGGGCTCATGGCTCTGATCGTCTCCTCATCCTTCTCGCCCGGATAGGCTCTGACTCTGTCCCCGAAGACCTGTGCAAAAGCCTGGGCGCCGTTCGACATCGCCTGGGCGCCGCCAGGGCGCCGATTGGGCGCCGAATCCTCTAGCAAGCTCCGACGCCGGTCGCGAGCGGGGATCACGGGCGCCGATGGCCGAACGGCGCCTGGAGTCATTCATACAGGCGCCGAATTTCTATCCTCACCAGGGGATAAGGCGCCTTGTCCAGAATTGGCGCCCGGCGCCTTTCCCACAACGGCGCCCAGATCGGACTCCCGTCACAGCGGACTCAAAGCGGGTTATCCCCGCAATCAACATACCATGACCAGGGTCACCCGATTCATTCGCCAGAAATCGGGGAGAAGTCTGTCGATGGACGGTACGACCGGATTCTATCCCCGCGTTCCAGCCCCCTGCTTCCAACCTCCAATTTCTTTCAATTCTTAAATCTGAATAGGGATTGAGGCTTGGGGGTGTGCATCCTAAAGCCCAAGGCATGAGCACTCCTCTCCTGATCCAGGCTCTCCAAGGCCAGACTACGACCCGTCCGCCCGTGTGGTTCATGCGTCAGGCGGGGCGCTACCTGCCGGAGTACCGCGAGCTGCGGGCCAAGGCGCCGGACTTCATCGCCTTCTGCATGAACCCGGAGATGGCGGCCGAGGCCACGCTTCAGCCGATGCGCCGGTTCGGCTTCGACGCCGCCATCGTCTTCGCCGACATCCTGCTGATCCCGGGCGCCTTGGGACAAAAGGTCTGGTTCGAAGCCGGCGAAGGCCCGCGCCTTGGCGCCCTGCCGTCGGTGGAGTCGATGCGGGAGCTGGCCTCCGGGGCGGGGGAGGCCCTGAAGTCGGTGGGCCAGACCCTCAGCCTGGTGCGCGCTGAACTGGACCCATCCAAGGCTCTGATCGGGTTCGCTGGCGCGCCCTGGACGGTGGCCACCTATATGCTGGACGGCGAAGCCCGCACCATCATGAAGGGCGAACGCGCCGCCGCTCGTACCTACGCCTATGCCGAACCGGAAAAGGTCGCGGCCCTTCTGGAGGTCCTGGTCGAGGCCACCGCCCATTATCTGAAGATGCAGCAGGACGCCGGCGCCCAGGTGCTCAAGATCTTCGAGAGCTGGGCTGAGGGCCTGCCCGACGATCTGTTCGAAACCCTGGTCCTGAAGCCTCACCAAGCGCTTGTGGCCCGCGCCCGGGCCCTGGGCGTCACCGTACCCCTCATTGGCTTCCCAAGGGGCTCTGCGGCGCTTGCAGAGCGTTATGCGGCGGAGTGCGACGTCCAGGCCGTGGCGCTGGACACCGCCTGTCCTCTGAAAGTCGGTCAACGGGTTCAGGCCATAAAGCCGATCCAGGGCGCGCTCGATCCTCTGTTGCTGCGCGCAGGCGGCCCGGCTCTGGATTGTCGCGTTGATCAACTGATGGAGGCCTGGGGCCAGCGGCCGTGGATCTTCAACCTGGGTCACGGCATCCTCCCGGATGTGCCGATCGCGCACGTCGAGCAGGTCCTTCGCCGGATCGGCGCTCAATGACCATGACCGCCGAGACCCGTCGTCCCAATCGGCGCGTGGCCGTGGTGCTGACCAATCTCGGCGGGCCGGATGGGCCGGACGCGGTCAAACCCTTCCTGTTCAACCTGTTCAACGACCCGGCCATCATCGGTCTGCCGGGCATCGTCCGCACGCCTCTGGCCCGGTTGATCTCGTCGCGGCGTGAGAAGTCGGCCCAGGCCAATTATGCGCGGATGGGCGGAGGTTCGCCCCTGCTGCCCGAGACGCTGAAGCAGGCGGCGGCTCTGTCCGAAGCCCTGGCCGAGGCGGCGCCGGGGGACGAGACCGAGGTCTTCATCGCCATGCGCTACTGGCATCCCCTGACCGAGGACACGGCGCGGGCGGTGGCTGAGTTCCAGCCCGACCATGTGGTGCTTCTGCCCCTCTATCCGCAGTTCTCGACCACCACGACGGCCTCCTCGCTCAAGGCCTGGCGCGAGGCCTACAAGGGGCCGGGCGAGGTCCACGCCGTCTGCTGCTATCCCGACGCAGAAGGCCTGATCGAGGCTCAGGTCCGCCTGATCCGCGAGACCATGGACCAGGCCGAAGGCCGGCCGGTGCGCGTGCTGTTCTCGGCCCACGGCATCCCGGAAAAGCTGGTCGCCGCCGGGGACCCCTATCAGGCCCAGGTCGAGGCCACGGTCGCCGCCGTCATCGCCCGCATGGGCCTGACCGACTGGGCCATCTGCTATCAGAGCCGGGTCGGGCCGCTGAAATGGCTGGGGCCGTCGACGCCTGAGGCTGTGGAACAGGCGGGCCGAGACGGCGTCGGCGCCGTGGTCGTGCCCATCGCCTTCGTCTCCGAGCATATCGAGACCCTGGTCGAGCTGGATCACGAATACGCCGAACTGGCTGAACAGGTCGGTTGCGCCCCCTATCTGCGGGCGCCCGCCGTGGGCGTGGAGCCGGCCTTCATCGCTGGACTGGCGAAAGCCGTCGAGGCGGCGCTGGAGACGTCCGGCGTGGCGCCGCAGGGCGCGTCCAAGGGTGGACCATGCGCCCACTTGAAAGCCTGTCCCGGCGGTTGTTCAAAGGCGGCCTGACCGGTCGAGGGGGACCTCATGGACTACTATAATCTGGCCCGTGGGCTTCATATCCTGGCGGTGATCGCCTGGATGGCCGGCATGCTCTTCCTGCCGCGCCTGTTCGCCTATGACGCCGAGCAGAACGCCAAGCCCGAGCCTTTGCGGAGCGAAATGCAGGCCTTGCTGCGTCTGTGGCAGACGCGTCTGCTGCGCATCATCATCAATCCGGCCATGATCCTGGCCTTTATCTTCGGCGGCTGGCTGTTGTGGCTGCGCAGCGGCGAGGGTGCCGACTGGAGCTTCGCCCACCAACCCTGGATGGTGACCAAGCTGACCGGCGTCTTCCTGCTGGCCGCCTGGCACGGCTTCCTGGCCGGTCAGAGGAAGAAGATCGCCGCCGGCACGTCGAAATACTCGGGCCGCTTCTGGCGCATGACCAACGAGATCCCCTTCCTGCTGGCGATCGTCATGGTGCTCTCCGTGACGCTGGAGTGGACATTCTAGGGGCGCTATCGCTCGCGACGCGGCCGCTTGCTGCTTGAGCGCGCGAAGCGCCAGGCCGCGTCGGGTCGAAACCCATAGGGCGGCGCGAAGCAGTCAAGGCGGAGTCTTTTGACCGCGGCCAAAAAGAATGGCCTTGCTTGACGGCGCCCGGTCATTCGTGGTTCCGCTGAAAGCGAACCATTCGGCGTGATCCCATTGTGATCGGCAGGGCGGTCCCTCTCTTCTTGCGACGCCTGCCGGATCGATCCTGCGGGAGCCCGTCGCCCTCCCTCTGGCCGCAAGGCCGCGACATCGACAGACGAAACCGCCCTCGACGCCTCTTCGCGTCCGAGCGCGTGAGCGAGCACGCCATGACCGACACCCCTGAAAACAACGACCAGTCCTCGGAAGTCGTTGAAATTGTTACGGAACGTCCACGCAAGACCCTGACCCTGGGTGGATCGCGCGCCCCCGTCGAGGCCGCGCCGGAACCCGAAATCGAGATCGAAGTCGCCGCCGAAATCGTCAACGATGACACCGGCGTCGACACCACGGCCGACGATGAGGACGAGGACGGCGAGCCGATCGTCCCCAACGGCCGCATCACCCTGCAGGAACTGAACGAGAAGACGCCGGAAGACCTGGTCGCCTTCGCCGAGGGTCTGGACATCGAGAACGCCGGCAACCTGCGCAAGCAGGACCTGCTGTTCGCCATCCTGAAGACCCTGGCCGACGAAGAGGTCGAGATCATCGCCTCGGGCGTGCTGGAGATCCTGCCGGACGGCTTCGGCTTCCTGCGGAGTCCCGACGCCAACTACCTGCCGGGCCCGGACGACGTCTATGTCTCGCCGTCGCAGATCCGCCGCTTCGGCCTGCGTTCGGGCGATACGGTGCACGGCGCCGTGCGCGGCCCGCGCGAGGGCGAGCGCTACTTCGCCCTGCTCAAGGTCGACACGATCAACTTCGAAGACCCGGAGATGGTCAAGACCAAGGTCCTGTTCGACAACCTGACGCCGCTCTATCCCGAAGAGCGGCTGCACATGGAGATCCAGGACCCGACGCTGAAGGACCGCTCGGGCCGGGTCATCGACATCGTCGCCCCGCTGGGCAAGGGCCAGCGCTGCCTGATCGTCGCCCCGCCGCGCGTGGGTAAGACGGTCATGCTGCAGAACATCGCCAAGTCGATCGAGAAGAACCATCCGGAAGTCTTCCTGATCGTTCTGCTGATCGACGAGCGCCCCGAAGAAGTCACCGACATGCAGCGCACGGTGAAGGGCGAGGTCGTCGCCTCGACCTTCGACGAGCCCGCCACCCGCCACGTCGCCGTCGCCGAGATGGTGATCGAGAAGGCCAAGCGTCTGGTCGAGCACAAAAAGGACGTGGTCATCCTGCTGGACTCCATCACCCGTCTGGGCCGCGCCTACAACGCCACTGTCCCGTCGTCGGGCAAGGTGCTGACCGGCGGCGTCGACGCCAACGCCCTGCAACGACCCAAGCGCTTCTTCGGCGCCGCGCGTAATGTGGAGCAGGGCGGTTCGCTGACCATCATCGCCACGGCCCTGATCGACACCGGCAGCCGCATGGACGAGGTCATCTTCGAAGAGTTCAAGGGCACCGGCAACTCGGAAATCGTGCTGGACCGCAAGGTCGCCGACAAGCGCATCTTCCCGGCCATCGACGTGCTCAAGTCCGGCACCCGCAAGGAAGACCTCATCACGCCGAAGGATCAACTGGCCAAGACCTACGTCCTGCGCCGCATCCTCAACCCGATGGGCCCGCAAGACGCGATCGAGTTCCTGCTCGACAAGCTGCGCCAGTCCAAGAACAACGGCGACTTCTTCCAGTCCATGAATACCTGATTGGGGCCCCTAGCGCCTCGCGCGCGGCGCGAGGCTGCTTGAGGGGCGCCGTCATGTTTCACGTGAAACAAGTGAGGGCGTTATGAAGCTGAACATCGAGATCGACTGCACCCCGGCCGAGGCGCGGGCCTTCCTCGGCCTGCCGGATGTGACGCCGCTGAACGATCATCTGGTGGCCGAGATGCAGAAGCGGATGGACGCCAACATGGCGGCCATGCAGCCCGACGAGCTGATGAAGACCTGGACCAGCTTTGGGGTTCAGGCCCAGGACCAGTTCCGTCGTCTGATGGAAGCCGCCGTCACGGGCGCGCCCAAGGGCTGAAGACTTGAGTTCAAACGCCGACACCATCTTCGCCCTGGCCACGCCGCCGGGGCGAGGCGCCATCGCCATCCTGCGCCTGTCCGGGGCGGGCGTGGACGCGGCCCTGAGCGCTCTGGGGGCAGGGGGGCTGACGCCGCGTCTGGCCTCGCTGCGGACCCTGCGCCACGACGGCGAGACGGTGGATCAGGCCCTGGTCCTGCGCTTCCCCGGACCCCATTCCTACACCGGCGAAGACTCGGCCGAACTGCATCTGCACGGCGGCCGCGCCGTGATCGAGGCCGCCAGCCGCGCCCTGATCGCCCTTGATGTGCGCCCCGCCGAACCCGGCGAGTTCACCCGTCGCGCCTTCCAGAACGGCCGCATGGACTTGGCCCAGGCCGAGGCCGTGGCCGACCTGATCGACGCCGAGACCGAGGCCCAGAAGGCTCAGGCCCTGGGCCAGCTGGACGGCGCCCTGTCGGCCGCCTACGCCGGTTTCCGCCGCGATCTGCTGAAGGCTCTGTCTCTGGTCGAGGCCGAGATCGACTTCCCCGACGAGGAAGTCCCCGACAATCTGGCCCGCACCGCCGGGCCGGTGCTGGACGCTCTGGCGACTGATCTGCATGCGGCTCTGGCCGATTCCGATCGTGGACGTCGGGTGCGCGAGGGTTATCGCATCGTCCTGATCGGCGAGACCAACGCCGGCAAGTCGTCGCTGTTCAACGCCCTTGTCGCGCGTGAGGCGGCCATCGTCACCCCTATCGCCGGCACGACGAGGGATGTGCTCGACGCCGACATCATGATCGGCGGCTACGCCGTCACCCTGTCGGACACGGCAGGCCTGCGCGACAGCGACGACGTGGTGGAGGCGGAGGGCATCCGTCGCGCCCGTCTGCGCGCCGAGGGCGCAGACCTGCGCCTCTGGGTGCGTTCGCCGTCAACAGAGGGCGCCGAAGATCCGGCTTCGGCCTTCATGCATCCGTCCGATCTTCAGGTCCTGAACAAGGCTGATCTGGGCGCCGTCGACGCCATGTCCGACCTCGAGGCCCTGACCGTCAGCACGGCGACGGGGCAGGGGCTGGCGGAGCTGCATCACTGGATCGCCGCCCGTCTGGCCCGCGACCTGTCCGGCGCCGACTTCCCGGCGGTGACGCGCGAACGCCATCGCCGTCGTCTGGTCGAGGCCCTGGCCGCGGTCGAGGCGGGCCGTCGCGCCCTCGACCTCGCGCCCGAAATGGCCGGCGATGACCTGCGCCGAGCGGCGGACGCCCTGGCCCGCGTCACCGGCGCCATCGGGGTCGAGGACATTCTGGGCGAGGTCTTCTCGACCTTCTGTATCGGCAAGTAGCCGTCGAACCGCGGTGTTTCACGTGAAACATCGGCGTCGTTCCAGTGGCGATCCGACACCGGATAGACTATGTCCTCGGCCATGACTTCCTCCCCTTCCACGACCTTCGACGTCATCGTTATCGGCGGCGGACACGCCGGCTGCGAAGCCGCGGCCGCCTCGGCGCGCGCCGGCGCCCGCACCCTGCTGCTGACCCAGAAGCTGGAAACCGTCGGCGAGATGAGTTGCAACCCGGCCATCGGCGGTCTGGGCAAGGGCCATCTGGTGCGCGAGATCGACGCCCTGGACGGCGTCATGGGGCGGCTGGCCGACGTCTCGGGCATCCAGTTCCGTCTGTTGAACCGTTCCAAGGGCGCCGCGGTGCGCGGCCCGCGCAGCCAGATCGACCGTCGTCTGTACCGTGAGGCCATGCAGGCCGAACTGGCCCGGACGCCGAACCTGACCCTGAAGGCCGGCACGGCCGAGGCCCTGATCCTCAACGGCCACCGCGTGGCCGGCGTGACCACGGGCGAGGGGACCGAGCTGCGCGCAGGGGCCGTGGTCCTGACGACCGGCACCTTCCTCAATGGCGTCATCCATCGCGGCGAGGAACGCATCAACGCCGGTCGCTTCGGCGAGGCGCCGTCCGTGGGTCTGGCCGCCGACCTCTATGGCTCGGGCCTGATGATGGGCCGTCTGAAGACGGGCACGCCCGCGCGTCTGGACGGCCGCACCATCGCCTGGGAGCAGCTGGAGATGCAGGCGGCGGACGACGAGCCCGTGCCCTTCAGCTTCCTGACCGACAAGATCGAAGTCCCCCAGATCGCCTGCGGCATCACCCATACGACCGAAGAAACCCACCGCATCATCGCCGAGAACTTGGGCGAAAGCGCCGTCTATGGGGGCAAGCTGTCGGGCCGCGGGCCGCGTTACTGCCCTTCGATCGAGGACAAGGTGGTGCGCTTCGCCGACAAGACCAGCCATCAGGTCTTTCTGGAGCCCGAAGGTCTGGACGATCCGACTGTCTATCCCAACGGCATTTCGACCTCGGTGTCGGACGCGACGCAGATGGCCTTCCTGCGGACCATGCCGGGTCTGGAGGCTGTCGAGGTTTTCCGCTTCGGCTACGCCATCGAATACGACTATGTCGATCCGCGCGAACTGACCCCGGCGCTGGAGGTCAAGAAACGGCCTGGCCTCTATCTGGCGGGTCAGATCAACGGCACGACCGGCTATGAGGAAGCAGGGGCGCAAGGCCTGATCGCCGGGCTGAACGCCGCCCGCGCTGCCGCCGGTTCGGACCCGGTCATCCTCGGCCGGGACCAAGCCTATATCGGGGTCATGATCGACGACCTGGTCACCCGCGGCGTCACCGAGCCCTATCGGATGTTCACCAGCCGGGCTGAGTATCGCCTGACGCTGCGGGCCGATAACGCCGACGTGCGTCTGACGGGCCTGGGCATCGACGCCGGGATCGTCGGCGCCGATCGTGCCAAGGTATGGCTGGATAAGGCCGACCAGTTGGACCGGGCGAACCGTGTTTCACGTGAAACCCAGTTCACGCCCAAGGAGGCGGGAGCGCTCGGCGTCACCGTCAACGCCGACGGTCAGCGTCGGTCGATCCGCGACCTGCTGTCTTTCCCTCATGTGACCCTGGATCAGTTCGTCGCCGTTCGGCCCGAGATAGCCGACTGGTCGCCCGCCGTGCGCGAGCAGGTCGAGATCGACGCGGTCTATGCCGGATACCTCGACCGCCAGGCCGCCGAGGCCGAGGCCCTGCGTCGGGAGGAGGGGCTGACCTTGCCCGAGGGGCTGGACTACGCCGCCATCGGCGGACTGTCGAACGAGGTCCGCGAAAAGCTGATCATGGTCCAGCCCCGGACCCTGGGGCAGGCGGGCCGGATCGAAGGCATGACCCCCGGCGCCCTGACCGCGCTGCTGGCCCATGTGAAGAAGGCGACCTCGCTCGCCGCAGAAGTCGAGACCATTGTCGCGTGAGCCTGGACCCCGTCGCCGCCTTCCGCGCCCATACGGGCGCCAGTGAAACCCAGATCGCTGATCTGACCAGCTTCCTCGCCATGCTGACCGAGGCCAATGCGGTGATGAACCTGGTCGGGCCGGATAGCATTCCTGACTTCTGGAACCGCCATGCCTGGGACAGCGCCCAGCTGTTGGCCCTGGCGCCCGAGGCCCTGACCTGGGCCGATCTGGGGGCCGGCGCGGGCTTCCCCGGCGTGGTCCTGGCCATCCTGCTGAAGGATCGGCCGGAGGCTCATGTCTGGCTGATCGACAGCCTGGGCAAGCGTTGCCGCTTCCTGCAACAGGTGGTGGACGCGCTCGATCTGCCCGCCACGGTGATCAACGGACGGGCCGAGGAGCAGGACGTCGAGGTCGACATCGTCACCGCGCGGGCTGTGGCTCCGATGGAGAAACTGCTGGCTTATGCACAGCCTTACTTCCAGCACGGTGCACAAGGTCTGTTCCTGAAGGGGGAGAAGGCCGAAGCCGAGTTGAAAGAGGCGGCCAAGGTCTGGCAGTTTAGGAGCGACCTCTCCGTCTCGCGCAGCGACCCGCGCGGCCGTATCGTTTCTGTCCGGAGCCTTCGCCGTGTCCGCTGATCGCGAGAAACAGACCCGAGTCCTGGCTGTCTCCAACCAGAAGGGCGGGGTGGGCAAGACCACGACCGCCATCAACCTGGGCACCGCCCTGGCCGCCATCGGCGAGAAGGTGCTGATCGTCGACATGGACCCGCAGGGCAATGCCTCGACGGGTCTGGGTGTTCCACGTGAAACACGTCGAGCGACGATCTATGACGTTATTGTCGATGGCCGTCCTATCGACCTGTCGGCGGTGGAGACCTCTGTGCCGGGGCTTTTCATCGTCCCCGCTGACGCGGATATGTCGGGCGTTGAGATCGAGCTGAGCCAGGCGGATCGCCGTTCCTATCGTCTGCGCGACGCGCTCGCGGCTCAAGGCGGCAACGGCCATACGCGGTATGACTATGTCCTGATCGATTGCCCGCCGTCGCTGAACCTGTTGACGCTGAACGCCATGGCCGCCGCCGACGCGGTTCTGGTGCCGCTGCAGTGCGAGTTCTTCGCCTTGGAGGGCCTGACCCAGCTGATGCGGACCATCGACATGGTCAAGCAGAGCCTTAATCCGGCGCTGGAGATCCAAGGCCTGGTCCTGACCATGTACGACCGCCGCAACGCCCTGTCGGGGCAGGTCGCGGCCGACGTGCGCGCCCACTTCGGCGACAAGGTCTATGACAGCGTCATTCCCCGCAATGTGCGGGTGTCGGAGGCGCCGTCCTTCGGCAAGCCGGTGCTGATCTATGATCTGAAATGCACCGGCAGCCAGGCCTATCTGAAGCTGGCGCGCGAGCTTGTGGCGCGTGAACGCCAGCGTCGACAGGCGCTCGCCGCCTGATCGGCGGTTCATCGATTAAGTAGAACGGAATCAGCATCTTGTCCGAACGTCAACGTGGTCTGGGTCGTGGCCTGTCGGCCCTTCTGGGAGAAAACGTCGCCGAGAGCGCGCCGGTGGACGGCGGCGTTCAGCCGACGGGCGTGCGCGCCGTGCCGATCGAGAGCCTCAAGCCCAACCCTGATCAGCCGCGCAAGCATTTCAGCGCCGAGAACCTGGAGGAACTGACCGCCTCGATCCGCGACAAGGGGGTGCTGCAGCCCATCCTGGCTCGGCCCCAGCCCGGCGAAGACGGCATGTGGCAGATCATCGCCGGCGAGCGGCGTTGGCGCGCGGCCCAGGCGGCGCGGCTGAAGACCGTGCCGATCATCGAACGGGCCATGGACGACGTGGAGGTGATGGAGGTCGCCATCATCGAGAACGTCCAGCGCGCCGATCTGAACCCGGTCGAAGAAGCCCTGGCCTATGGCTCGCTGATGTCGCGCTTCGGCCGCACCCAGGACGCCCTGGCCGGGGTGGTCGGCAAGAGCCGCAGCCATGTGGCCAACACCATCCGCCTGCTGCAACTGCCTGACAGCGTTCTGGATCACGTCATGGAGAACCGGCTCTCGGCCGGTCACGCCCGCGCCCTGATCACCGCCCCCAACCCCGAGGCCCTGGCCGAACAGGTCCTGGCCAAGGGCCTGAACGTGCGTCAGACCGAGGCCCTGGCCCGCCGCGCCGCGGAGGGTCCCAAGCCGTCCAAGGCCAAGCCTGCTCTGAGCGGGGAGGGCGCCGCCGACGTCGCCGCCCTGGAGCAGGATCTGGCCGACGCCCTGGGCCTCAAGGTCCTGCTGAACGATAAGGGCGGCAAGGGCGAGCTGACCATCAAATACGGCGCCCTGGAACAGCTCGATGACCTGTGCCGCCGCCTGATGCGCGGCTGACGGGCCTTTTCGGTCGGGTCGTGCTAGGCATGCGGCCATGACTGACCAGACCGACAAGATCAGCGCCACAGAAGCTCTGAAACGCGCCCTCGCGGCCAAGAAGGCCGGAACCCAGGCGGGGCCAGCCGGGACGAAAGGCGGGGCGCGCGGGGCGGAAAAGGTGATGCAGCGTCAGGCTGCGGCGGCGAACAAGCCCGCCTTCCGCAAGGCCTCGAAGCGGGGCTGACAACTGCACCTCTTAGTCCTTCTCCCATCGGGAGAAGGGCAGGAGAATTGAGGGCCTCATCTAGGCCCGCGCAAAATGGCGTCAAGTCGCGCGAAGCGCGATAGGCCCGCGTAAAGTGGCCTCAAGTAGGCCGAAGGCCGATAGGCCCCTGATTACAGCCCGATGCGTTTGGCGCGGGCGGCAATCTCCAGCAGCAGACGTTCGGCGATCAGGGCCTCGGGCATTCCCGTCGTCTTGGTGGCGATGTCGGCCGTGTTGACGCTGTCCTGCACCTCGTCGAGCAGTTCCAGCCGCCAGGCACGCACCTGACGCAGGATCTCGGCCTCCTGCTTCCAGAAGACGCCGGCGGCCTTGGCGGCCTCCTTGGGGCCGGCGCCGGAGGCCTGCAGCACATTGATGCGGCGAAGTTTTCCCAGATGGATGGCGGCCATGCGCACGGCCATGACGGCGCTTTCACCCTCGGCCAGGGCGCGGCGCAGACCGGACTGGGCCGGAGCGGGCCGCCCGCCGAAGGCCTGAAGCGCGGCGTCGGACAAGGAGGCGTCGGGCTCGACGCCTAGATGTTCTTCCAGCTCAGGCGTGTCGATGGTGCGGCCGGAACCGGGACCGATGTAGAGGACCAGCCGCTCGATCTCCTGGCGCATCAGGCCGCGCTCGCGGGGCAGGCGGCCGACGAAGCGCTCCAGGGCGTCCGCGGTCAGGCCCACCTTGTCGGCGCCCAGGGCCTCGCGCGTCATGCGGGCGACATCGCCGACCTCGTCCTCGTAGCAGGCGATGCCGACCGCGCCGGGCGACTTTTCGGCGGCCTTGCGCAGGGCGGATTCGCGGCCCAGGGCCCCGGCCTCGATCACCAGCATGGCGTCGGGGTTGTAGCCGCCTTGGGCGTGGACGGTCAGGGCGGCGGCGATGGCCTTGTCGATGCTGCCCTTGCCGTCCGACAGGCGGATACGCACCAGGCGGCGCCCGCCGATCATGCTGAGCGCCGTCAGGGCCTCCTCCAGTTTGACCGCGTCGCCGTCGATGTCGGCCTCGGTCAGGAAGGTGACGTTGAACGGGTCGTTCAGGTCGGGCGTGACGGCCTTGCACAGGGTCAGGGCGCGCTCGGACACGCCCGAGCGGTCCTTGCCGTGGATGACGGCGGCGCGGATGTGACTGTCCGGCGACTTCAGGAAGCGGTCAACCTCGGGCCGCTTGGCCAGGATCACGCTAAAATCCCGCTCACTGGCCCGCCAGGGCGCGCATCATGTCCAGCCGGATCAGGCGCGCCAGATCGGCGGCGGCTCGGTCCTCGCCGTCCTGCTGGGCGGCGATGGCGGCATAGGGCTGGTCGGCGGCGGCGTAGGTGGTGGTCGTGGTCTGCGAGCCCTTGATCGGCTCGCCGCCGCTGGCGGACGTCAGGGTCCAGTCGGCCTTGACCGTCAGCTCATAACGGCTGGCCGTGTCGTCGATCCGGCGACCCAGGGGACGGCGTTCCTGCGTCACCTCCGTCGTCAGGCGATAGAGGGGCTGGGCCGAGCCGTCGCGGCCGAAGGCGTCCTCAAGTTGCTCGCGCAAACGATAGCCCAGGCGGTTGTCGGGCGTGGTCACGGCGATGCGCGACAGGCCTGCCCCCACGCCTGTCTCGCCATACAGGGGCGTGAAGCCGCAGCCGGACAGCAGGGCCGAGCCGGCGACAGCGATCAGGGCCAGGGCGCGCCGCATCAGCCGGCCACCAGATTGACGATACGGTCGGGCACCACGATCACCTTGCGGACGCTGAGGTTGTTGGCGGCAAGGTAGGCCTGAACCGTCGGATTGGCGAGAGCGGCGGCTTCGACCGTCGCATTGTCCGACCCGCGCGGCAGGACGACTTCGCCGCGACGCTTTCCACCGATCTGAACAGGCAGGGTGACTTCATCGTCAGCGGCCAGGGCGGCGTCGAACACGGGCCAGGGCGCGTCCAGAACCATGCCCTCTTCGCCCAGGCGCGCCCAGGCTTCCTCGGCCAGGTGGGGCGTGAAGGGGGCGATCAGGCGGGCCATGGTCGCCAGCGCCGTCTTCTTGGCTTCGCCGCCCGCCTTGTCGTGCTGACGCAGGGTGGCCAGGAAGGCGTAGAGCTTGGCGATGGCCGAGTTGAAGCGGAAGCCCTCGACGCCCTCGCTGACGGCCTTGATGGTCTTGTGCGTCTCGCGGATCAGGCTGGCGTCCACATCCGCGTTGGCGGGCGCAGCGGCGTCGAAGCCGTCGAACTCTGTCCAGACGCGCTGGACGAAGCGGCTGGCGCCCTCGACGCCGCCGGCCGACCATTGGACGTCACGTTCGGGGGGGCTGTCGGACAGGACGAACAGGCGCCCGGCGTCGACGCCATAGGCCTCGATGATGTCCTGGGGCGCGACCACGTTCTTCTTGGATTTGGACATCTTCTCGATGTCGCCGATCGTCAGGGCGGCCCCGTTGGACAGGCGGGTGGCGACGCGCTGGCCGTCCACAGTCTCGATGCGCACGTCCGAAGGCTCGACCCAGCGGGGTTTGCCGCTGGGCTCGAGGCCTTCGTAATAGGTCTCGTGGACCACCATGCCCTGGGTGAACAGGCCGGCGAAGGGCTCCTTCACGTCCATCAGACCGGCGTCCGAGAGAGCGCGGGTGATGAAGCGGGCGTAGAGCAGGTGCAGGACCGCATGCTCGATGCCGCCGATGTATTGATCGACCGGCAGCCACTTGGACGCGGCCGCCTTGTTGATCGGGGCCTCGACCTTGGGATCGGCGAAACGGGCGAAGTACCAGCTGGAATCGACGAAGGTGTCGAGCGTATCCGTCTCGCGACGGGCCTCGCCGCCGCAGGACGGGCAGTTCACATGCTTCCACGTCGGGTGCCGGTCCAGCGGGTTGCCCGGCACGTCGAAGGTCACGTCCTTGGGCAGTTCGATCGGCAGTTGGTCGGTCGGGACGGCGACCGGGCCGCAGGTCTCGCAGTGGATGATGGGGATGGGGCAGCCCCAGTAGCGCTGGCGGCTGACGCCCCAGTCGCGCAGGCGATAGATGGTCTTGGCCTCGCCTTGGTCCGCCGCCTCGATGCGGGCGATGGCCTCGGCCTTGGCGGCGTCGATGTCCAGGCCGTTTAGGAAGTCCGAATGGAAGATGGAGCCGGGGCCGGTATAGGCCTCGGTTCCCACGGCGAAGTCGTCGCCGGCGCCTTCGGGGCGGACGACCGGGATCACCGGCAGGTCGTACTTGCGGGCGAAGTCCAGGTCGCGCTGGTCGTGGGCCGGGCAGGCGAAGATGGCGCCCGTGCCGTATTCCGACAGGATGAAGTTGGCGATCCAGACCGGGATCTCGGCGCCGGTGAAGGGGTGGACGACCTTCAGGCCCGTGTCCCAGCCGATCTTCTCGGCCTGCTCGATCTCGGCCTGGGAGGCGCCGCCCTTGCGGCATTCGGCGACGAAGGCGGCGATCTCGGGGTTGGCCTCGGCCAGCTGTTTCGAGATCGGATGATCGGGGGCCAGACCGACGAAGCTGGCGCCGAATAGGGTGTCGGGACGGGTGGTGTAGACCTCGACCGCGTCATGCCCGGCCGGAGCCGCGTCGGGCGCGAAGGCCCACTTCATCTGCAGGCCCTTGGACCGGCCGATCCAGTTTTCCTGCATCAGGCGGACCTTGTCGGGCCAGCGGCCTTCCAGTTCGGACAGGCCGTCGATCAGATCATCCGCATACTGAGTAATGCGCAGGAACCACTGGTTCAGCTTGCGCTTCTCGACCAGGGCGCCGGAGCGCCAGCCGCGGCCGTCGATGACCTGTTCATTGGCCAGGACGGTGTTGTCGACCGGGTCCCAGTTGACCACGCCGTCCTTGCGATAGACCAGACCGCGTTTGTACAGCTCCAGGAACCAGGCCTGCTGCTTGCCGTAATAGGCCGGGTCGCAGGTGGCGAACTCGCGGCTCCAGTCCAGCGACAGACCCAGCAGCTTCAGCTGGTCGCGCATGGTCGCGATGTTGGACCAGGTCCAGTCGCCGGGGTGGACGCCGCGCTCCATGGCCGCGTTCTCGGCCGGCATGCCGAAGGCGTCCCAGCCCATGGGGTGCAGGACGTCGAAGCCTTGCGCCCGTTTGTGACGCGCCACCACGTCGCCCATCACATAGTTGCGGGCGTGGCCCATGTGGATGTTGCCCGACGGATAGGGGAACATCTCGAGCACATAGTATTTTGGACGGCCGGTGTCGGCATTGGGCACCGAAAAGGCGTCAGCCGCCGCCCAGCGGGCCTGCTGACGGGGTTCGGCGGTCTTGGGCTCGTAACGAGTGGCCACGGCGTATCCTGAGGTATCGCCTCAGGCGCGAAGCTTGAGGCGGCCCTGAGGTCTGCGTTGGAGTGGCGAAAGCGAGAAGCGGCTCTTAGCGGGCCGCGTTGGCGAGATTAAGTTGGCGCGCCTTGGTCAGGATGGCGTTTTCCAGATCGGTTTCGGTCTGGGCCGCGACCGGGGCGGCGGACCAGGCGCCGGCGGCGTCCTTGACTTCCTTGGTCACCGACACGTTCAGGGCGTCGGCGCGCAGGCGGCGGTCCAGGATGAAGACGGTGACCTTGAAGCGCTCGTTCGGCGCCTGAGGATTGACGTACCAGTCATAGTTGACCACGCCGCCCCACGGGTCGGCGCTGGCCAGGGGCATGAAGGCCAGGGTGTCCAGCGTGGCGCGCCACAGATAGGCGTTCACGCCGATGCCAAGTTGGGCGTCGGCCTTGGGGGCCTTATCCTTGCTGCCGACGAAAGGCAGGCTGGAGCAACCGCCCAGCAGCAGTCCCGACGCGATCAGGGCGACCGCAGCGCCGCGAACAAATGCCATTCCGAGGTCTCCGTAAAGGTTCGAGGTCGAGCCGTGGCGCGGACTTTCAGGCGTTGACGCCTGTGGGCCCGCGCACGTTCGCACCGCTAGCTGCGCTCTATAACACGGCGAAAAGGGGCCGTGACAAGGCGATCCGGTGTTCCAACAGCCCCAAGCTGAACAATTGGCGTGGTGTCAGCGCCACAGGAGGCGGCAGAGTCGCGTGAAAGTGCAGCGAAACGGCCTGTGGATGACTAGGTTACGTTGACCGCGGGAAGCTGCGGTGTCTAATCGGCAGGCACGAGACTTTCGGGCTCGCGTGCGTAAAACAAGGGTCGTCGCCTGGATGACGATCCCAAGGGTTGGAAGATGCGTTTCGTTGCGATCATCGCTGCGACTGTGGGCGCCCTGGCTATCGCCGGGATGGCTCATGACGCCTCGGCCCAGGCCCGTCGCGCTCCCGCTGTATCCCTGACCGAATCCGCTCAGACCTCGCATGCGACGCCCGCGCCGCAGCGCCGGGGCCTGCGCTGGAACGACAGCGGTCGCTGGGGTCTGAACTTCAACCTGAACCAGCCCGTCGGTCGCGAGACCGACTGGGGCGACGTCGAGGCCGGCGCCTACTATCGACTCAGCCCGCGCCTGCGGGTCGGCGCCGCCGCTAATCTGGCTTCGCCCGAGGTTGATCCGGCCCGTGCGCCCGAAAGCGCCGCCGACCGTCGCGCCGCGCCGCGCGTGCGTCTGGAAACCATCTTCAAATTCTGATTGCGACGGACCCTAGGGTCTGAAAGCGGCCTGCAGGGCGTCCACGCCCGCGATGCCGCATGCGCCTGAGCCCACCAGCGCTACGACGTTCGCGGCGCTGATTCCGCCCAGGGCGTAGATGGGGCAAGGGGCCCGGATCGCCTGCGCCTTGAAGCTCTCGACTCCCAGCGCCGGTTTATCCGCTGAAGCGCCCCCTGCGGGAAACACCGGCGACAGGACCAAGGCGTCCAGATCGCGGGCGCGCCGGATCGCTTCCGATGAGTGCGCCGCACCGGTCAGCAACCAGTCAGGCCGCCGTCCCGACAGGGCGTAGGCTGCCGACAGGGCCCGTTCCGGTAGATGCACGCCGTCGGCGCCGATCCGCTCGGCCAGATCGGCGTCCAGCCCGACCAGCAGACGCACGCCGGCCGCCTTTGTCGCCGCCCGCAGCCGCAGGCCCGTCTCGAGCGTATCGCCTGCCCCGAAATGACGGAACACCACGCCCGCACCCGCCGGCAGACGCGCCGCCGTCTCCCACGGTCGCGGCG
The DNA here is from genome assembly GCF_017487345.1 of Brevundimonas pondensis. Lineage (NCBI taxonomy): Bacteria > Pseudomonadati > Pseudomonadota > Alphaproteobacteria > Caulobacterales > Caulobacteraceae > Brevundimonas > Brevundimonas pondensis. Next base: position 3,338,290 of record NZ_CP062006.1, on the reverse strand, counting down.
TGCGCTCGGGGTCGGTGAAGAAGAGCAGGGGGGGCAGGGGATGTTTCGGCGGGCTGACAGCCGCCGCCGCACGGGCTAGAGCCGTCGCCGTCTCCCACAGCGTGCGCGCGTCCTCGGACAGGGTCATGACCGCCTCTAATCCCGCTTCCGTCGTTCCGTCCATCCATGATCGCTTCGCCGTCGTGCGGGAGCGCATCCGGTCGACCTGCGTCGCTGCGGGTCGCGATCTAGCCTCTGTGATCCTGACCGCCGTGTCCAAGACCCAGCCGGATGAGGCGCTGGAGGCGGCCCTGGCCACGGGACAGCGTGTCTTCGGCGAAAACCGGGTGCAGGAGGCGCAGGCGCACTGGGCCGACCGCCGCGCCGCCTTTCCCGATCTGGAGCTGCGCCTGATCGGCCCGCTGCAGACCAACAAGGCGGTCGAAGCGGTGCAACTGTTCGACGTCATCGAAACCCTGGACCGCGAGAAGCTGGCGGCGGCCTTGGCTGCGGCGATGCAGAAGACAGGCCGACGCCCCCGCATCCTGGTTCAGGTCAATACCGGCGCCGAGCCGCAGAAGGCCGGGGTCCTGCCGGACGACGCCGACGCCCTGATCGCGAGCGCCCGCGACGGCCACGGCCTGACCGTCGAGGGCCTGATGTGCATCCCGCCGGCGGACGAAGCGCCGGAACCGCATTTCAAACTTCTGGCGGAAATCGCCGCCCGAAACGGCCTGTCGGTTCTGTCGATGGGCATGAGCGGCGACTATGAAGCCGCCATTTCCTGCGGTGCGACCCATGTCCGGGTCGGTTCGGCCCTGTTCGGGGAACGAATTTCGCCTCTGAAGCCCTCTTAAGGCGATGAAATAGCGGAGCGCCCTTGGCGAACCCTTCAAGCCTCGCCATTCTCTACCCATGCCGACGCCCAAGACCATCCTGATCATCGACGACGACGACGACCTGCGCGAGGCCCTGGCCGAGCAGCTGGCCCTGCATGAGGAGTTTCGTCCCGTCCAGGCCTCGACCGCGACCGACGGGGTGCGTCAGGCGCGCGAGGTCCGCGCCGACCTGATCCTGCTGGACGTCGACCTGCCCGACATGGACGGGCGCGAGGCCTGTCGCCTGATCCGCAAGGCGGGCGTCTCGACCCCGGTCATCATGCTGACGGCCCAGTCATCGGACGCCGACGCCATCCTGGGCCTCGACTCGGGGGCCAACGACTACGTCACCAAGCCCTTCCGTTTCGCCGTCCTGCTGGCCCGCATCCGCGCCCACCTGCGTAGCCACGAGCAGTCCGAGGACGCCGTCTTCCAGATCGGCCCCTACGAGTTCCGTCCCGCGTCGAAGATGATGCTGGACGACAAGGGCAAGAAGGTCCGGCTGACAGAAAAAGAGACCAACATCCTCAAGTACCTCTATCGCGCCGGGGCCAAGCCGGTGTCGCGCGAAGAGCTGCTGACCGAGGTCTGGGGCTACAACGCCGGCGTCACCACCCACACCCTGGAAACCCACATCTATCGCCTGCGCCAGAAGATCGAGCCCGAGCCCGGTCAGGCGCGGCTGCTGCTGACCGACGCGGGCGGCTACCGCCTGCAGCCCTGACCGGACGATGAGCGAGCGTCGTCCGACCCCGCCCCTGGTGGCGCTTCGGGCGTTCGACGCCGCCGCCCGCCTTGGCAGCTTCCGCGAGGCCGCCGAGGAACTGGGCGTCACCCCCGGCGCCGTTAGCCGCCACATCAAGGCGCTGGAGATGCGCCTCGGCTTGCGTCTGTTCGACCGCTTCAACCGCTCCGTGGTCCTGACCGCCGACGGCCGTCGTCTGGCGCAAGGGGTGGCCGACGCCTTCGAACGGCTGGAAAGCGCCCTGGAGGCCGTGCGCCCGGGGCGGTCGCGCCAGCTGCGGATCTCGGCCCTGCCGTCGCTGGCGGGCAAGTGGCTGTCGCCGCGCCTGCACCGCTTCAGCGAGGACAACCCCGACCTCGACCTGATCGTCTTCGCCGAGGACCGCATCGCCGATCTGTCGAACGGCGAGGCCGACGTGGCCCTGCGCTATGGCGAAGGCCCCTATCCGGGCCAGACGGCGCGCCGGTTGATGAGCGAACGTCTGATCCCCGTCTGCGCCCCGTCGTTGGCGGCGGCGCGCAAGGTCAACACCCCGGCCGACCTGCTGGACGTGGTGCTGATCCACGAGACCTGGCACGACATGCCCTATTCCGATCGCATGGGCTGGAAGGCCTGGTTCGAGAGCGCGGGCGTCTCTGACCCTCGCGTCAACCACCTGCGCGGCCCGGTCTTCAGTCACAGCCATCTGGCGCTGGAGGCCCCCTGTCGGGACGCGGCGTGGCCCTGACCTCGGCGCCCCTGGCCGCAGACGACCTGAGAGAAGGGCGGCTGATCCAGCCGGTCGACCACGCCCTGACCAACAACCTGGCCTATTGGGCGGTGGTCCTGCCCGAGCGCGCTGACGAGCCCAAGTTGCGGCGCTTCCTGAACTGGATAGAGACCGAGGCCCACGACGCGCCTGTCGAGTGACTGAAACTCACGCGACCTAGCCTAACCGTGGTTTGTCCACAGGGGTTTGAGGGGGCATGTTCAGCGGGCTCGGATCTCCCCGCCGACAAGGAACCCTCATCATGAAACTCGTGCATCCCCGCGCCAACGCCCTCTCGTTCGAAGCCGTCGTCGTCTTTACCGGCAGCGTCACCCTGATCCTGCTGGGCGTTCTGGCCGGCGCCAAGCTGCTCGGCGCCGCCTAAAACCTGCCCGAGCTGAGCTCAGCTCAACGCGGGCGCCATTCGCTGAGAAGGGCGCCCGTGGCTCCATCCTCGAAGGCCAGCCGGTCCAGCCGCAGCGCGGCGACGCAGACCGGCCGGCTCTCAAGGTCCCTCTGGACGCATTTCACGGCCTTGCCGTCGGCGAAGGTCGTCAGCCGCCCTTCCAGCCGCAACGCATAGCCGCCCGGCGCGGGCGAGGCCGCGGCCCCCTTTTCTCCCCGAATAACATGGGCGTAGGCCTGGCCCTGACGCCGGCCGAGACGCGATCCGTCCGCCTCGACCACGGCCGCCAGCCCTGCCGTGCGTTCCGGCAGGATCGGAGCGGGCGGCGTCGCCTCGACCGCCGCCTTGGCGGGTTTTGATCCATCCGCCTCTACCTTGGACGCTTCGGGCGCCGCGACCGCTGCTGTCGCTGCGACGGCGCCCGCGGGACAGGCGTCCAGTCCGCTCCATGGACGCGCGATCCAGAAGCCCTCGATCGCGTCCCATTGATCCAGGCTTGTCTCCGCGGCGGGCGCGACGCCGTCGGCCGCGATCCTGGCCTTCAGATCCTCGGGCGTGACCGTCAGGGTCAGGCCGCCGTCGAGGTTGCGGACCAGACGCGGCAGGCCTGCAGCCGCCGCACCGTCCCCGCCGGTCGGCCCTCCGCAGCCGAAGGGCATGCGAACCGACACGGTGCGGCCGTTCAGGGCCGTGTCGCGCTCGCGGCCGTCGGCCAAGGCCGATCCGGCCTCGGTCAGGGCGGCCAACAGGGCGGCGCGGTTCAAGGTGGAGTCGATCACGACCGTCGGCGGCGGTGAAGACGTGGCGGGCGCCGGCGACGGCGCGGGCTCGGGCGGCCTCTGACACCAGACCAGCAGGGGCAGGGCGGCGAGAACAGCGACGGGCGCGGCGAGACGGGTCGTTGTGATCGGCATGGAACCAGCCTAACACGAGAAACGCTGAAGGGCGCCCCCGGCCGAACGACCGGCATCCACAGCGGGGGCGAGGGCCGGGGAGGGTCCGCGCACGCGTGACGCTGGATCAGATCATCGCACTCATCGTTCTGGTCGCCGTGGTCGGGCTGATGATTCACGGGCGGATGCGGTCGGACGTGGTGGCGCTGAGCGGCGCGGCGGCCCTGCTGCTGCTCGGCGTGGTGCGTCCGGTCGAGGTCCAGAGCGCCTTCGCCAGTCCCGCCGTCATCGCCCTGGCCGGTCTGTTCGTCATCGCCTACGCCATCGAGCTGTCGGGCCTTCTGGGCCTGATGATCCGCAAGGCCACAGCCCTGTGCCGGCGTTTCGGCGCGGTCGGCATCTGGGCGGTGATCGGCCTGTGCGGCTCGGTCGGCGGCTTTTTGAACAATACGCCGGTGGTGGTCCTGGCCGCGCCGGTGGTGCGCGACATGGCCCGGTCGCTGAAGCTGTCGCCCAAGCGGTTCCTGATGCCGCTCAGCCATGTGACAGTCCTGGGCGGCCTGCTGACCCTGATCGGCACCTCGACCAATCTTCTGGTCAACGACATGGCGCGCAATGCGGGCCAGCCGGTCTTCAGCCTGTTCGAGATCACCCCGGTTGGCCTGGTCATCGCCCTGGTCGGCGGGCTGTGGCTCTACTTTTTCGGGGCGCGCCAGCTTGGCCGCACCGCCAGTCTGGATGAAGAGGCCGAGGCTGAACGCGAGCGGATCGAGGCCGAGGCGCGAGCCCTGGCCGAGACCCAGGCAGCGACGCGCCAGCCGCGCCTCGGCCGCTGGCGCCTGCCCTTCGCCCTGCCGTCGCTGAGCAGGTTCGGTGAAAGCCGCAACCAGCGAGACGGCACCGGCGACGCCCATCTGGGCGATGTCGAGATGTACGCCTCGGCCGACCGGCCGCTGCAGTGGCGGCGCGCCCTGATCGCCCTGACGGTCTTTGTCCTGGTGGTGGCGGCGGCGGGGCTGGGGATCGCCCCCATCGCGGCGGCGGCCTTCGCTGGGGCGGTGGCCCTGATCCTGCTGGGGGTGCTGACGCCGGAAGAGGCCTATTCGGGCCTCAAGCCCGACATCCTGCTGCTGATCGCCGGCATGGTGGTGGTTGGCACCGCCATCGAGGTGACGGGTCTGGCGGCCCAGGGGGCGGGCCTGCTGATCGAGGTGATCCGTCCGTTCGGGCCGTTGGGCGCCCTGATCGTGCTTTACGGCGTGACCCTGTTCGCGACCGAGCTTTTGTCCAACGCCACGGTGGCGGTGTTGGTGACGCCGATCGCGGTGGCCCTGGCCGAGAGCCTGGGGGTCGATCCGCGACCCTTCCTGGTGGCGGTGATGATGGCCGCCTCGGCCGCCTTCGCTACCCCCTTCGGCTATCAGACCAATGTGCTGGTCTATCAGATGGGCGGCTACAGCTATCTGGACTTCGTGCGGGTGGGTCTGCCGCTGAACCTGATCACCTGGGCGGCGGCCATGGTCGCCATCCCGATCTTCTTCCCGTTCTGAGCGCCGGTATCAGACATCCAGGTCCATCACGACCGGGGCATGGTCGCTGGGCCGTTCCCATTCGCGCACGGTGTCGAGGATGCGGGCGCTGCCCTTGACCACGGCGGGGGTCAGGCCGGGCGAGGTCCACAGGTGGTCCAGACGCAGGCCCCGGTTCGACACCCGGAAGTCCTTGGCGCGATAGCTCCACCAACTGGCCAGTTTGACCGGGTCCGGGATCTGGTCGCGCACCACATCGGCGAAACCGCCTGCATCTTGCAGACGGCGCAGGGTCTCGATCTCGCCCGGCGTATGGCTGACGACCTTCAGCATGAACTTGTGATTGAAGACGTCGTTGTCGCCCGGCGCGATGTTGAAATCGCCGGCCAGGATCAGGGGGCGCTGCCGGTCGCGGGTCTTCATCTCGGCGGTCAGACGCTCGTAGAAGTCCATCTTGTGATCGAACTTCGGGTTCAGCTTGCGGTCGGGAATATCGCCGCCGGCCGGGATGTAGAAGTTCTGCACCTCGACCCCGTTGATCAGGCCCGAGACGCAGCGGCCATGACCTTCACGGCAGACGTCGAGGGCGGGTCCTTCGCCGTCAAGGATGGGCAGCCTGCTGGCGATGGCCACGCCGTGCCAGCCCTTCTGGCCGCGGATCTTCAGATAGGGCAGGCCCATCTGCTCAAAGGCTTCCCGAGGGAACTGGTCCTCGGTGCATTTGATCTCCTGCAGACACAGGACGTCGGGCGCGTATTCGGCGACGAAACGGGCGATCTGGTCGACGCGCAGGCGGACCGAGTTGATGTTCCAGGTGACGATGCGAAGGGTCATGACCCGGCCTTAGCACGGAGCAGCCATGAAAAAAGCGCCCGGAACGGGTCCGGGCGCTGATCAGGTTCGTCTCTCTCGCCGCCGGGAGGGGATGATTCCATGGCGGACAGAACGGCCGCCGCCGTTCTGTGGTCAGAATGTCACACGAACGAAAAAAGTCAAATCAACAAAATGAGTCAAGGTTGTGCCGTTGATGCGACGCCCCCCGCTCTGGTTGCGGCGGCTAGTTGCGGCTGGGGCGACGCGTCGGGTCGCGTAGCTGGAACAGGCTGGCGGCCAGACCCGAGGCGGGTTGCAGCGAGGTCAGCTGGATGCGGGTGCGCGAGCCTTGCGCGTCGGTGATGCTCCATTCCTGCAGGCGCAGCGGCGATCCGGCGAAGGCCAGAATGACCGAACCCTCGGCAGGCTTGGACGCGTCGCGGGCGGTGATGGCGAAGGCGCCGGACTCCATGCGGGTGACGCGGTCAATGCGGACGCCCTGATCCAGACGAACTTCTCGGGCCAGGAAGGTCGAAAGGGGGGTGGCGGCCAGCGGCACCTGACGGAAGACGTTCAGGCGGGGGTCGTAGCGTTTGACGTTATTGCCGTCGGCCACGACCAGTAGACCCGCCGGGTCGCTGTATTCGAAACGCATCTTGCCGGGGCGCTGCAGCCAGAACCGGCCGGTGCGGCGCTGGCCGCCCGGGCCGGTCTCGACGAAGTTGCCTTGAGCCGCTGTCAGGGCGGTCAGATAGGCCTGGGCCTGACGCAGGGTGGCCTGATCCTCGGCGGACAGGTTGGATTGAGCCGAGGCGGGTGCGGCGGCGATGATCGCCAAGGCGGCGGCGCTGAAGCCGAAGGCGCGGCGTGAAATCGTCATGTCTTTTCTTCTCCCGTTCGGGATGAGGGTTCGGATCGTCATCAAGCCGCAGGCAGACGGCGACCCCATGACGCCAGCCTGACCATATTTCGGCGGTCCGATGAAGCGGTGTTCATTGTTTTGGGGTCCTAACGCTCGCCGCACGGCGGCTCGCTGCTTGAGGACGCGAGGCGTTCCAACGGGTCTGGTGGGTAAGCGGTTCCGTTCGCCCGTGCCCGCTTCGGCGCTGAAGCAGCGAGCGACCGCGTCGCGAGCGATAGCGCTCGGCGGCGAAGCCGCCGCCCTCGGCGCAGCCGAGGCTACATGGGAGGCGGCCCGGCCAGGATGTCGCGCTTGCCGGCGTGATTGGCGGGGCTGACGACGCCTTCCTGTTCCATGCGCTCGATCAGGGTGGCGGCGCGGTTGTAGCCGATCTGCAGGCGGCGCTGGATGTAGGAGGTCGAGGCCTTGCGGTCGCGCGTGACCACGGCCACGGCGCGGTCGTAGAGGTCGTCGCCTGACATGCCGTCGCCGTCGCCGCCCATGGCGTTGTCGCCGTCGCCGTCCGGCTCGTCGGTGATCAGGTCCAGATAATCCGGCTCGGCCTGGAGGCGCAGGTGCTTGCACACCTCCTCGACTTCCTGGTCGGTGACGAAGGGGCCGTGCAGGCGGGTGATGCGGCCGCCGCCGGCCATGTAGAGCATGTCGCCCTGGCCGAGCAGTTGCTCGCCGCCCTGCTCGCCCAGGATGGTGCGGCTGTCGATCTTGGACGTGACCTGGAAGGAGATCCGGGTCGGGAAGTTGGCCTTGATGGTGCCTGTGATGACATCCACCGATGGGCGCTGGGTGGCCATGATCAGGTGGATGCCGGCAGCGCGGGCCATCTGGGCCAGACGCTGGACGGCGCCTTCCACGTCCTTGCCGGCGACCAGCATCAGGTCGGCCATCTCGTCCATGACCACGACCAGATAGGGCATGGGCTCGGGGCGGATCTTCTCGGACTCGTAGACCGGGCGGCCCTGCTCGTCGAAGCCGGTCTGGACGGTGCGTTCGAAATGTTCGCCCTTTTCCTGGGCCTCGCGGGCCCGCTCGTTATAGCTGGCGACGTTGCGGACGCCGAGCTTGGACATGCGGCGATAGCGGTCCTCCATCTCGCGCACGGTCCACTTCAGGGCCACGACCGCCTTCTTGGGATCGGTCACGACCGGCGCCAGCAGGTGCGGGATGCCGTCATAGACCGACAGTTCCAGCATCTTGGGGTCGATCATGATGAAGCGGCACTCGGCGGGCGAGTGGCGGTACAGGATCGACAGGATCATGGCGTTGACCCCGACCGACTTGCCCGAGCCGGTGGTGCCCGCGATCAGCAGGTGAGGCATGCGCGCCAGGTCGGCGACATAGGGTTCGCCCCCGATGGTTTCGCCCAGCGCCAGCGGCAGCAGGTGGCTCTTCTTGTCGTACTCGCCGGACGCCAGCAGGTCGCGCAGATAGACGGTTTCGCGCTTGGCGTTGGGCAGTTCGATGCCGATGGCGTTGCGGCCCTGGACCACGCTGATGCGGCAGGCGCGGGCCGACATCGAGCGGGCGATGTCGTCGGCCAGGGCCACGACGCGGCCGTGCTTCACACCGGGCGCGGGGACCAGCTCATAGAGGGTGACGACCGGGCCGGGGCGGATCTGGTCGATCACGCCGCGCACGCCGAACTCCTGCAGCACGCCTTCCAGCATCTTGGCGTTCTGCTTCAGCGACTCCTCGTCCACGGCGCCGCCGCGCTGGCCCGGTTTGGCCAGGATGCCGAGCGAGGGCAGGTCGAAGCCCTCGCCGGGCTCGAAGTCGAAGGTCGCCTGATCGGCGTCGCTGCGGGGCTTGGGCGCTTTTACCGCCGCCACGCGCGGCTCGACAGCCTTAGACGGACGGGCCGAGGGCGGGGCGACCGGGGCGGGGGCCGCATCCTCCCACGGCGGCGCGTAGGCGGGGGGTTCGTCGTCAGCGTAGGGATCGGCCGCATAGGGGTTGTCGTCGGCCTCGACGCCTTGCGCCTCAGGGGCGGGCTCGGGTTGTTCGTGGACGCGGCGCGGACGGCGAGGAGCAGCCGCAGCAACGGGCGCGGCCTCGGCGACGGCGCGAGCGGGCTTGGCGGGGCGTTCGGCCTGTTGGGCGCGGCGGGCGGCGTTCTTCTCGGCGGCCCAGCCGGCGGTGTCGGTGAAGTCGCGCAGGCGCAGGCCCACGGCGTAGCCCAGAGCCCACAGGCCGAGGATCAGGAACAGGCCCCCGGCGATCCAGCGTCCAGCGGGGATGTGCAGGGCGGCGAGGCCCTGCGCCGCCAGACCGGTGACGCCGTCGCCCCACAGGCCGCCGAGACCGGCCGCCAGCGGCCACCTGGCGGGCGCGGCCAGGGCCGACAGGGCGGCGGACAGCAGCAGGACGCCGGACACCGAGCAGAAGACCTTGAAGGCCGTGGGTTGCAGCCGGTGCTGCAAGGCGTCGCCGATGGCCGTCGCCAGTCCAAAGGCGATCAGCAGCAGGACGGCGGGCCAGGCGGCCAGACCCAGCGACTGCATCATCAGGTCGGCGAAGACGGCGCCCGTGGCGCCCAGCCAGTTGGTCGGCCCCTGCGTCGAGGCGGCGTTGAGGCTGGGGTCCGCCGGGTTCCACGAGATCATGGCGACCAGCAGCAGGCTGGCCAGCAGGGCTTGCAGCACGCCGCGGAAGCGCACGGCGAAGGGCGCCCCCCAGACGATGCGGGCGGTGGACCAGGCGCGTTGGCCGAGCGCGAGGGCGGCGGACATGAAGGCGAACCTCAGAAGACTAGGCCTCCCTTGTCGCGCGACAGGGTTAAGGGGCTGTTTACCAGGCGAGGATCCGGCGCCCGCGACGTCTGGCCTCTGGACGCGCGGCGCCAACGGCGCGACACAGGCGGCATGGCTCAGACGGATTACGACATCATCATCGCGGGCGCGGGACTGGCGGGGGCGACGTTTGCGCTGGCCGCGGCGCAGGGCGGGCTGAAGCCGGTGCTGGTCGATCCCCAACCGTTCGACGCCCAGCTGGCGCCGACCTTTGACGGGCGCTCGACGGCCATCGCCTATTCCACCTTCCGCATGTTGGACGCACTGGGGCTGGGCGAGAGCCTTCGTCCGCACGCCTGCCGCATGGACCGCATTCTGGTCACGGACGGCAAGCGGCCGGGCGCCGCCAGCCGCCCGCCGTCGCCGGCCTATATCCGCTTTGACGCCGACGAGATCGGCGACCGTAACGGCGGCGAGCCCCTGGGCTATATGCTGGAGAACCGCCGCATCCGCACCGCCTTGGCCGAGGCCGTGACCGCCGCGGGGATCGAGGTCCGGGCGCCCGCCAGCGTGGCCGGAGTCGAGGTCGGGCCGGGTCTGGCGTCTGTGAGCCTGAAGGACGGTTCGACCATCCAGGCGCCTCTGGTTGTCGGGGCCGAGGGACGCGGCTCGACCGTGCGCCGGGCGGCGGGCATCGACACCTTCGGCTGGAGCTATGGCCAGAGCGGGGTTGTTGCGACGGTCAAGCTGGGCCGTGACCACGGCAATGTCGCCCACGAGTATTTCCTGCCCGACGGCCCCTTCGCCATCCTGCCCTTGACGGAACAGCGCGCCAGCCTGGTCTGGACCGAGAGCACGCGCCGGGCCGAGGCCCTGAAGGTCGCTTCGGACGAGGCCTTCCACGCCCACCTGATGCGCCGCTTCGGCGAGTTTCTGGATGGGGTGGAGGTGGTCGGGCCGCGCTTCGTCTATCCGCTGTCGCTCAGTCTGGCCGAGAAGCTGGTCGCCCCGCGCATCGCCATCCTGGGCGACGCCGCCCACGGGGTGCATCCGGTGGCGGGGCAGGGGCTGAACATGGGCCTGAAGGACGCCGCGGCCCTGGCCGAGGTGCTGACCGATGCGGTGCGGATAGGCGAGGACATCGGCTCGGAGCTGGTGCTGGAGCGCTACGCCCGCTGGCGCCGGTTCGACAATGCGGCCCTGGCGGCGGGCTTTGACGGCTTTGTGCGGTTGTTCTCCAACGACCTGCCGCCGGTGCGGCTGGTGCGCGACCTGGGCATGGCGGCGGTCAACCGCATCGCCCCCCTGCGCCGCGCCTTCATGCACGAGGCGGGCGGGGCGACGGGGGATTTGCCCCGCCTCTTGCGAGGCGAGGCTCTTTAAAGGGGCCTACCGCCCTTCGGGCTGCTTGAGGCCGTTTGGGCGGCAGGGGGCTGAGCGCCTAGTCGTGTGTGTGCAGGAGCACGTCGGCGTCGTGGCGGCGGTCGGCTTCCTCGACGGCGCAGCGCAGGGCCGAGGCGCGGGTCTGGAACAGGCCGAAGAAGAGCCCGTCCGAGGAGGCCAGGCGCCAGACGCGGCCCAGGCGACGGATTTCGAACAGGACGGGGGCGGCGGTCATGGCCGGGTCTCCGTGTGGTTCAGGCGGTCGGCCTGGGCCTGCAGCTGGCGAGCGATGCGCAGGGCGGCCTCGCGGTCCTTGAAGGGGCGGGTGGCGCAGTCCTCCAGGGTGACGCACCAGCCGCCGTCGCGAGCGATCACGCCATAGGCTCGGGCGGGGTGCGGACGTGGGTCCGGCGCCCGTGTGTCGGGATAGCCGCTCATCATCGGGGGCTGCTCCGGTCGCGGGGCGTGCAGCCGAGATAGAGGGCCAGAACAGTCTGGGTCATGCGCCAGACGCTGGGCCCGCCGGGCGGGGCGGCGGGGCGGAGGGACTGGTTCAACAGGGCGCGGCGGCTCATGGGCGTCTCCTTCATGGGGCGAAGAAGACACCCGAAGGGCGTAAGGCCGCGATGTGGAAAACGGGCCGGCGCCTAAGGGCGGCGTAAGCCGACTCAGTCCAGCGGGCGGGCGTCCTCGGCAAGCATGATCGGCACGCCGTCGCGGATGGGGAAGGCCAGCCTGGCGCCCGCCGAGACCAGTTCGTTACGCTCGCGGTCATAGGTCAGGCGGCCGCGCGTGACCGGGCAAACCAGGACCTCCAGCAGGCGAGGATCGACCGAGACGGGGGTGTTGAAGGCGTCGCTCATTATTGTGCCCTATCGTTCGCGCCGCGGGCGCTCGCTGTTTGAGGGCGCCGGTCGCCCAATCGTTCGCCAGAGGCTGTTGCGGTTCATAGCGTCAGGTCGGAGCAGCGCCAACTCACTGCATCGCCGGGTTGTCGTCGTCGCCGTCGCTGGCGGCGTCGATGCGCAGGAGGGCGGTGAGGGCTTCGGCGCGGGCGTCCAGGGTCTCGGCCTCCAGCAGGGCCTGCTTCTCGGGCGGCTCGAACGGCAGGGCCATGGCCAGGCTGTTGATCAAGGCTTCTTGCGGCGCGGCCTCGGCGGTGTCCCAGTCCACGTTCAGACCCCGGTGTTCCAGATAGGGGCGCAGGGCGTCGAGGAAGCTGTCGCGGTCGAAGTCGGCGGCGGGGTCAGGCGCGCGCAGGTCAGGCTCGAACGGGGCGAAGTCGGCGCGGACCTGCCGATAGGGGGTTCTGACCTGAAGCTCGCTCGTCACGCGGAAGCGACAGACCCCGGTCAGGGTGATCAGATAACGCCCGTCCGAGGTCTCGTTGAAACTGGTGATCCGCCCGGCGCAGCCGACGCGGGCCAGGGGCGGCTGGGGCTCCAGGGCGCTGGTCTGGGGCTGGATCAGGCCGATGATCCGGTCCCCGGCCATGGCGTCGTCGACCATGTTCAGATAGCGCGGCTCAAAGACGTTGAGCGGCAGCTGGCCGCGCGACAGCAGGATCGACCCTGGCAGGGGAAAGACCGGGATGATCTGGGGCAGTTCAATCGCCTTGATATAGCCCTGGGCCATCGCCGGTCTCCGATCAGGCGAACAGGATGGAAGACAGGCGGCGGCGGCCGTCGCGGGCCACCTCGCTGGTGGCGCCCGCCGCCTCGAACACGGTCAGAAGCTGCTTGCGCGCCGCCTGGTCGTTCCACTCGCGGTCGGCCTTGACGATGGCCAGCAGCTGATCGACGGCGCCGTTCAGGTCGCCCGCCGAAGCCAGGGCCAGGGACAGGTCGTAGCGGGCCTGATGATCATTGGGATCGGCGGCGATCTGGGCCTGCAGTTCGGCGGCGGCGCCGGTCGGGGCCGAGGCGGCCAGCGACAGCTGGGCGCGGACGCTCTGGACCATGGGGTCGGTGGAATCGGCGGGGGCCATGGCGATGGTCTGGCGCGCCTGCTCGGCGTCGCCCTCGGCCAGATAGACGCGGGCCATGCCGGCGATGGCCTTGGGGTTTTCCGGCTCCATGGTCAGGACATGGGCGAAGGCCTGGGCGGCGCCGCCCAGGTCGTTCAGCGACAGGGATTCCTCGCCCAGAGACAGCAGCTGTTCGACGTCGGTGTTGACCCCGGCGCCGCCGGTCAGCTTGTCGATGAAGGCCTTGATCTGGCTGTCGGGCACGGCGCCCTGGAAGCCGTCGACGGGCTGGCCGTTGACGAAGGCGTAGACGGTCGGGATCGACTGGACCCTGAGTTGCCCCGCATAGGCCGGGTTGGCGTCGACATCGATCTTGACCATCTTCACCGCGCCGGCGGCGCCGCGGACGGCCTTCTCCAGAGCGGGGCCGAGGGTCCGGCAAGGGCCGCACCAGGTGGCCCAGAAGTCGACGATGACCGGCTGATGCTTCGAGGCCTCGATCACGTCGGTCATGAAGGAGGCGTCCGTGCCGTCCTTGATCAGGTCATCGGAAAGCTTGGGGTCGGCGAAGGTCATGATCGGGTCCGCATCAGGGTCGAAGAATCGTAACGGATCAGATGGCGTCGGGATACCTCGTCATCAAGCGCCAAGTGGCGGAGATGAGGCGTCTCGTCGCAAGGGGACGGGTCCGCGCGCGAAAAACGGAGTCCAATTCGTCTGAATCGTCTGAAATCCGCCGCCCGGACCCGATCTGGATAGCAGGCGGCTGCGCCAGAACGGGTCGTGGTCGCCTCAGAGCCGGTCCATGCGTAACCAGCGACGATCGCCCCGCCAGGCGGCGCGCAAGGAGGCTTCCGCCGTCGCCGTCTCGTCGGCGTGGCCTTGCGCCGCCTCGCTGCGGGCCAGGCCGTAGAGGGCCCAGCCGTTGTTGGGCGTCTGGGCCAGGGCGTAGCGGAAGGCCACGGCCGCCTCGGCGGGCCGACCGGCCTGATAGAGGGCGGCGCCCAGCGACTGATTGACCGGATAATACCAGTAGGGCGGCTCCTGATAGGGCAGGCTCGCCTCGATCTCGGCGGCGCGGCGATAGTGGTCGGCGGCCTCGAGGTGGCGGCCGCGCGCCGTCGCCAGCCGTCCGCGCGCCACGGCCTCGGCGAGGGTCAGCAGGTCGGGCGCCGGCACGCCCTGGGCGATCATGTCGGCGAAGGCGTCGGAGGTCTTGAGCGCGGTCAAGGCCGCCAGTTCGCGGTCAAAGCCCCTCTGGTCGCGCAGTCGCGCATAGGCGACGGCGCGGGCGTAGTGGCGCATGGCGACCGCATAGGGCAGCCGGGCGTCAGGCGCCGGGGCCGACAGGATGGCGCGCGGCTCGGCGAACTGGGCCAGGGCCTGATAGGGTGCGGCGTCGATGACCTGGATCCAGGCGATCCGGGCCGAGGTGGCCGGGTCCAGCACCGTGCGCAGGCGCCGCGCCTCGGTCAGGGCGGTGGTCATGTCGCCGGCCATCTGGGCCGAGGCGACGATGAAGTGGATGTTGTGCGGATAATAGCCGTAACGCACCAGGCTCTCGTCGCCGGTGTCGCGGATGAAGGCCTCGTCGGCCCGCGCCGCTGCGACGTTCAGGCGGATGGAGTCGGCGTAGCGCCCGCGCCGCACATAGATGTGGCCCGGCATGTGGACCAGATGGCCCGCGCTGGGCGTGGAGGCGGCGGCCAGGCGGTCGGCGGCCGCCTCGGCGCGCTGAGGATCGGCGGCCTCCAGCAGGTGGATGTAGAGGTGGGCGGCCTGCACATGACCGGGATTGCGGGTCAGGACCCCCTCGACCAGATGCACGGCCTCGCCGCTGCGGCCGACGGGGGTGCGCTTGTCGGCCTCCCAGTAGTTCCATGGCGTGGTGTCCATCAGGGCTTCGGCGGCCAGGACGGCGATGTCGTCGTCATCAGGAAAACGGCGGGCGACGGCCAGCATGGCGTCGGCGTAGGCGGCGTCCAGCGCGGCGCGGTCGGCGGCGGGATCGCGCGAATAGCGCAGGGCCAGAGCCTCGATCAGGGCCTGCTCGCGGGGACTGGCGCGCTCGCGCAGGGCCATGGCCCGGTCGCTGGCGTTAAGGGCGGCGGCCCGGTCGCGGTCGTCCATCGGGGCGTTGATGTTGGGCCCCAGCGACAGGGCCTCGCCCCACCAGCAGGCGGCGCAGTCGGGATCGAGGCCTTGCGCCTCGCGGAAGGAGCGCACCGCCCCGGCGTGGTTGAAGCCATAGGCGAATATCAGTCCCTGGCTGAAATAGGCCTGGGCGCGGGGATCGTCGGTGGTCGCCCGGAACGGCGAGGTCGTCAGGTCGGGATAGAGGGGTATGGGCTGGGCCTGACTGGCCGGCGCGGCAACGGCCGAGGCGATCAGCAGTTCGCGCAGCAGAGCGCCGCCCGTGCTGGCGGGACCGCAGATTGCATTGAGCGCGCCGGGCGTCGCGGCCGGCAGGGGCGACAGGGCGCTGGAACCCGTCAGAACCAGACCGGCGCCGCCCACGGCCAGGGCTTTCCACAACAGTCGCATGCACCGTCCCCCTCGAGGGTCTGACGCGATGAACGCCCGCGGCGCCGTCCGGCGCAGAAATGAAGAACGGCGATATTATTGGTTGTCGCGCGGTCTGGACAGGACGATTCAGGGAAACGGGACTTTCCCCAGGGAGTGGCTGGTGGCGCGAGCCATCGCGATCAAGGCGTGTAAGGATCAGGCGGTGATGTGGGGGAGACCGAAGTCTCCCCGGGGTGTTTGGTTGCCAAAGGCGGCATCCGATCGTGTCGGCTTCAGTTGCTAGTTTTCCGACGACGCATGGTCGGCAGCCTCATCATCCCGCCTCTAGCGTCGTTCGCGGGAAGCAGCTTCGGCAGATGGGGAAGGACACCTGGGTCGCGACCCTTGAAGTAGGAGGTGCATTGCGGGATCCATGTCTCCTGCATGAACTCCACGAACAAGCCGTACATAGAATTGGGGTACTGCCGCGCCGGAAACTCCGCTTGAGGCGTCCAGTGGATATAGTAGCTGAACTGGTCATTGGCTTCGGGATGGTTCCGCTTGAGCCAGTCGCTAAAAAGCCTGCCAACGCTATTTTCAGGCCGCATTTCCTTTCCGTCGAGACTTCGATCCGCCATCACATGGCCCGCAAACTCTAGCGGGCCATAGAGGTGCGTGGCGAGTACTTGGATGACGGAGAAGTGTCCGGCGGAAACGCGATTATGGTTTGCGCTGTAGCGCTGCAGAAAGAGCGGCATGCGCTGTTGGCCGAATGAGCCTGTCTTGCGGATCTGGGGCAGGACTGTTCCAGTCACCCATTTCTTGAAGCGCTTGGCCTCTGGCTTGTCCGACCTCATTACAAGGTTCCACAGGCCGGACTCGTTGATGATCCGGATCTTTTGCGTTCCACCAAGGGTATCGGTCTGAACGACCCCCTTTTCGTCCTCGTCTAAACGGCCTGCGGCGTCGCTCGCATTCTTGATGTCGAGCGCACTGCACGCGTCAGCGAGGCTAAACCATGGCTCCCCGTTTACATCGAAGGTACGGAACTGGAGGTGGTCTTCAGTTTCAAACACTTGGAGAGCGTATTGCATCGCCATCCCTTTCTGCCTGGAGTGCAGGCCTAAAAGTGATGGATTGACGAGACCGTTAGCCCGTGGAAGAATTCACGGTGAGCGCTTAGACAGGCCCCGCCAATCCGGGAACACCTTCGAAGCTGAGGCCGTCGGGATTGCCGTCCCGGCGGCTTTTTCGTCGGTGCGATCAAGAGCGGATCGGAACACTAGATGTAGTGTGTTGGATTCGCGCTCGACTATATGCATGGGCGCACATGGCTAATCGCACGTAAAGACTTGATCTTCGCTCTTTGTTCTCAATTCGGTGGGGGATGCTGTGGATGCTGCGAATTAAGCACGCTCGAACAGTTGCTTAGTATCCTCACTCGCCAAACATGAACTTGGCCTCCGCGACCCGAACTAGTCGCGGCAGACGAGCTTGAGAACCGGTGTCTCAGCTCAGTCCAGGGCGTTGAAGTCGACCACGAGCGGCTCACGGCTCATCAGGGTCAGCACACGGCGGAAGTCCGCCTGATCGAGGGCGGTGGTGGCCGTGTTGGTCAGGGGGTGGAAGTTGACCACGTCCGCTTCCCACAGGCGCTGATCCAGCACAAAGGTCACGCGGCGATCCGTGTCATTGATCAGGCCCAGGGCGGTGACCGAGCCGGGGCGGACGCCGAGGGTCTCCCACATCAGGGTCTCGTTGCCGAAGGACAGGCGATCCGAACCCATGGCGCGGTGCGCCCGCTTCAGGTCGATGACCGTGTCCTGGGCCGCCGAGATCAGCCAAAGCCGGCCCTTCTTGTCCTTGAGAAACAGGTTCTTGGTGTGGAGGCCGGGCATGTCGGCCTTGAGCTCCAGACCTTCCTCGACGCGGAAGACGGCGGGGTGGTCATGGGTGGTTTGGGCCACGCCGTTGTCGGCCATCCAGGCCAGGAGGCGGGCGCGGTCGTAGGCGGGAACAGACTCGGGGACTGGCGGTTCGGCGGCGGTGTCGGTCATCTCGGTCTTGTCGGGCGGGCGGCGGGGGCGATAGGGGAGGAGAAGACAATCGTTAGCCTGTTTGGGAGCCCGCGTCTTGGAACTGGAATGCTATCCGATGACCGCCCGGCCGTGCGACCTGGTGCCGGGCCGCCAGTCGCGCAACTGGATGGACGCCTTCGCCAGCCGGCACCCCTATCGCTGCCTGCCGCTGAACATGGCCAACACCACGGGCTGGGAGATCCTGTGCCCGTTCGGCTTCACGGCGGAATGGAACGGCGGCCCGGCCCAGTCGGACATCAAGATCACGCCGGACCGGCATCAGCCGGAACTGGATCACTTCGTCAGCTCGCACTTCTCGCGCGGGGTCCTGACCATGCACCCGCAGTACCTGTTCCGGACGCCGCCGGGCTGGGGCATGCTGGCGCAGGGTTCGCCCAACCACGTCAAGGACGGCATCCAGCCGCTGACCGGTCTGATCGAGACCGACTGGCTGCCCTTCCCCTTCACCATGAACTGGATCTTCACCCGGCCGGGCAAGGTGCGGTTCGAGAAGGGCGAGCCCTTCTGCTTCATCCTGCCGATCGAGCATCGCAAGGTGGAAGGCTTCGAGCCGGTGATCCGCTCGCTGGAGTCCAACCCCGGCATGAGAGGGCAGTTCGACGCCTGGAACCGGGCGCGCACCGACTTCAACAGCCGTCTGGCCTCGGGCGATCCCGATGCGGCCAAGGAGGCCTGGCAGCGCTTCTACTTCAAGGGCGAGGTGCCGGAGGCCCTAGGCTCGGCGCCGGCCACCCACGCCAACAAGCGGAGATTGAAGACGCCTCGGGTCGGTTAGAGCCGACCCGAGGGTCTTTCTTGAGGGGGCCTATTGCGCTTCGCGCGACTTGAGGCCGAAATCACAGACAGGAACGCCCGCCTCATCGCTGAGGCGGGCGTTTCTAGTTCGGCGCTCAAGCAGGCCGGAGGCCGTTAGCGCACCAAAATGCGCTCAAGCAGCGAGCGACCGTGTCGCGAGCGATAGCGCCCTCTTACCTGGACGCCGGCCGCAGCACGCGCGGGCCGAGGTTGTTGATGACCTCGCGGGCGTCGAAGGCGTTGAGATCGCCGGCGGGCTTGGGACCGCGGCCCATGACGATCTCGGCCGTGGCCTCGTAGCGGTCCACCTGACGGATGTCGCGGTCACGACCCCAGTAGGGGTCCCAGGTGCTCCAGTAGCCGCGTTGGTAGAAGCGCCACGACGGACCCCAGTAGGGGCCATAGCGGTCGTAGTAGAAGGGATCGGGCGTCGAATAGAAGCGGGTGTCGCGGTCGGTGGCGCGGGTCACGGTGGCGAACCAGTCGTAGCCGTTCTCGACCGTCAATTCGGCCGAGCGCAGCAGCAGCGACATCTCGACCTGATCGCGCGAGGTGACGGAGTTGCCCGAGAAGCTGACGGCGTAGCGGTTGGCTTCCAGACGCTGTTCGGCATAGCCGCCGCGTTGGCCGTTCAGGCCCGCCGGCTGATAGGGGGTGGCGGTGGCGCAGGCGCCCAGGGCCAGGGCGCCGGCGAGGGCGACCAGAACCGACGTCTTACGAAGATTTCTCATGGGAACGTCTCCTTGAACCTTCACTGAACGACCGTGCTGCTGAACGACAGGTGAACAGCCAAGTTCCTGAGTCTGCGACACAGACGCCTATCCGTGCAATCTGGTGATGATCAGGACGGCTGCAAGGATCAGCAGACCGCCGACAAAGATCCCGAAACCGCGCTTGAAGCGGGGCTGGTTCATCCGGTTCGCCAGGGCGGCGCCGCCAAGGCCGTAGGCGCTCATCGACAGGACGTCCATGCCGATGGTGGCCAGGGCGAACAGGGCCAGCTGGGGCGCGACCGGGCGGTTGACGTCGAGAAAGGGCGGCAGGACGGCGGTGAAGAAGAGGATGGCCTTGGGGTTGGCGATCTGGACCGTGAAGCCGTCGATCAGGGCGCTGCGGCCGCGCCTGACCTCGACATGGTCGGGCTCGGCCGCCGTAGCGAAGGCCCCGTGCAAGGCCTTGACGCCCAGCCAGGCGACATAGAGGGCGCCGAGGACGGCGATGATGCGGAAGACCTGGGGGAAGGCGGCGACCAGGGCGCCGAGGCCCAGGGCGGCGGCGCCGAACCAGACCAGGGTGGCGGCGTTCATGCCGACCACGCCGATCAGGGCCGAGGCGCGGCCCTTTTCCATGCCGGTCGCCACGGCGAACAGGTTGGCGGGGCCCGGCGTGATCGCCATGACGGCCATGACGCCCAGGAAGGCGGCGTAAAGATGCGGATCGACGGGAAGCGCGGCCATAAGACCCTTTCCGGCGCGCGATTGGTCAGGTCAAGCGCGGTCGGGTGTCGAGTTCAGGTCTTGGCGGGTTTGGCCGGGGGCGCCGGCGGGGCCGGCGGGGCCGTGAAGGCCGCCTCGACTTCCGCCATGGCCTCCTCGGTCTGGCCGACGGCGTAGTCGGCCATCAGACCATAGGTGACCATCTGGTCAGGATCGGCCTGGGCCCAGGCGCCGTTTGTCGCCAGCCCCTGCACCATGGGTTCGACGCCGGCCAGGGCCTCGGCGACCACGGCGTCGATGTCGATCGCGGCCAGGGCCTGTTGAGCGATTTCGCCGGCCTGCTGCGTCGCCAGGCTGGTGAAGGCCGTGACGTGAGGCTGATACTCCGACCAAAGGGCGGCGACCCTCAAGCCCTTGACGGTTTCGTCGAGGGTGTCGTCGTCCTGGATGGCCTCGGCGCGTTCGCCGAACTCCTCCATCTTCTTTTCGAAGGCGGCGGCGGCCGTTTCCAGCTGGATCTCGGCCTGGGTCTTCTGGTCCTGGGCCACGGCGGCGGAAACGGGCAGCAGGGCAAGGGCGGCGACGAGCGACAGGGCGCGGATCATTTCGGATCTCCTTCGGCGGACGCTGCAAGGTCCGCCGAAGGAGGCTCGATCTCAAGTGAAATCGCGGTAAGGCGAACGGCCCGCCCTGCTGCGATTCCGGGTCAGTTCTGACCGGCGGGCGCAGCCGGAGCGGCGGGCGCCGCCAGGGCCTGGGCGATGCTGGAGCGGATCTGGCTCGGCACATTGCGGACCTGAGCCGGGGCGGCTTCGGCGGCGGCGAGGATCTGGGTCTTGTCGGCGGCGTGCTCGGGTTTCTCGGCCATGAGGCGCAGGAAGGCGGCCATTTCGTCGGCGAAGGCCGAGAAGCGCGGTTCGTACTGGTTCAGGATGGCGTCGGTGCGCGTCTTCTTGGTCGCCGCGTCGAGGCTGGCGTCGTCCATCACGACCGATAGTTCGCTGCCCATGCGCGCGGCTTCGGCCTGGAAGGCCTGGCCCCTGGCCTCGAAGGCGACTTCTTCGGCCGACTTGGCGGGGGCGGCCGAGCTCGGCGCCGGGGCGGCGGCTTGCTGGGCGACGGCGGGCGCGGCGCACACGGCGAAGGCCGCGACGGCGGCGGCGAGTGTCAGGCGGGACATGGAGGAACTCCGGCAGGAACGAACGGGGCGTCCGATGTAGGGCGCGCTGGTCGGGACGACCGAGCGAGAATGCAAGTTGGCCTTGCCATGCGATGAGCGCAAGCGTCAGCATGTGTGCATGAAACCTGCCCTGCTCTCACTCGCCGTGCTGGCGTCTTTCACGACCGGATCGCTGAACGAGGCCCAGGCGCAAGCGAGCGCCCGCACCTATGCGATCAGCGGTGATTGCGACGGCGAACCCGCGACCACGGTGCGCATGGCGCCGGGGCTGTGTCTGGGTCTGGTCTGGCAGGGGGCGGGGGCCGAGGGGCCGCGGATGCCGCGCGGACTGATGCAACTGGCCGATGGCGCTTGGCTGGTGACGGACCTGGGCGGCTGGGAGGCGGGCCGGGGCGCGGTGTGGCGGCTGTGGTTCGCGGCGGATGGCGCGGCGCGCTGGCGGCGGCTGGCGGGCGGACTGTCGATGCCGCACACCGTGGCGCGCGGGCCGGACGGGCGGATCTATGTGTCCGAGATGAACCGCATCCTGACGCTGGACCCCGAGGCGGCCGATCCGGCGGCCAGCGTGCGAACCGTGATCGGCGACCTGCCGGACAACCGGCTGCACGACAATCGCCATCCGCTGTCGAGCTTCGTCTTCGACGGGAACGGCGACCTGCTGGTCAATGTCGGGGCGCCGAGCGACCGCTGTCTGGACGCGGCGGGCAAGCCCAAGACCGACGCGCGCGGCGCCTGCGTCGAGGACGCGGCGACGGCCCAGGTGCGGCGTCACGCCTATCTGGGCAATGGCCGTTGGGCCGAGGACAGCACGGTTTTCGCCAGTGGTCTGCGCAACTCCATCGCCCTGGTGCGGCATCCGTCGGGGACGGTGTTGCAGGCCGAGAACTCGGTCGATCTGACCACGCCTGAGCATCCGTTCGACGAGGTCAATGTGCTGCGACAGGGCGGCCATTACGGCTGGCCCTATTGCGTGGACTTGCAGACGCCTCTGCCCGGTTGGCCCGCACGTCAGGCGCGGTGTGGAGAGCGGGATCGGCCGGTCGCCCTGCTGCCGCCGCACGCGGCGCCGCTGGACATGATCTATTACGAGGGGGCGATGTTCCCGGAACTGCGCGGGCGGCTGCTGATGACCTGGCACGGCTATCGCCGCACGGCGGGTCGGATCACGGCGGTGGAGACAGATGAGCGGGGGGTTCCGCTGACCGACGTAGGCGGGCGCTACGCCGTCTATCCGCGCGGGTCGCTGGCCTATCCGGCGGGGGCGCCGAGCGTGAAGGGCAAGGTTCTGACGCCGGGCTGGGACCGCGTGGCGGGGCGTCAGCCGCGCGGCTCGCCGGTGGTCATGGCGGTGGCCGCCGACGGGTCGATCTGGGTCACGGACGACCGCAGCCGGGCGATCCTGAGGATCGCCCGGCCCTAGGCATTGGTCTTTTGGGCCTTAGCCCTTGGTGCGGGCGTCGCGCTTGGCCAGGACGCGCAGGCGCAGGGCGTTCAGCTTGATGAAGCCGGCGGCGTCCTTGTGGTCATAGGCCTGGACGCCTTCCTCGAAGGTGACGAGGTCCTGATCATAGAGGCTGTAGGGGCTTTCGCGGCCGATGACCGTGGCGTTGCCCTTGTAGAGCTTGACGCGGACCACGCCCGAGACCTTCTCCTGGCTCTTGTCGACGGCGGCCTGCAGCATCTCGCGCTCGGGCGAGAACCAGAAGCCGTTGTAGACGAGGTGGGCGTATTTGACCGCCAGTTCGTCCTTCAGGTGCATGGCGCCGCGGTCCAGGGTGATGGACTCGATGCCGCGGTGGGCGGCCAGCAGGATGGTGCCGCCGGGGGTCTCGTAGACGCCGCGCGACTTCATGCCGACGAAGCGGTTTTCGACCAGGTCCAGACGACCGATGCCGTTGTCGTGGCCGTACTGGTTCAGGGCGGTCAGGATGGTCGCGGGGCTCATGGCCTCGCCGTTGATCGAGACGGCGTCGCCCATTTCAAAGCCGATTTCGATGACCGTGGCGACGTCCGGGGCGGCTTCCGGCGAGATGGTGCGCTGGTGCACGAACTCGGGGGCCTCGACGGCGGGGTCTTCCAGCACCTTGCCCTCGGACGAGGAGTGCAGAAGGTTGGCGTCGACCGAGAAGGGGGCCTCGCCGCGCTTGTCCTTGGCGATCGGGATCTGGTGCTTCTCGGCGAAGTCCAGCAGGGCCTCGCGCGAACGGAACTCCCACTCGCGCCACGGGGCGATGACGTGGATGTCCGGGTTCAGGGCGTAATAGCCCAGCTCGAAGCGGACCTGATCGTTGCCCTTGCCGGTGGCGCCGTGGCAGACGGCGTCGGCGCCCAGCTGGCGGGCGATCTCGATCTGGCGCTTGGCGATCAGCGGACGCGCGATCGAGGTGCCGAGCAGATACTGGCCTTCATACAGGGCGTTGGCGCGGAACATGGGGAAGACGAAGTCGCGCACGAACTCTTCGCGCAGGTCGTCGATGAAGATGTTCTCCGGCTTGATGCCCAGCTTCAGCGCCTTTTCCTTGGCGGGGGCCAGCTCTTCGCCCTGGCCCAGGTCGGCGGTGAAGGTGATGACCTCCGCGCCGTATTCCTCCTGCAGCCACTTCAGGATGATCGACGTGTCCAGCCCGCCCGAATAGGCGAGGACGACTTTCTTGATGGGCCGTTCTTGGGGGGCGGGCGAGGTCATGGGTCGAAAAATCCTTTCGGGCCGCGGGGAGGCGTGTCTGGCGCGCTTAAAGGACCAGACGCCCTGTGATGCAAGGGCATGATTGTGTCGTGAGACGCCGATGTGAAAAAGGCGCCGCGACCGAAGCCGCGACGCCCTTCATTGTTCAGGCGATCACAGGCCTCAGACGAGGGCCTTCAGCCTGTCGACCAGATCGGTCTTTTCCCAGCTGAAGCCGCCGTCGGCGTCGGGGGCGCGGCCGAAGTGGCCATAGGCGGCGCTGCGGCGATAGATGGGCTTGTTCAGGCCCAGGTGCTCGCGGATGGCGCGCGGCGAGGCGCCGCCGATCAGCTTGGGCAGTTCGGCTTCCAGCACGGCCTCGTCGATCTTGCCCGTGCCGTGCAGGTCGACGTGGACCGACAGGGGCTTGGACACGCCGATGGCGTAGCTGATCTGGATGGTGCAGCGGTCGGCCAGGCCGGCGGCGACCACGTTCTTGGCCAGGTAGCGGCAGGCGTAGGCGGCTGAACGGTCGACCTTGGTCGGGTCCTTGCCCGAGAAGGCGCCGCCGCCGTGCGGGGCCGCGCCGCCGTAGGTGTCGACGATGATCTTGCGCCCGGTCAGGCCGGCGTCGCCGTCCGGCCCGCCGATGACGAACGTGCCGGTCGGGTTGATGTGCCACTCGGTCTCGTCGGTGATGAAGCCTTCGGGCAGCACCTTCTCGACATAGGGTTTGACGATGGCCGCGACTTGCGACTGGCTCAGATTGGCCTTGTGCTGGGTCGAGACGACGATCGAGGTCGCGCGTGTCGGGCGGCCGTTCTCGTAATAAAGCGTGACCTGGCTCTTGGCGTCGGGCTCCAGGCCCGGCTCGATCCCTGCGTGACGGGCGTCGGCCAGGGTCTTCAGGATGTTGTGGCTGTATTGCAGGGTGGCCGGCATCAGCTCGGGCGTCTCGTTCGAGGCGTAGCCGAACATGATGCCCTGGTCGCCCGCGCCCTCGTCCTTGTCCTCGGCGGCGTCGACGCCCTGGGCGATGTGGGCCGATTGCGGGTGCAGGTTGTTCTCGAAGCGGAAGGTCTTCCAGTGGAAACCGTCCTGCTCATAGCCGATGTCGCGGACCACGCCGCGCACCGTGTCTTCGATCTCCTGCTCGACGCCGGGAGCCCAAGCGCCCTCGGTGTCCATGATGCCCTTGCCGCGGATTTCACCGGCCAGGACCACCAGGTTGGTCGTCGTCAAGGTCTCGCACGCCACGCGCGCCTCGGGGTCCTTGGACAGGAACAGGTCGACGATGGAGTCGGAAATCTGGTCCGCGACCTTGTCGGGGTGGCCTTCCGAAACGCTCTCGGAGGTGAAGAGGAAGGACGAACGGGCCAAGGCAGGCTCCTGCAAGACGGTGAGGCCGACAGACATATAAAGATATGCTTATACGTTCAAGGGATGACCGAAGCATGGCGCGGAATCACAGGTGCGCACAGGCAAGAGGTCCGCGCGCGAACAGACGGGCGGCCGGACCGGTTTCTTCTGATTTCAATGTGCTGGAAGGAAGTGGTGCCGCTTAGGTGACTCGAACACCTGACCCCATCATTACGAATGATGTGCTCTACCGGCTGAGCTAAAGCGGCTCCGGTCGGCGGCCTGACCAGTGTCGGAGGGCCGCGCGAGGTCGGGTCTTTATACGGGTCCGGCGGACTTGCCAAGCGCTGTCAGCATGGAGTTTTCATCCGGGGCGTCGGCGGTGCGGATTTCGGTGAAGCTGAGGCCCTGGAGCGGGACGGCGGCGGCGGGGGAGATGCAGACGACGAGGCGGTTTCGCGCGGCGTCGGGGTCCAGACAGGCCGCGAGCGCGCGGGCCGCGCGGGGGGAGTGGAGCAGAACCGCGTCGAAGTCTGCGGGCGGGACGGCGCCGGTTTCCTCGGCGGCGTAGACCGGCAGACGCTGGATTTGGCAGGCGGGCAGGAGGGCGGGCAGGTCGCCGGCGGGCTCGCGGGCGCCAGGGGCGAGGATGAGCCCCTTGATGGACGTGGCGGCGATGAGGCGCGCTAGGGCGTGGATGTCGCCGGCGGCCGAGCGGGCGTTCGCGAAGCCCGCGTCGCGGGCGGCTTCGGCGGTGGCGTCGCCGACGGCGAAGACGGGGCGGTCGCGCAAGGCGGGCGTCAGGGCCGCGAAGGCCTCGACGCCGTTGGGGCTGGTGAAGGCGAGGGCGTTGACCGTGGCGAAGTCGGGCGCGGTCTTGAGGGCGTCGGGCAGGGGGCGGATCGTGAGCAAGGGAACGACGACAGGCGTGAAGCCCCGCGCCGTCAGCCGGGCGGCGGTGCGCGCGGCGCCGGGCTGGGCGCGGGTGATCCAGACGCGGCGGATCGGCCGCATGGCCTAGAGGTCGATCTTCTGGTCGCCGGCCTCGGCGTGGACCTCGGCCCCGAGCCGCAGGCCGAGCGAGCGGGCGTGGTCGAGGGCGGTCGCAGCTGAAACCCCGGAGATTTCGCCGACGCGGCGCCAGCGGGCAGAGCCGTCGGGGCTGAGCATTTCCGTGGTCAGGCGCAGGACGTCGCCCTCGATCACGGCGTGGGCGCCGATGGCGGTGCGGCAGGACCCTTCCAGCGCGGCCATGGCCCCGCGTTCGGCGGCGACGGTCAGGGCCGTCAGGTCGTGGTTGAGGAGGCGGGTCCAGGCGGCGTCTGCGTCGTTCGCGCGCGTCTGGATGGCCAGGGCGCCCTGGCCCGGGGCGGGCAGGAAGACGTCGAGCGACAGGCGCTCGCGGATGACCTCGGAGAAGCCGAGCCGGTTCAGGCCCGAGCAGGCCAGAAGGATGGCGTCGAAATCGCCGTGCTTGAGCCGCTTCAGCCGGGTGTCGACATTGCCGCGCAGCATCTCGATCTGCAGGTCGGGACGCAGGGCCAGAGCCTGGGCCTGACGCCGCAGCGAGGCGGTGCCGAGGCGGGCGCCGTGCGGCAGGTCGGCGAAGGTGGCGAAATGTTCGCTGATGAAGCCGTCGCGGGCGTCCTCGCGTTCAGGCACGGCGGCGATGGCCAGACCGTCTGGCTGTTCGGCGGGAACGTCCTTCATCGAGTGGATGGCGACGTCGACGCGGCCGTCGAGCAGGGCCTCCTCGATCTCCTTGGTGAAGAGGGCCTTGCCGCCGACTTCCAGCAGGCGGCGGTCCTGGATGCGGTCGCCGGTGGTGACGATCTCGACCAGGGGGACCAGGGCTTCGATGTCGGCCTCGGCCACGCCCAGGGCGCGGCCGATGGCGCGCTGCATCATGCCGGACTGGGCCAGGGCCAGCTTGGAGCGGCGGGTGCCGATGCGAAGGAGGGGTTCAGTCACGTCGAGGCGCCGTTGCGAAAGAGGGGGCGGGTCGCTAACTCCGCCCAATGAAGATGGACGCGGACTATAGCAGGGCGACGGACGGGGCAACCGAACGCGGGTCGGACGGATTGACCGTGCTGGGTCTGGAGACCAGCTGCGACGAGACCGCCGCCTCGGTGGTTCGGCTGTCGGCGGCCGGGGCCGAGGTCCTGTCCAGCGTCATTCACAGCCAGATCGACGAGCACGCCGCATTCGGCGGGGTGGTGCCGGAAATCGCCGCCCGCAGCCATGTCGAGATGATTGACGGCGTCGCCCGCCGGGCCATGGCCGAGGCCGGCATCGACTACGCCGCCCTGGACGGGGTGGCGGCGACGGCCGGGCCGGGTCTGGTCGGCGGGGTCATGGTGGGGCTGAGCTATGGCAAGGCCGTGGCCCTGGCGCGCGGCCTGCCGCTGATCGCGGTCAACCATCTGGAGGGCCATGCCGTGTCGGCGCGGCTGGGGGCGGAGACGCGTTATCCCTTCCTGCTGCTGCTGGTCTCGGGCGGGCACTGCCAGCTGCTGGAGGTGCGCGGCATCGGCGACATGAGCCGTCTGGGCACCACCATCGACGACGCGGCGGGCGAGGCCTTCGACAAGATCGCCAAGGCCATGGGGCTGGGCTATCCGGGCGGGCCGGCGTTGGAGAGGCTGGCGGCCCAAAGTCGAGAGAATGGCGGCGACGGGTCGCGGTTCGAGCTGCCAAGGGCCCTGTTGGGGCGCAAGGACTGCGACTTCTCCTTCTCGGGTCTGAAGACGGCGGCCTCGCGGCTGGCCCAGACCTGCGAGAGCGAGCAGGATCGGGCTGATCTGGCCGATGCAGTGCAGAAGGCGATCGCGCGCCAGCTGTCGGAGCGGACCGAACGGGCCATGCTGGCCTATGCTGAGCAGCATGAGGCGTTGCATTTCGTGGTGGCCGGGGGCGTGGCCGCCAACAAGACGATCCGGCGCACGCTGGAGGATCTGGCGACGAAGCACGGCTTCGGCTTCCTGGCGCCGCCCATGGTCTATTGCACCGACAACGCCGCCATGATCGCCCTGGCGGGGGCGGAACGACTGGAAAAAGGCCTGACCTCGGACATTGA
Organism: Brevundimonas pondensis; assembly: GCF_017487345.1. Lineage (NCBI taxonomy): Bacteria > Pseudomonadati > Pseudomonadota > Alphaproteobacteria > Caulobacterales > Caulobacteraceae > Brevundimonas > Brevundimonas pondensis. The sequence continues at coordinate 3,310,187 of NZ_CP062006.1, read as the reverse complement.
TGTCGCGGCCCGGCCGCGATGGCCTCTGGACGAGGCGCGCGCGAACGCCGATCCTGTGCACAAGAAAACGGGCCGCAAGGGCGCCAAGGCTTGATCGGCCGGGGTTCGGGCGGTGGTCGGGGGACCGGAGAAGACATGGAATTTCATACGGCAGGTGTGATTGGCGGCGGCGCATGGGGTACGGCCCTGGCGCAGAGCGCGGCGGCGGCGGGCCTCGCGGTCGTCCTGCAGGCGCGCGAGCCTGAGGTGATCGAGAGCATCCGCAGCCGGCGGATGAACGACGCCTTCCTGCCGGGGATCGAGCTGGACGCGGCGATCAACGTCACCCCGGACCTGGCCGATCTGGCCGACTGCGACCTGATCCTGGCGGTGCCCCCGGCCCAGCACATGCGGGCGACGCTGACCGCTTTCGCCCCCTACGCCCGGCCCGGCCTGCCCATCGTCCTGTGCGCCAAGGGCATTGAGCGCGGCTCGCTGAAGCTGATGACCGAGGTCCTGGCCGAGACCATTCCGTCGGCGACCCCCGCCGTCCTGTCGGGTCCCAGCTTCGCCGCCGAGGTGGCGCGCGGCCTGCCCAGCGCGGTGACCGTGGCCTGTGAGGACGAGGACATGGCGGTCGCCCTGGCCACTGCCCTGTCGGGGCCGGTCTTCCGTCCCTACCTGGCCGACGATCTCATCGGGGCCGAGACGGGCGGGGCCTTGAAGAACGTTCTGGCCATCGCCTGCGGCATCGTCGAGGGTCGCGAACTGGGCCGCAGCGCCCACGCCGCCGTCATCACCCGCGGCTTCGCCGAGATCGTCCGGGTGGCTCAGGCCCTGGGCGGCAAGGCTGAGACGGTCGCCGGCCTGTGCGGTCTGGGCGATCTGGTTCTGACCTGCTCCAGCCCGCAGTCGCGCAACATGAGCCTGGGCCTGGCCCTGGGTCAGGGCATGAGCGTCGAGCAGGCCCTGGCCGGCAAGCGTTCTGTGGCCGAGGGCTATGAGAGTGCGCCCGCCGTGCGCGAGCTGACCCGCAAGCTGGGCGTCGAGACCCCGATCTGCGAGGCCGTCGCCGCCGTCCTGGCGGGCGAGACCACGGTGGACGCCGCCATCGAGGCCCTGCTGACCCGGCCGCTCAAGCCCGAACGCGAATAGTGGCCGATACCGCTGAAGCTGCGCCGGAAGAGCGCAAGCGCGTCTGGAAGACGCCGCCCAACGTGCCTCTGTGTGCGGAGGCGGACATCGCCGACCCCGGCTCGCGCGGCTTCGTGCTGCAGATCGGCGAAGCCTTCTTCCACGGCTTCGTGGTCAGGAAGGACGGCGTGGTCGCCGGCTGGGTCGATCGCTGCCCGCACGCTGGCTTTCCCATCGCCATGGAGCTGGATCGCTATCTGACGCCGGATGGATCGCTGATCATGTGCGGCTGGCACGGGGCGGTGTTCGAGCCGCTGTCGGGCGCCTGCGTCGGCGGGCCGTGCGCGGGCGGCAAGCTGACGCCCTGGCCCGTGGAGGCCAGGGGCGGGATCATCCGCACAGCTTAGAGACGGCTATTCCTTCGGGACGATCTTCGGGTCCTTGGTGAAGGCCTCATCGACCTCTTCCTCGGTGATCCGCTTGGACGGATCGCCGGGCTGGTTGAGGTTCTGTTCCTCGGTCCCGTCGCCCATCATGCCGGGGTAGGGCGTCTTGGGATCTTTCTCGGCCATGCCGGGCTCCTTCGCTCAGGTGGAGACAGGGCAATCCCGGACAGAAGCGGGCGTTCCATCACGGCCGCGCGAGCGAGGCTATTTCCTGAGACGTTTGGCGTTGGCCACGGCGGCGGCGTGGATCGGCGACAGGGCCTCGGCCTGCAGCTTCAGCATGGTGTTTCCCAGGTTCCAGCTGTCGGACAGGGCGCGGGACCAGAGGCCCACGCCCCAGGCGGCCTGGAGCGCCGCCGCCCCGGCCAGACTGTCCGCTTTCGACAGCCGCGCCAGGTGGGCCGAGGCTTCCAGACCCTCGCGGTCGGCGATGCGGCGGCCCTGATCGGCCAGATCGAGGGCGCCCGAAGCGACCGCTCCGGCCGAGGCCGTCAAGGCCTCGACCTTCTCCGTCCCCATCCGGCCCAGTTCCGCATGATCGGCCCGCAGGGGATCGGCCAGGGCTTCGCCCATGATGGCCAGGCGACGGGCGATGACCTGGGCCGAGGCCTCGGCGGTCTCCTGTCCGGCGCGGGCGGTGCGGGCGGCGTGATCGATGGGGGTCATGCGGGGAGCCTGGGCCTGTTCCGCTCGCCGGGCAAGCGGATCAGGCCCGGTTTCAGTCTCAGGGCAGGACTTCGGCGGCGAAGGCCGAGACGTCCTGGATCAGCGCCGGGATCGAGGCGTCGATGATGCGCTGGCCGGTCTCGGGGCTGGCCTGGGCCGGGTCCGAACCGATGCGGCCGTCGGGGAAGCGGGCACGGTAGTCGAGCGCGTCGCGGATCGGACCCATAGGGGCGATCCTGGGGCTGTAGTCGGCGATCTTGATATGGTCGGGATAGGCGGCCTGGGTGACGGCGATCTCGGACGGGGTGGCGTGGGCGCCGTGGCCGACCGGGAAGATCTCCTCGCACAGCTTGTGCACGCCGGGCAGGTCCCACCAGTTACGCAGCTTCAGCACAAACGGAGGCTGTTCCTCGACGAAGGACCACTCGGCGTAGATTTCCGAGAAGGTGGCCTCGATGGTGGCGATGTTGCCGCCATGGCCGTTGAGGAAATAGATGCGCTCGAAGCCGTGGCGGGCCAGGGACGACACCCAGTCGGTGATGGCGGCCATGAAGGTCGAGGGGCGCAAGGAGATGGTGCCGGGGAAGGCCAGGTGATGCTGGGCCATGCCGATGTTGAAGGTCGGGGCGATGATCAGGCTTTCGTCGCCCTTCTCGGCGGCGTGGGCGATGATTTCCGGGCAGAGCCAGTCTGTGCCCAACAGGCCGGTCGGGCCGTGCTGCTCGTTTGAGCCGATCGGCACGATGACCGTCTTGGACAGGGCGGCGCCGTCCTTCAGGCGCGCGTCGATTTCGGGCCAGGACGACAGGTGGATCAGCATGGGGAACTCCGCGAGGGGGCAGACAGACCCCGGCGCTTTACGCCGATCCGGCCAAAGGGCCAAACATCGACGCGCCTAGCCGGGCGCGAAGGCGCGCATGAAGCGGCGAGCGGTTTCGCGCGCGCGCGCCGGAATGTTGTCCTGATGGGGATGGGGCAGGGCCAGGACCGAACGCAGGTGGCCGTGCCCCAGGGTCATGCCGGCGAACATCTCGGCGGCGGACAGGGGATCGGGGACGGACAGCAGGCCCATACGGTCCTGCTCGGTCAGCCAGGCGGCGATGCGGCGCACGCTCTCACCCGGACCGGCGTCATAGATGGCGCGGGACAGTTCGGGGGCCTCGGGCGACATCAGGGCCACGCCGCGCAGCGAGGCGCCCTTGCCCTCATGGCAGATCTTGCTGATCAGGGTTTCGGCGATGGCGGTCAGGACGTCTTCCGGCGCGGCGCCTGACGTCAGGGGCGCCGTGACCACGTCCGAGCGCTGGGCCGCCAGCGCCCGGCCGATGTCGGTCTTGGTGGGAAAGCGGTTGTAGAGGGTCTGTTTCGACACTCCGGCCCGGCGGGCGATCTCGGCCATCGAGGCGCCCGCGCCCTTTTCCACGAACAGGTCGGAAGCGGCCTGAAGAATGGCCGCGCTCTTGAGTTCGTCGACCTGACCGGGCGCGCGGGGCATCAGTGAACCTCGGAAGGCGGAGCGGCCGGATCGGCCTTGGCCGGTTGCGACAGCAGGGTCAGGAAGGCGGCGCAGGCGCAACCGATCGCCAGAAGGGCGAAGGCGTCACCGAAGGCCAGGGTCGTCGCCTGCTTTTGCAGCATGCCGTAGACCGCCTTCATCGCCGAGGCCTGCGGGTCGATGGAGGCGGCGAACCTCTGGGTCATGCCTGCGATCAGGCCGCGAACCCCGGCGTTGGTCTGGTCGATGGCGTTGGTCAGTTCGACCATGTGCAGGGCGGTGTTCTGGGTCAGGGAGGTGTTGAGCACCGCCAGGCCGAAGGCGCCGCCGACATTGCGCGACAGGTTCACCAGCCCGGAGGCGTTCTTGACCATGTGCGGCGGCAGGGTGGCCATGGTCACCTGTTGCGAGGCGATCATGGCGATCATGACGCCTGCGCCGCGCATGGCCTGGACCCCGGCGAACTGCCAGAAGCCCCATTCGGCCGTGACGGCGTGGGCGTCCCACATGCCCCAGGCCGCCATCATGAAGCCGACGAACATCAGGATGCGCGCGTCCACCGCCCGCACCAGCCGGCCGGCGATCGGCCCCATGGCAAACATGGCCAGGCCCGAAACGATCATGGTGGTGCCGACCTCGGCCGCCGAATAGTCCCGGACCCGGCCGAGGAAGAGGGGCAGAAGGAAGGTGCCGCCGAACAGGGCCGCCCCGACGATGAAGGTCATCAGCACCCCCACCACGAAGTTGCGGTTGCCGAAGGCGCGCAGTTCCACGATCGGGTTGCGGTAGCTGAGCGAGCGCCAGATGAAGGCCGGACCACAGACAGCGGCGACGACGCTGAGCAGCAGGATCATGTCGTCGGCGAACCAGTCTTCCTTGGCGCCTTCCTCGAGCACGAACTGCAGGCTCATCAGGAAGGCGGCCATCAGCATCAGGCCCCACCAGTCGAAACCCTTGGCCAGGCTGGGGTCCCCCTTGTCGAAATGGGCGTAACGCCCGACCAGGAAGAGGACCACCATGCCGGGGAAGACGTTGATGAAGAAGAGCCAGCGCCAGCTGAGCCATTCCGTCAGGTGACCGCCGAGCGTAGGGCCGACCGTGGGGGCCAGGGTCACGATCAGGCCCATGATGACGCTGGCGGTGACGCGTTTCTCGGGCGGGAAGGCGGTGAAGGCCACGGCGAAGACGGTGGGGATCATGGCCCCGCCGACGAAGCCCTGCAGCGCGCGGAAGAAGATCATCATCTCGATGGACGACGACAGGCCCACGGCCACGCTCATCACCAGAAAGCCGGTACAGGAGATGAGGAAGACCTTCTGCGTGCCCCACAGGCGCGACAGGTATCCCGACAGGGGGATCATCACGACCTCGGGGATCAGATAGGCGGTCTGGATCCAGCTGATCTCATCGGCCGAGGCGCCGACCCCGGCCTGGATCTGGGGCAGGGAGGCGGCGACGATCTGGATGTCCAGAATGGCCATGAACTGGCCGATGACCATGCCGGCGAAGCCGAGCAGAAGGACGGTCCAGTTGATCTCGGGCCTGGCCTCCGGGGAGCTCGCCGGAGCGACGGCGTCGGTCACCGGGCCGTGTCCAGCGAGGCCGCCTGGACCGCGCCCAGATGGGCGTCGGCGAAGGCGGCGCCGCCCTGGCTCTTCAGGTCCACCTTGACCTCGACCGACAGGCCGGGACGCAGGGCGACGGGCTCGCCCGAGGCGCGACGCTCGACGACGATGCGGACGGGAACGCGCTGGGTGATCTTGGTGAAGTTGCCGGTGGCGTTCTCGACGGGGATCAGGGCGAACTCCGAGCCCGTGGCCGGGGCGAAGCTGTCGATGCGGCCTTCCAGGGCCTGACCGGGGAAGGCGTCGGCCTTGATTTCGACGGTCTGGCCCAGACGCATCCGGCCGACCTGGGTCTCCTTGAAGTTGGCGACCACATAGGTGTCCTGCAGGGGCACGATGGACATCATCTGTCCGCCGGCCTGAACCACCTGGCCGACGCGGACGCCGCGGGCGCCGACGACCCCGGCGACGGGCGCGCGGATGACGGTGCGGTCCAGGGTCAGCTGGGCCTGATCGACCAGGGCTTTGGCCTGCTCGACGGCGGCGACGCTCTGGCTGCGGGTCGAGCCGAGGACGGCGGCCGTGCGTTGCTCGGCGGTCAGGGCGGCCTGGGCCTGGGCGACCGAGGCGCGGGCGGTTTCGGCCGTGGCGCGCTGGGTCTCGATGCGTTGCTGCGACACCCAGCCCTCGGCGGCCAGCTTGCCGTAGCGATCGACTTCGGCGCGGGCGAGGCCGGCCTGGGCCTGGGCCTGGGTCACGGCGGCGGCGCGGGCGGCGATATTGGCCTGTTCCTGCTCGGCGCGGGCGTCGACATTGGCCACGGCGGCGGTCAGGGCGGCCAGATTGGCCTGAGCCTGGGCCAGGGCGGTCCGGGCGTCGGCGTCGTCCAGTCGGGCCAGGATCTGCCCGGCCTCGACGCGCTGGTTGTCCTTGACCAGGACTTCGATCACCTCGCCGTTGATACGGGGACTGACAGCTACGGTGTCGGCCTGGACGAAGGCGTTGTCGGTCGCCTCCCAGCGCTGCTTGCCCTGCCACCAGACCACGCCGCCGGCGATCAGGGCGAGGCCGACGACGCCGCCGACGATCAGGGGCAGGCGTTTCTTCAGATTGGCGGGGAGGGCCATGGGGAGACAGCTCGCTTCGATTTCGGCGGGTAAAATGGACGGAGCCGTCTAAAATACAAGAGGCGCCTGCGCGAATTCGTCGCACTGTGTCGATTCCGCCCGGTTGACGCCGCGCACGGGGAAGGCGAAGCGAGGACATGACCGTTCGCCCACGCGCCCCGTCCAAGGCTGTCCGCGCCGCCCTGCCTGCACCCAAGGGCAAGCGGTCGCGCGCGCCGAAAAAGGCGCCGGTCGGGGCCGTGATCGGCTGGCCGCCCGACGAGGACCGGGTCGAGGAAATCTTCGTCCGCCTGTCCGGGGTCATGCCCGACCCGAAGACCGAGCTGGACTTCGTCAATCCCTATACCCTGGTGGTGGCGGTCGCCCTGTCGGCTCAGGCGACCGACGTGGGGGTCAACAAGGCGACCAAGGCCCTGTTCGCGATCGCCGACACGCCGCAGAAGATGCTGGCCCTGGGTGAAGAGGGGCTGATCCCGCTGATCGCCTCCATCGGCCTCTATCGCACCAAGGCGAGGAATGTCATCGCCGCCGCGCGGATGCTGGTCGAGCAGCACGGCGGGGAAGTGCCCCTGAACCGGGCTGATCTTCAGGCCCTGCCAGGCGTGGGGCGCAAGACCGCCAGCGTGGTGCTGAACGAACTGGGGATCGAGCCGGCCATCGCGGTGGACACCCATGTGTTCCGCGTCTCGCACCGGCTGGGTTTGGCCAACGCCGCCACGCCGGACAAGGTGGAGACGCAGCTGCACAAGGTCGTGCCCGAGGCCTGGCTGCCCAAGGCGCACCACTGGCTGATCCTGCACGGCCGCTACACCTGCCTGGCGCAGCGGCCCAAGTGCGGGGCTTGCGTGATCGCGGACCTGTGTCCGTCGCGAGCGAGTTTCGTGGGGGTTTGAGTTCTTTCTTCCGTCATCCCCCGGTCTGCGCGGCTGCGCCGCTTGCCGGAGGATGACGGAAGTGAAGAGGCGCTACAGGCCCAGCCGCCCGGCCACCGCCCGCCCGAAACGGGCGCCGGCTTCGGGGGCGGCGCCGAGGTAGAAGTCGGGCTCGATCAGTTCGGCCTCCATCAGCAGCCATTGGCCGTCGGTGTCGGGGACCATGTCGATGCGGGCATAGAGAAGGGGCTCGTCGATGGCGGCCAGCGTCCGTTCGGCCAGGTCGAGCGCGCCCTCGGGGGCTTGATCCAGCCGCTGGTACTGGCCGCCGTACTGGACCTGGATGCGGAACTCGTCGGCGTGGGCCGGGCGCTTGTTGACGACGTGGCTCAGTTCGCCGCCGAAGAAGAGCAGGGAGGTTTCACCTTGCGTGGCGATGGTCGGCAGGAAGGGCTGGATCATGGCGCCGCCGACCGGCGCGTCGGCCAGCACCTGTTCCAGCAGGTCGCCGGCCGCGACCTTGAGCGTGCGCCAGGCGCCGCCGGACACGGTCGGCTTGACGATCAACTGCTCGGCGCCCGTCGCAGCAAAGGCGGCCTCGACCACGGCGGGGCTGGCGTGGTCGGTCCAGATGGTCGGGGGGATGGCCACGCCCTTTTCCGCCAGCCGGGCCAGGTAGCGTTTGTCCGAGTTCCAGCGCAGGACCTCGGCGGGATTGGCCAGGGGGGCGTCGGCCTCAAGCCAGGTCGCGCAGGCCTGCATCCAGCGGTCATGGTCGCGGTGGTAGCCCCAGACGATCAGGGGCAGGACCAGGGGATAGTCCATCAGGCCGTGGGCGTTCTCCACATGGTCGGTCCAGGGCGTGGGCCGGGCCCTGATCCCCGCCGTGGCCAGGGCTTCCGACAGGCGGTCCAGCACGCCCGGCCATTGCCCGGCGTAGGACGGGTCGGCGGGATCGGGGGTCAGGACGGCGACTTCGGTCATGCGACTACTCCTCGGACGGGAACTGCATAGGCTGTTTTCAGCGGCGACGAAAAGCCTCGTGCTGGCGTCGCGCGCCGTGTCCCGCTATGGGGCGCGCATGACCCAGAACGCCATCTCCACCGCCCGCTTCGACGTCTGCGCCGTCGGCAACGCCATCGTCGATGTGCTGAGCCCGTGCGAGCCCGCCTTCCTTGAGGCCCAGGGCCTGACGCCCGGCTCGATGCAGCTGGTGGACGAGGCCCAGAGCGCGGCCCTCTATGACGCCATGGCGGCGGGGGTCGAGGCCTCGGGCGGGTCGGCCGGCAACACCGTGGCGGGCGTCGGCTCGTTCGGCGGTCGCGCGGCCTATATCGGCAAGGTGGCGAAAGACACCCTGGGCGAGGTCTTCAGCCACGACATCCGCGCCGCCCACGTCCATTTCGACACCCCGGTGCTGGAAGGCGGCGCGGGCTCGGGCTTCGGCACCGGCCGCTGCCTGATCAACGTCACCCCCGACGGCCAGCGCACCATGTGCACCTTCCTGGGCGCCGCCAACCAGCTGACGACCGCCGATATCGACGCCGGGCTGATCAGCGACAGCGAGATCGTCTATCTGGAAGGCTATCTGTTCGACCCGGCGCCGGCCCGCGCTGCCTTCGAGGCCGCCGCCGCCGCCGCCCACGCGGCCGGCCGCAAGGTCGCCATCACCCTGTCGGACAGCTTCGTCGTCCATCGCTGGCGCGCCGAGTTGCTGGCCTTCATCGAGGCCTCGGCCGACATCGTCCTGGCCAACGAAGGCGAACTGCACGCCCTGTTCGAGACCGAGGACTTCGACCACGCCGCCGCTCACCTGGGCCGCATCGTCGAGGTTGCCGCCGTGACGCGCGGGGCCGCAGGTTCGGTCATCTTCCGCGGCGACGAGCGGGTCGAGGTCGCCGCCTTCCCCGTCGACAAGGTGGTCGATACCACGGGCGCGGGCGACCAGTACGCCGCCGGCGTCCTGCTGGGTCTGGCGCGCGGCCTGTCGCTGGCCGAGGCCGGCGCCCTGGGTTCGCTGGCCGCCTCGGAAGTGATCGCTCACTGGGGCCCGCGTCCGATGGTCAAGCTGGAGGCCCTGGCCGTCGAGCACGGGCTCAAGCTCTGATCGCGACCAGAGGTCACGCGCGGGGGGCGCTTGCCGTTCCCCGTCGCGCCGCGTAATCGGCGGACCATGTTCGGCCTCGCCAATCCCGACCGCTTCATGCGCTTCACCCGCCCGCTAACCCCGGTGCTGTGGGGGCTGGCGCTCGTCCTGCTGGCGGTCGGAACCTGGCTCAGCTTCGCCGCGCCCGCCGACTATCAGCAGGGCGACACGGTGCGGATCATGTTCATCCATGTGCCCGCCGCCACGCTGGGCCTGGGGGCCTATGCGGCGCTGGGGGTGTCGAGCTTCTTCGCCCTGGTCTTCCGCCATCCGCTGGCCGACGCCGCCGCGCGCGCCGCCGCCCTGCCGGGAGCAGTGCTGACGGGTCTGGCCCTGATCACCGGTTCGCTGTGGGGCCAGCCCATGTGGGGGACCTGGTGGGTGTGGGATGCGCGGCTGACCAGCGTCCTGGTGCTGTTTCTCTTTTACCTCGGCTACATGGCCCTGCGCGCCTCGATCGACGACGAGGCCAAGGCGGGGCGCGCCGCCGCGGTCCTGGGTCTGGTCGGGCTGATCAACCTGCCCATCGTCAAGTTCTCGGTCGACTGGTGGAACACCCTGCATCAGCCGGCGTCCTTGCTGCGCGCGGGCGGGACCAGTCTGGACCCGGCCTATCTGGCCCCCCTGCTGACCATGATGGCGGCCTACGGCATGCTGTTCGGGGCCATCTGGCTGACGTCGATCCGCACCGAGGTGCGTCGCCGCCGGGTTCTGACGCTGCGCGCCCGCGCCGCGCAAGAAGCGTAAGGAGCCGCCGATGCTGGATCTCGACATGAGCCCCTACGGCGTCTTCGTCTGGTCGTCCTGGGCCATCAGCGCGGCGGCGCTTGCCGCCATTTCGTTGCGCGCCCTGATCGCTGCCCGGCGCTGGAAGCGCGAACTGGACCGTCTGGAAGAGGCGAGCAAATGAATCGCTGGTTCGCCCTGATCCCGATCGCGGCGCTCGCCGCGCTGGGCGTCTTCATGATGATCCAGCTGGGCCATCTGTCCGGCGCGCCGGGCGAGGGGCGCGAATACAAGCCCGACGCCCTGGTCGGCCAGCCCATTCCCGAGACCGTCCTGCCGATCCTGCAGGGCGAAGTCGAGACCAATCAACGGCTGGACCTGAAGACGGCGGGGGTCGGCAAGCCGATGATCGTCAACCTGTTCGCCAGCTGGTGCGCCCCCTGTCGTCTGGAGCATCCGCAGCTGATGAAGCTGAAGGCGCAGGGGATCAACGTCATCGGCGTGGCCTACAAGGACGAGCCGGTCGCCACCCGCGCCTTCCTTGACGAACTGGGCGATCCCTATGCCCTGGTGCTGGTGGACCGCGAGGGGCGGGCCGGGCTGGACCTCGGCGTCTCGGGCGTGCCGGAGAGCTTCGCGGTCGACGCCTATGGGACCATTGTCGCCAAGTCCTCGGGGCCGGTGCTGACCGACGCCGATCTGCAGAGGCTGGTGGACGCCCTGAAGGCGCCGCCGCGCTAAAGCCGTTCCGCGAAACAGGGTGAATCGCGCATTAACCATATCTAGACCCTTTGGGCGGATCGTCGCCCCATGTCCGCGATTCCTTCAGACCGTCCGGTTTTTCCGCCTCCCGCAGGCGGCGCGGCCCATGCGCTGAGAACCTCCCAGTCCGCCTTCTTCCGCGCGGCCATGGGCATGAGCGCGCCGACGCCCGCCGCGGCGCCGGTCGAGACGCGGGCGGATACGCCGGTGCGGTCGGTGCAGACTCAGGAAGCCTCGGGGACCATGCGGTACCAACGGCCGGGCTCCCTGCTGGATATCCGGGTCTAGGCTTTCGCCACGTCCTTGAGCGGGATGACGACGGCGTCGGCGGCGACCGTGTCAGCCGCCGGTTCGACGGCCTTCTTCTTCTTTTTCGGCTTGCCGCCGTCCAGCGCCTTCTTGGCGGCCTTCTCGGCCTTGCGCGCATCCTTGGCCGCCTTCTTGGCGATCTTGGCTTCGGCGCGGGCCTGTTCGGGGGCGGCGTCAGCGGCGTCGGTCAGGCTGGTCAGCAGGTCGAGGAAGCCCTCGCGCCGGGCCTTGGGCAGCAGGGCCAGGATGCGCTTGTCGGCGGCGGCGACGCGGGGGCGGGCGGCCTCCAGCGCGGCCTGACCGGCTTCGGAGAGGCGCACGGCCTTGGCGCGGGCGTCCAGCGCCGAGCGTTCGCGCTCCAGCAGGCCCTTGGCGGTCATGCGGGCGACCAGATCGGCCAGGGTCGAGCGGTCGATGCCGGTGGCCTTGACCAGATCGGTCTGGGTCAGGCCTGAGCGGACTGACACCGCCTCCAGCACCGCGAACTGGCGCTGGGTCAGGCCGTCGGGGCCGGCTTCTTCGGCATAGATGTCGAGCGAGAGTTGCAACACCCGGTGCATCAGGTGGCTGGGCGATTCCGCCAGCCCGCCCTTGATCTTCGCCTGCTTGCCTGACTTGACCATCGTCTTCGATCCTTGTTCCGACCGCGAGGAGGGGGCCGGACATGGCGCGACAGCTAACAGCCGCGCTTTACGCTTTGACGACGGTAAGCCTGACGGTTTGAAGACATTTTGTTGGCCTACCGCCCTTGCGGGCTGCTTGAGGCCAGTGTCCTGGGGCCTACCGCGCTTCGCGCTCACTTCCTGTGGGCCTATCGTGCTTCGCACTACTTGAGGCCGTGAGGCGCAGTAGGGTTCCCGCGTGACTTACAGCCCCGTATCGGGCGAGATGGGGCCGGGCTCTTCGTCCTTGATCATGTTTTTCATGATCAGCGGCACCTGGCACAGGCCGAAGATGGAGGCGGCGATCCACAGGACGCCGCGGAAGGCGGTCCAGACGCCGTTGGGGTCGGGGGCGCCCAGGTTCAGCGCCGACCAGATGGCGGTGACGGCGGCCGGACTGCGGAAGACCTCGTTGGCGATGGCGACGGCCAGGAAATAGAGGCCGTAGCGCAGGGTCAGGGTGCGCCAGGCGGCGTCCGTCACCTTGATGGCCGAGCCGAGCAGGGCCTTGAACGGCGACTTGTTCAGGGGCAGCGAACCCAGCAGCACGGCGGCCAGCAGGCCGTTCTGCACCGTCAGCTTCAGCTTCACGAACAGGTCGTCGTCGGTGAGGATGGTCAGGGCGCCGAAGACCAGGGCGAAACCGCCGGTGATCAGGGGCATGGGGGCCAGGCGGCGCTCCAGCACGAAGCCGACGGCCAGGGCGATGGCTGAGGCGATGACCAGGACCCAGGTGGCCTTGATCATGTCGCGGGTGATGAAATAGGCGGCCATGAAGGCGATCAGGGCGCCGAAGTCGACGGCCTGACGGATCCACTGCGGGCGCTTGGTATCGGTCGCTTCACTCATCACTCAGTCCTCGAGCCCGACCAGGGATCGGGAAAACGCGCGTGCGTCGAAGGGTTGCAGGTCCTCGACGCCTTCGCCGACGCCGATCAGCTTGATCGGGGCGTCCGAGGCCTGGGCCACGGGAACCAGGACCCCGCCGCGCGCCGTGCCGTCCAGCTTGGTCATCACGACGCCCGAGACATAGGCGGTGCGGCCGAAGATCTTTTCCTGCTCCAGGGCGTTGCGGCCCACGGTGGCGTCCAGCACCAGCAGGGTTTCGTGCGGGGCGTCGGCGTCGACCTTCTTGAGCACGCGGACGATCTTTAGCAGTTCGTCCATCAGGGCGGACTTGTTCTGCAGGCGCCCGGCGGTGTCGATCAGGACCACGTCATAGCCCTCGGCCTTGGCCTTGGTGTAGGCGTCGAAGGCCAGGCCGGCGGCGTCGGCGCCGTCGCGGCGGCTCTCGAAATCGGCCCCGGCGCGTTCGGCCCAGACTTTCAGCTGTTCGCGGGCGGCGGCGCGGAAGGTGTCGCCGGCGACGATCATCACCCTGGCGCCCCTGGCCGTCAGGTCCGAGGCGATCTTGCCGAGCGTCGTGGTCTTGCCCGAGCCGTTCACGCCGACGAAGAGGACGACATAGGGCTTGGGTCCGCTGAGGGGATCGAATGTCGCCTGACGCGGCAGCAGCTCGGCGGCCACGGCCTCGGCCAGGGCCTCCTTGATCTCGCGCTCGTCGGAGCTCTTGCCGAAGCGCAGCTCGCGGAAGCGCTCGACGATGCGGGCCGAGGCGGCGGGGCCCAGGTCGCTTTCGATCAGGTGCTCTTCCAGACGCTCCAGCGCCTCGTCGGACAGAGGCTCCTTCACGAAGGTCGAGACGACCTGTTCGGTCATCTGTTTGGAAGACCGGGACAGACCCGCGCTCAGTCGCTGGAACCAGCCTTTTTTGGGCGTATCGCTCATGCTGCGAGCCTTAGCCGACAGCGGTTCGCAGGTCACGAACTTCCACCATGCTGCGGAGATCGGCTTGCGACGGGGACCCGATGCTTTGGCTTCGGGTCGCAACCCTATATTGATCGTACAGCCCTAGGGTTCTGGAGCCCGCATGGCGGGATGAGCGGAAAGATTGATGGCGAAGACGCACCCCTTCCATGCCCCGCGCGCCCACGGCTTCGTGCGCGTGGCCGCTGCGACCCCGGTGGTCCATGTCGCCGACCCCGCGGCCAACGCCGAAGAGCATGAGCGGCTGATCCGTCAGGCGGGGGAGGCGGGCGTGGACCTGATGGTCTTCCCCGAACTGTCGCTGAGCGCCTACGCCATCGACGATTTGCACATGCAGGCGGCCTTGCTGGAAGAGGTCGAGCGCCAGGTGGCGCGTCTGGCCGAGGTCGCGGACGAAGCGGGCGTGATCGCCGTCGTCGGCGCGCCGATCCGCAACGGCGACGCCCTGTTCAACTGCGCCGTCGTCCTGGGCGGGGGCGAGGTGCTGGGCGTCGTGCCCAAGACCTATCTGCCCAATTACCGCGAGTACTACGAGAAGCGCTGGTTCGCGCCCGCCGCCAGCCGCAGCGAGGACGCCATCGTCCTGAACGGCGAGAGCGTCGATTTCGCGCCGGGTCTGGTGTTCGAGGCGACCAACCGGCCGGGCTTCGTCTTCGCGGTTGAGATCTGCGAGGACTTCTGGGCGCCGCAGCCGCCGTCGACGCGGGCTGCGCTGGCGGGGGCGCGCATCCTCTGCAACCTGTCGGCTTCCAACATCGTCATCGGCAAGGCGGACGAGAGGGCGCTGCTGTGCGCCAGCCAGTCCAGCCGCACCCTGTCGGCCTATGTCTTCGCCGCCTCGGGCTGGGGAGAGAGCACGACCGATCTGGCCTGGGACGGTCAGGCCACCATCCACGAACTGGGCGCCCGGATCGCCGAGGGCGAGCGGTTCGCGCTGGAGAGCCATCTGACCGTGGCCGACGTGGATGTGGACCGCATCGGTCTGGACCGTCTGCGCAACGGCACCTTCGCCGACTGCGCCCGTCTGGAAGGCGAGGCCGCGATCGTGGTTCCGTTCGAGGCGGGGGAGGGAGCGACCGGCGCCCTGATCCGACCGCTGGACCGTTTCCCCTTCGTGCCGGACGACGCCGCGCGTCTGGATCAGGACTGCTTCGAGGCCTTCAACATTCAGGTTCAGGGCCTGATGCGGCGGATGACGGCGACGGGGTCGAAGACCCTGGTGATCGGCGTTTCGGGCGGGCTGGATTCCACGCAAGCCCTGCTGGTCGCCTGCAGGGCCTTTGATCGGCTGGAGTTGCCGCGCACCGGCATTCTGGCCTTTACCATGCCGGGCTTCGCGACCTCCGAGGGGACGAAGTCCAACGCCTGGGCGCTGATGCAGGCTCTGCAGGTGACGGGGGCTGAGATCGACATTCGTCCCGCCGCCGAACAGATGCTGCGCGACATCGGTCATGTCTTCGCGGACGGCGAGCCGGTGCACGACATCACTTTCGAGAATGTGCAGGCGGGGCTGCGCACCGACTATCTGTTCCGCCTGGCCAATCAGAACCACGGCTTCGTCCTGGGCACGGGCGACCTGTCGGAACTGGCGTTGGGTTGGTGCACCTATGGCGTCGGCGACCACATGAGCCACTACAACGTCAACGGCGGGGTGGCGAAGACCCTGATCCAGCACCTGATCCGCTGGGTGGCCGAGCGCGGCCTGGTGGGCGAGGCGGCGACGCCGACGCTTCACGCCATTCTGGCCACCGAGATCTCGCCCGAACTGGTGCCGGCGGGCGCCGACGGGGCGATCCAGTCGACGCAGAGCATCGTCGGTCCCTATGCCCTGAACGACTTCTTCCTGTTCTACATCAGCCGCTTCGGCCTGAAGCCGTCCAAGGTCGCCTATCTGGCGCATCAGGCCTGGGGCGACGCGACGACGGGGAACTGGCCCGCCGGTCTGCCAGAGGCGGAGCGGGTCGCCTATGACCTGCCGACCATCAAGGGGTGGCTGAGGAAGTTCCTGATCCGCTTCTTCCAGACCAGCCAGTTCAAGCGCTCGGCCGTGCCGAACGGGCCCAAGGTGGTGACCGGCGGCTCGTTGTCGCCGCGCGGCGACTGGCGAGCGCCGTCGGACTCCTCGGCCCGCGTCTGGCTCGACGAACTCGACAACAATGTTTCCGACGCCTGACGGCGTCTGATTTTAACTAGGGGCCTATCGCGCATTCGCGCTACTTGAGGCCGCTTTTAATTCTGCGGGTTCGCCGTGCGCGCCCGCCTTCTGCGAGACAACCATGACCGACGACGTGACCAAGGACTCCAACGGCAATATTCTGGCCGACGGCGACAGCGTGACCCTGATCAAGGACCTGAAGGTCAAGGGCTCGGGCGGGGTGACTCTGAAGCGCGGAACCATGGTCAAGAACATCCGCCTGACCGGCGACCCCGATGAGATCGAGGCCAATGTCGAGAAGGTGCGCGGCCTCGTCCTGCGAACCGAGTTCGTGAAGAAGGCTTGAGGTTGCTGCAGCCGTCATCCTCGCGCTTGATCCGAGGATGACGGCGAGGGCGCCTGGGAGGCTTCAGGCCACGTCGTTCAGGAAGGTCAGGATGCCGGCGCGGGCTTCGGGCTCGTCCAGCATGGGGGCGTGGCCGATCCCCGGAACCTCGACAAAGGCCATGTCAGGCGCCGCCTCGCGCATCCGTCCGGCGATCTCGGAGCTGAGCAGGTCCGAGGCGCCGCCGCGCACCAGCAGGGCCGGCCGTTCCGTCGCCAGAGCCCTGAAGGCCGGCCACAGGTCAGGGACCAGGGCCGCAGCCCCCGCGGCCTTGATCGGGACCGAGATGTCGGGATCGTAGTTCAGCACCGGCCGGCCGTCGGCGTCCTCGCGAAAGATGCGGCGGGCGAAGGCGTCCCAGTCGGCGTCGTCGTACTCGGGAAAGGCGACGGCGTTGATGTCGCGGGCGTAGGCGGCGGCGTCGGCCCAGTTCGTGATCTCGACCTTTCGCCCGGTATAGGCCGCGATGCGCGCCAGGCCTTCGGGGGCCACTTCCGGCCCCACGTCGTTGATGATGGCGGCGGCGACCGCCTGCGGCTGGAGCGCGGTCAGGGCCATGGTGATCAGGCCGCCCATGGAGGTGCCGAGGAAGACCGCCCGACTGATCCCCGTCTGCTCCATCAGGGCCGTCATGTCGCCCGCATAGACGTCAGGCGTGTAGGTCATGGGATCGGTGGCGCGAGCCGACAGACCGCGCCCGCGCACGTCCACCGCCAGGACGCGGCGGCCGCTTTGGGCGATCAGACCGGCGATGACGCCGAAGTCGGCGCTGTTGCGGGTCAGGCCGTGGATGGCGATGACCGGCAGCTTCGCCTCGCCCGCCGCCGGGGCGTAGTCTCGGGCATAGAGGTTGAGCCCGTCCGGCGAGGTCCAGCGACGTTCGACATAGCGGTCGGCGAAGGGCGAGGTCTGGGCGGGCATGAACGTCTTCTCCGGCGGTTTCTTATAGCCTTGGCTGTGAGGTTAATTCACCAGATGAAGAATTGCGATCAGCCTGTCAGCAGACCCGCGACGAATTGATCAAGGTCGCCGCCTTCGGGGAAGCGATGGCCGGCCACACCCGCGCGCCGCGCCGCCTCCAGGTCCGAGGGCTGGTCGCCGATCATCAGGGAGCGGGCCGGGTCGAGGTTGTGCTCGGCGATGGCGCGCAGCAGCATGCCGGGATTGGGCTTGCGGTCCGGGTGGTCGGGATGGCGATAGCGCTCCTCCACGGCCTCGGCATGATGGGGGGCGGCGTAGACCGCGTCGATGCGGGCGCCGCTTTCAGCCAGGCGCTCGACCAGCAGGGCGTTGAAGCCGTGCATGGTCTCTTCGCTGAACAGGCCGCGGGCCACGCCCGACTGGTTGGTGACGATGACGGTGACATAGCCGGCGTCGTTGAGCCGTTTCACCGCCTCGGCGGCGCCGGGGATCAGGACCAGCTGGTCGGGGCGATGCGGATAGCCGCTGTCGACGATCAGGACGCCGTCGCGGTCGAGGAAGGCGGCAGGACGCTTCATGGGTCGGCTCATGCGGGTTCCGTCAGCAGGGCCGAGAAGGCGGTCATCAGGTGGTAGAGGCTGGAGGCGGGGACGTCGGCGTCCTGGGGCGCGCCCGCGGCGTCGAAACTGTCGATCCACAGACCGGGCGCAGCCGTCGCCAGATGGGTGGCGAACAGGGTCTCGATCAGGGCCAGGGCGCGGTCGGTCTGGCCGCGCAATAACAGGGTGCGGATCGCCTCGGTCTGGCCCCACAGGCGGGCGCCGCCGTCACGGACCACGCCGATGCGATCGATCTCGCGAACCATCAGGCCTCGGGCGCCGACGCCGTTGGTCAGGGCCGAGGCGAACAGGGCCTGGGCCTGTCGTTCATGGCCGTCGAGGCCGAGACGGCGGGCCTGATCCAGCAGCCAGATCCATTCCATGTGATGGCCCGGCTCGACGACTTGACCGGCGGCGCCGGGGGCGATCGTCCAGTCGGCGGTGAAGAACTCGCCCAGCATCAGGTGTTCGCGGTCGAAGAAGCGGGCGGCGAACAGGTCGAGCACGCGGCGAGCCGCCGCCTCGAAGGCCGGGTCGGGGGCGACGGCCTGCCAGGCCAGCAGGGCCTCCAGCATGTGCATGTGCGGGTTCTGCCGGCGCGGCAGGACGGGGGGCAGGGCCTCCTGCCAGCCGCCGTGGACCGGGTCGGCCATGCGGGCTTCGATGGCGGCGAGGGTGGAGAGCGCCAGCGGTCGGGCGCGGTCGTCCCTCAGCACGCGATGGGCGGCGGCGAGGGCGAAGAGGACGAAGGCCAGGTCGTAGAGGTCGGGCGTGGCGTCGATCACGGCGCCCGCATCGTCGGTCGCGCGGATCCAGAGTTTGTCCTCACGGCCGTAGTCGCGGATCAGGACATCGAGCGCGCGGCGGGCGACGGCCTCGCCATCCGCCCATCCGAGCGACGCCGCCTCGCAGAAGACATAGACCTGACGCGCCTGCACGCGGGTGCGGCGAGGGCGGCCCGTGATCGGGCGGCCATCGAAGTTCAGCTTTTCGAAGAAGCGACCCTCGGCGTCGACGCCCGCGCTCGCCCACAGGGGCAGGGCCTGGCCGAACAGCCAGTCGCGGACCCGGTTCTGCATCGTCGAAAGCGTCATCTGACGACGGGCTTAGGCAGGCTTGCGGACTTTGCCAAGCGGCGCTTTCGTTGCAACCGGCAACGCGAAGTGACCCTCGCGGGTTTGTCGAGTGGCCCCGGGCTTTGGTAGGAGGCGCTCAAGATAGTTGATCCGCCTTCGCGCCCGCGCGCCGAACCCGAGTTCCGCCTGCGCGGCCCCCACCGAGAGAGCGACCCTTCATGACCATTCCCTTCATCGACCTTCAGGCTCAGCGCCTTCGCCTCGGCGGCAAGATCGAGGCCGCCGTTCAGGAGGCCGTCGTCGGCGGCGCCTGGGTCATGGGCCCGCAGGTGCGCCAGTTCGAGGCTGATCTGGCCGCCTTTGGTCAGGCGAAGCACGCCCTGGGCTGCGCCAACGGCACTGACGCCCTGGCCCTGCCGTTGATGGCCTGGGGTATCGGGCGCGGCGACGCCGTCTTCGTGCCTAGCTTCACCTTCGCCGCCACCGCCGAGGTCGTGCCCTGGTTCGACGCCGAGCCGGTCTTCATCGACGTCGACGAAAAAACCTACAACATGAGCCCGGCCCATCTGGAGGCCGCCATCGAGGCGACGCTGAAGGAAGGCCGTCTGACGCCGCGCGTGGTCATCGCCGTCGACCTGTTCGGCCAGCCCGCCGACTATCCGGCGATCAAGGCGATCTGCGACAAGTACGGTCTGAAGCTGATCTCGGACTCGGCTCAGGGCTTTGGCTGCACCCTGAACGGCGAGCATCCGTTGAAGTGGGCCGACATCACCACCACCAGCTTCTTCCCGGCCAAGCCGCTGGGCTGCTACGGCGACGGCGGGGCGGTGCTGACCAATGACGACGAACTGGCCCAGCTGATCGATTCCATCCGCGTGCACGGCAAGGCGGTGGCGGTCGATCTGAAGGACAAGACCTTCGATCACGACCCCAAATACCTGAACATGCGCATCGGCCTGAACAGCCGTCTGGACACCATCCAGGCCGCCGTCCTGATCGAGAAGCTGAAGGTCTTTGGGCAAGAGATCGAATGGCGCAACGCCGCCGCCGCCCGCTACAACGAGGGTCTGCGCGCCCATGTCGCCGCCGTGCCGGACGTGCCGGCGGGCAATGTCTCCAACTGGGCGCAGTATACCATCGAGCATGAGGACCGCGACGGTCTGGCCGCGCACCTGAAGGCCGAGGGCATCCCCACGGCGGTCTATTATCCGATCCCGCTGCACCTGCAGCCGGCCTACGCCCATTATCCACGCGGACCGCAAGGTCTGCCGGTGACCGAGCGTCTGATGGAGCGCGTCATCAGCCTGCCGATGCATTCGGATCTGGATGCGGCGACGCAGGATCGCATCATCGCCGCCGTCGCCAGCTTCAAGGCCTGATCCTCATGACCCAGCAGACCCCCCTCAAGATCGGCGTCGCCGGCGCCGGCGTCATGGGCCGCAACCACGCCCGCGTCCTGTCGGAACTGCGCGACGTCGAGCTGACGACGGTGTTTGATCCCGACGCCGTGACGGCCGAGGGCGTGGCCGCCGCCTATGGCGCGACCGCTGTGACGACGGCGCAGGAATTTGTCGCCGCCGGTCTGGACGCCGCCGTCATCGCTACGCCGAACCGCTTCCACGCCGAGCTGGGCGTGGCCCTGCTGAACGCGGGCGTCCATGTGCTGGTCGAGAAGCCCATCGCGGCCACGACCGCCGACGCCCAGGCCATGATCGACGCGGCCAAGGCCAACAACCGCGTGCTGATGGTCGGCCATGTCGAGCGCTTCAACCCGGCGGTGGACACGGTCAAGCGCGCCATCGACGGCGACGAGATCATCTCCATCCAGATCACCCGCGTCGGTCCCTTCCCGCCGCGCATGGGCGAGGTCGGGGTGGTCATCGACCTGGCGGTGCACGACATCGACATCATCCGTCACCTGACGGGGTCCGAGGTCGTCGAGGTCCAGTCGTTGCTGGGCCACACCCACGCCTCGCGCGAGGATTCGGCCCTGCTGCAGTTCCGCATGGCCAATGACGTGATCGCCCATATCACCACCAACTGGGTCACGCCCTACAAGACCCGCACCCTGCAGGTGGCGACCAAGAACCGCTTCATCGTCGCCGACCTGATCACCCGCCAGGTGACCGAGTATTTCGGCCAGCAGCCGGACGGTTCCTATTCGACGCGGATGCTGAACTCCTGGCCGGCCGAGCCGCTCAAGAAGGAACACGAGGCCTTCGTCCACGCCATCCGCACCGGCGAGACGGCGGCGGTCTCGGGCGAAGACGGCCTGCGCAATCTGGAAGTCGCCCTGCGCTGCCTGGGCGAGCCCTAGGCCTTAGGCGCGGCGCCCGGACGGAACCTCAGGCGGCAATGCAGGCGGCCGTCGGCGTAGTCCATGGCCGCCGATCCGGCGAGCGTCGTGCGGATGCTGGTGTCGATCAGACGCGAGCCGAAGCCTGAGCGCGTGGGCGGGGCGACGGCCGGGCCGCCGTGCTCGATCCAGTCCAGGGTGATCAGACCGTCGGCGTCAGCCTCGCGCCAGGCGACATCGATCCAGCCGGGCGCCCCTTCAGGACAGCTGAGGGCGCCGTATTTGGCGGCGTTTGTCACCAGTTCGTGCAGGATCAGGCCCATGGACAGGGCCTGTTCGGCCTCCAGCGTCACCTCCGGGCCCTGCATCCGCAGCCGGTCCTCGGCGTAGGGACGGAACTCCAGCAGGATCAGATCGCGCAGGCGGGCGCGTTCCCAGCCATTGGCGGTCAGCAGGTTGTGGGTGTCGGACAGGGCGATCAGCCGCGCCTCGAACAGGCGCATGAAGTCCTCGACGCTGGTCGACCGCCGCGCGGTCAAGGCGGCGATGGACTGAATGGTGGCCAGGGTGTTCTTGACCCGGTGGTTCAGCTCATTGATCAGCAGGCGCTGGCGGTGCTCGCTGGTGGCCAGTGCGGCGAAGGCCTGATGCCGGTCGGTCACGTCGATGACGACCCCGGCCAGCTTGATCGCCCGGCCCGAACGTGAGCGGATCAACCGGCCGCGCAACTGCAGCCAGTGGCCGCTGTCCCGGATCTGATACTCGGCATTGTATTCGCCGTCGCCCTTGAGCGCGCGTGTCAGGGTCGCGGCGCGACGAGGCAGATCTTCGGGTTTCAGCTTGCGGGTGAAGTCGTCCACGGTGAAGGGCGCGCCGCGCGCCACGCCCAGGTATTTGCGCGCGCGTCCAGAGAGCCAGAGGGTCTGTCCCGGAAGGCTCAGTTCCCAATAGCCGACCCCGCCCGCATCTATGATCGAGATCAGCTTGTCGCGTTGTCCGATCATGGAGGCCGCCAGGGCCAGAAAGAGGATGACGAGGGTCACGGCGGTGACGCCGACGGCCAGCATCAGGGGCGAGGCGCCGGGGGGTTGCACCTGCGCCGCCGTCTGGATTGCGGTCACCGTCAGGGCCGCCATGGCGACGTGATGCATGCCGACGACCGCCAATCCCAGGATCAGCGCCGCCGTCAGCCGCCACAGACGCGAACGATCCTGTTCGACGGCGAACAGGGCGGCGATCGAGGCGAACAGGGCGATGGCCGCCGACAGGGCGACCGCGCCGGGGGCATAGGCCAGGGTCGCCGAGGTTCTCAGCGCGGCCATGCCGACAAAGTGCATGGCGCAGATGCTGGCGCCCATGATCGCTCCGGCCAGGACCAGGCCGAGACGACCCTTTCGACTGGCGGCGATCAGGAAGGCGAGGCTGGAGCCGACGACCGCCAGCAGGAAGGAAACGACGGTCAGCGTCGGATCATAGCGAACCGCCGCACCGGATTCGGCGCCGAGCATGGCGATGAAATGCATCGACCATATACCCCCGCCCATGACGGTCGCCGCGGTCGCCAGCCAGACCAGGCGAGCGGCGCCCTGACGGCTGCGCACCTGCCGGAAGAGGTCCAGCGCCGTCCAGGCGGCGAAGACGGCGACCAGGAAGGACAGGCCGTCGAAGACGGAAACGCCGTGTGGGTGCACTGTCCAGCCTCCCTCGATCTGACCGTGCGCGGAGTTTTGTGGTTACTGGAGCGCCGTTATCCGGCTCTTGTCCAGCGCCAGAAACGGTCAGTCGTCAGACGTTCACCATCTGCATTGACAACCATTCGGCGATCAGGGCCGGCTTGTCGGCGCCCTCGATCTCGACGGTCAGTTCGTGCTTCAGCAGCCAGCGGCCGCCTCCCTTGTCCTCGGCGGACAGCAGCGTGAAGCGGCCGCGGATGTTCGACCCCGCCGGGACCGGGGCGAGGAAACGCAGTTTGTCGAAGCCGTAGTTGACCCCCATGACCACGCCGTCTAGCGGGGCGACGGCGTCATAGCTCATGGCCGAGGCCAGGCTGAGGGTCAGGAAGCCGTGCGCAATGGTCCCGCCGAAGGGCGTGCTCTTGGCCCGTTCGGGGTCGACGTGGATGAACTGCTCGTCCTCGGTGATCCGGGCGAAGGCGTCGATGCGGGCCTGATCGATGGTGATCCAACGACTGAGGCCGACCTCCTGGCCGACCAGGGATGGCAGATCGCTCGGCTTCGTCATCGGGGGCCCCTCCGTTTGATGCAGCCTTCACTGCGTCGCGGGCGGGCGCAAGGGGCGGGGTCAGGCCGCGAAACGCCCCTCGATGATGGCGCTGAACAGGCCCGGATCGACGTTGCCGCCGGACAGGACGAGGCCGGTGGTCAGGCCCTTGGCCGGGGCCTTGCCCGACAGCAGGGCCGCCAGGGACACGGCGCCGCCCGGTTCGATCACCAGCTTCAGCCAGCGGAAGGCGAAGCGCATGGCTTCGGCGACCTCGGCGTCGGTGACGGTCGCGGCGCCGGCGAGGCGTCGGTTGATGGGCCAGGTCAGCTCGCCGGGCAGGGGGGCCATCAGGGCGTCGCAGATGGAGGGCGCGCCCTGTGGGTGAGGGGTCCGTTCACCCGCTTCCATCGAGCGGCGGGTGTCGTCAAAGGCCTCGGGCTCGACGACGATGACGCGGGTGGAGGGGCTTTGTTCGGCCATGACCAGGTTGATCCCGGCGATCAGGCCCCCGCCCGAGGCGCCGCACAGCAGTTGGTCCATGGGGACGCTGGCCTGTTCCAGCATCTCCAGCCCGACCGTGCCCTGGCCTTCGATGATGAAGGGGTCGTCAAAGGGCGGGACCAGGATGGAGCCGCGCTCGGCCGCGATCTCGGCGCCGATGGCCTCGCGGCTTTCGCTCCAGCGGTCGTAGAAGCGCACCTCGCCGCCGAAGGCGCGCACGCCTTCCACCTTCACCGTCGGGCTGTCCGAGGGCATGACGATCAGGGCGCGGGTGCTGACTGCCTGGGCCGCCGCCGCCACCCCTTGCGCATGATTGCCTGAAGAATAGGCCACGACGCCGCGTTTGCGTTCGTCGTCCGTCAGGCGGCTGATGCGGTTATAGGCCCCGCGAAACTTGAAGGCCCCCGCCACCTGCAGCGTCTCGGCCTTCATCAGCACACGGCCGCCGACGGCTTCGTTCAGGGCCGGATGCTCGATCAGCGGCGTGCGGACGGCGGCGGGGGCGATCTGGCGGGTGGCGTCGAGGACGCCTTCGAAGCTGGGCGTATGCATAGGTTCCCTCTTACGCGCGGACGCAGCCTCTGCATAACTCTCCTGATGCAAGCGAACATGATCCTCGCCATCGACCAGGGCACGACCTCGACGCGGGCCATTGCGTTTGAAGTCACGCCTCAAGTAGGGCGAAGCCCGGTAGGCGACAAAAATGGAGGCGGCGGCGCGTTCAGCGCCGTGGCCGTCAGCCAGATCGAGCTAGCTCAGCACTTCCCGCAGTCCGGCTGGGTCGAGCATGACGCGGCCGAGATCTGGCGCGCGACCCTGCAGACCTGTCGCGAGGTGGTGAGGAAGGCCGGCGGCGTCGGCCGCTTCGCCGCCGTGGGCATCACCAACCAGCGCGAGACCTCGGTCATCTGGGACGCGGCGACCGGCGAGCCGCTGCATCGGGCGGTCGTCTGGCAGGACCGACGCACGGCGGACGTGACCGCGCGGCTGGCGGCGGCGGGGCATGAGCCGGAGGTTCAGGCGGCGACCGGCCTGATCCTTGATCCCTATTTCTCGGCCTCGAAATACGCCTGGCTGCTGGACGCCGTGCCCGGTGCGCGCGAACGGGCGGCGCGGGGCGAGGTCAAGCTGGGCACCATCGACGCCTGGCTGATCTGGAAGCTGACCGGCGGGCAGAGCCACGTCACCGACGCCACCAACGCCAGCCGCACCAGCCTGATGGATCTGAAGACCCTGCAATGGCGCGCGGACCTGTGCGACCTGTTCAGCGTGCCGATGCAGGCCCTGCCCGAGATCCGGGGCTGCGCCGATCATCTGGGCGACTGCGACGCCAGCCTGTTCGGGCGGGCCCTGCCCATCCACGGGGCGGCGGGGGACCAGCAGGCGGCTCTGGTCGGGCATGGGGCGCTGAAGGCCGGGGACGCCAAGATCACCTATGGCACGGGGGCCTTTCTGGTGGCCAATGTCGGGGATCAGCCGGTGGCCTCGACCTCGCGCCTGCTGGGGACGTTGGGGTATGCGGCGGACGGGCAGGTCGCCTATGGGCTGGAAGGCTCCATCTTTTCGGCGGGGTCGGCGATCCAGTGGCTGCGCGACGGGTTGAAGGTGATTTCGGACTCGCGCCAGTCCGAGGCCATGGCCCAGACGCTGAAGGACAATGGCGGCGTCTATCTGGTGCCCGGCTTCACCGGACTGGGCGCGCCCTGGTGGAAGCCCGAGGCGCGCGGCACGGTCATTGGCCTGACCCGCGACAGCGGTCCGGCCCACTTCGTGCGCGCGGCGCTGGAGAGCCTGGCCTATCAGACCCGCGACCTGCTGGACGCCCTGGCGAAAGATGGCGCGCCGGCGCTGACGCGGCTCAAGGTGGACGGCGGCGTCACGGCCAACGCCTTCGCCATGCAGTTCGTCGCCGACATCTGCGAGGTCGAGGTCGAACGACCGGCCTTTCAGGAGATGACGGCCATGGGGGCGGCGCGACTGGCGGCCTTCGGCGTCGGCCTGACTGAGGCCTTGTGGACTGCGCCCGCCGAGGCCCCCGCTGTCTGGCGTCCGCGCATGGGCGAGGCGGAACGGGCGCGATTGCTGAAGGGCTGGCGCGGGGCGGTGAAGGCCGCCATCATCGCCGCCGAATGATCGCACGCACGCCAAAGAGCGTCGGCGGGGGAGACGAGACATGACCGACCATCTGGACGCCCAGTCTGCCTTTTCCGGCACGCGCGAGGTGGACGAACGCTATCGGCTGGACGAGGTCGCGCTGGACGCCTGGCTGAGCGCCAATGTCGCGGGCTACGCCGGGCCGCTGACGATCCGCCAGTTCAAGGGCGGCCAGTCGAACCCGACCTATCAACTGACCACGCCGGGACGGGCCTATGTCCTGCGTCGCAAGCCGCCGGGCGTCCTGCTGGCAAGCGCCCACGCCGTGGACCGCGAGTTCACCGTCATCTCGGCCCTGCACGCGCAAGGCTTCCCCGTGGCGCGCCCCTACGCTCTGTGTACGGATGAAAACGTCATTGGCTCGATCTTCTATGTGATGGACAAGGTCGAGGGGCGGGTCTTCTGGGACCTGAAACTGCCGGGGCTGCAACCCGCCGAACGCCGCGCCATCTATGAGGCGCAGACGGACACCCTGGCGGCCCTGCACGCCTTTGACCCCGCCGCTATCGGCCTGTCGGACTATGGCAAGCCGGGGAATTATTTCGCCCGTCAGGTCGGACGTTGGACCAAGCAGTATCGGGCCTCGGAGATCGAGCCGATTGCGGCCATGGACCGGCTGATCGCCTTCCTGCCCGACAGCTTGCCGCCGGAGGGGCCGACGCGGATCGTCCATGGCGATTTCCGCCTCGACAATCTCATCCTCGACCCGAGCGAGGCCAAGGTGAGGGCGGTGCTGGACTGGGAGCTGTCGACCCTGGGCGACCCCATGGCCGACTTTTCCTATCTGCTGATCGCCTGGGTCATTCCGGCCAGCTTGAGGAACGGTCTGGCCGGCGCAGACCTGAAGGCCCTGGGCATTCCCTCGGTTGAGGAGACGGTCGCGCGCTACGCGGAAAAGACCGGGACGGCGGCGCCGCAGAACCTGGACTGGCTGTTCGCCTACAATCTGTTCCGGCTGGCGGCCATCTGTCAGGGCATCGCCGGGCGGGTGCGCGACGGCACCGCCGCCAGCGCCCACGCCAGGACCATGGCGGCCCAGGTCGGACCCCTGTCGGAGGCGGCCTGGAGCTTCGCCCGGAAGGCCGGGGCGTGAAGCTTTGCGATAATTAAAACAGTTTTTGTTGCGGTTGGATTTGTGAAACGGCGCCGGAAGCCCTACCTTCCGGTCTGGAGCATTGATCAAGATGTCTGACAGCCAAAGATTCCCCGTCGCCGCCCACGCCCTGGCCTATCTGGCCCACAAGGGCGCCTATTCGGCCGCCGACGCTGCGCCCAGCGCCGTTCTGGCCGCCTCGGTGCCGACCAATCCGGTGGTCATCCGCCGGGTGACGGCCCTGTTGGCCAAGGCCGGGCTGATCGCCACGCGCCCCGGCGCCTCGGGCGGGTCCTGGCTGCTGC
Organism: Brevundimonas pondensis; assembly: GCF_017487345.1. Taxonomy (NCBI): domain Bacteria; kingdom Pseudomonadati; phylum Pseudomonadota; class Alphaproteobacteria; order Caulobacterales; family Caulobacteraceae; genus Brevundimonas; species Brevundimonas pondensis. Next base: position 3,282,763 of record NZ_CP062006.1, on the reverse strand, counting down.
GCCAGCCCGAGACCATTCGTCTGGACGAGGTGTTGAAGGCGGTGAACGGCTGCGCCCACCTGGGCTCGACCCCCGCCGGCGCCAAGGGCTGCCCGGTGGGCGAGCACATCCCCCGTCAGGTGGCCAAGGCCCTGACCGCCGCCGATCAGGCCGCGGGCGCCGCCCTGGCCAAGATCACCATCGCCGACCTGCTGGAGGCGGACCCCGCCTCGCTGCGCGACTTCGCGCCGCATTCGTCCTGCCCCGTCGCCGCCTGACGCGCGTCGCTTGGGGGGGCATCGCCGAGCCATTCTGATCACGGGGGCCAGCGCCGGCATCGGCGCGGCCTTGGCGCGCGAATGCGCGGGGCGGGGATACGACCTGATACTGACCGCGCGGCGCGAAGGACCGTTGCAGGCCCTCGCTCAAGAGTTGGCGAGGCAGCATGGCGTGACCGCCGACATCGTCGTCGCCGATCTGGCCGAGCCGGGCGCACCTGTGGCCTTGGTCGAGGCCATCGCGGTGCGGGGCCTGCGCGCCGACGGCCTGATCAACAACGCGGGCTTCAGCCGCACCACGGGCTTTCTGGCCACCGATCCAGCCGACCATGCGTCGATGATCCGCGTCATGCTGACGGCGCCGGTCGAGCTGTCGCGCCTGCTGCTGCCGGGCATGATCGAACGCGGCTGGGGCCGGGTGCTGAACGTGGCCTCGCTGGCCGGGCAGATGCCGGCGACCGGCGGCGACACGCTTTACGGGCCGATCAAGAGCTTCCTGATCAAGGCGTCGCAAGGCCTGTGGCTGGAGACGCAAGGGACCGGCGTGCACGTTACGGCGCTATGCCCCGGCTACACCTATACCGAGTTCCACGACGTCAACGGTTCGCGCGAGCAGGTGTCGAGCGCCTATCCGAAATGGATGTGGATGGACGCCGACCGCGTGGCCCGCATCGGCTGGGAGGCGGTCGAGGCCAATCGGCCGCGCGTGACGCCGGGGGTCGCCAATAATGTGCTGGCGGCCTTGGGCGGGCTGCTGCCCGACGCCCTGGCGCTGAAGATGGTCGGCGGCCACGCCAAACGGCTGGATAGACTGTAGCGACTGATCTCATCTCTACCCTCTCCCGGCGGGAGAGGGCTTGAGCCTCCAGGAGCGCAGCGATTGGTCAGGCGAAAGGGTGAGGGGCTGTGGTTTCAGTCGGCGTGAGCCGTGGCGCGGCGGCTTACGCCGACGGATGCCGGCGACCCTCATCCGGCCCTTCGGGCCACCTTCTCCCATCGGGAGAAGGACTAGAGTCCCCTTAGTGACCGCCCGCAGGGTAGGGGGCGGTGACGCCCAGACTGAACATCCCCGGGATGGCCTCGCCCAGGCCGGCGATGATGAACTGGATGGCCAGGGCGCACAGGATCAGGCCCAGGACGCGGACCACGATGGCCATGCCGACGTCGCCGAGGATGCGGCTGATCGGGCCGGTGGCGGCGAAGCACAGGAAGGTGACGAGACAGGCCGCGACCATGGCGGTGAGCGAGGCGGCCGTGCCCGCCGCGCCCAGCTTCTGGGCCTCGCCGGCGTTGATGATGATGGCCGAGATGGCGCCCGGGCCGATCATCAGGGGAATGGCGAAGGGCACGATCAGGCGCTTGAAGCGGCGCTTGGCGTAGCCGCGCACGTCCTTGGCGTCGGTCACGGCGTCGGCGTCGGCGAAGATCTTGAGGAAGTCCTCGCGCGCCATGTCCAGGCCGAGCAGCAGCAGCAGGATGCCGCCGGCGATGCGGAAGGCGGCCAGGGAGATGCCGAAGAACTGCAGCAGGCCCAGGCCGGTGAAGAAGAAGAAGGCCAGGAAGGCGACCGCGAAGGCGCAGATCATGGCCGAGACGCTGATGCGCTGACGCAGGGAGGCCCCGGCGGTGGCGGCGGCGAAGATCGGCACATTGCCGATGGGGTCCAGCAGCGCGAACAGCGCCACGAACAGGTTGACCCCCAGATCGACCGCGTTCATTGCTTGCCCCCGCCTTAAATCCCGCCGCGCGACCCGCGACCCCTTGTCTCACCTATCGGGGCATCCGCGCGCGCCTGCAACCCGCCGAGAGCCGGAAATGTCCGAAGACCGCCCCAATCGCCCCTTCGACCCGCGCGTCATCTGCGCCCTGGACGTGCCGACGACCGATGAGGCGCGGGCCCTGGTCGAGCGGATCGGCGACGCAGTCGGCTTCTACAAGGTCGGGCTGCAGCTGTTTGCCTCGGACGGCATGGGTCTGGCGCGAGAGCTGAAGGCGTCGGGCGCTCAGGTGTTTCTGGACTGGAAGCTGCACGACATCGGGGCGACGGTGGAGAAGGCGACGGCGGTGCTGGCCCATGTCGGCTGCGACCTGCTGACCGTCCACGCCCGGCCTCAGGTCATGGCGGCGGCGGCGCGGGGGGCGGCGGGCTCGGACCTCAAGATTCTGGGCGTCACGGTCCTGACCAGCCTGACCGAGGAGGACCTGAAGGCGGACGACCACAGCCTGTCGGCGGCGGATCTGGTCGAACTGCGCGTGCGTCAGGCGCTGGAGGCGGGCGTCCACGGCGTGGTCTCCAGCCCGCATGAGGCGGGGCGGGTGCGCGAGATCGCCCTGGCGGCGGGCCGCGACGACTTCCTGATCGTGACGCCGGGCGTGCGGCCGACGGGCGCGGCCCTGGACGATCAGGCGCGGGCGGCGACCCCGGCCAGCGCCCTGGAAGCCGGCGCGACCCATCTGGTGGTCGGACGCCCGATCACCGCCAGCGCCGATCCGCGCGCGGCGGCGCAAGCGATCACGGCGGAGATCGCGCTCGTTTAAAGGCTGATCACGGCAGGGGTGGCGCTGATCGGATCACGCGCAAGCCCTTGATCCACGTGAAACAAAAAGGGCGGCCTCCTTGCGGGGGCCGCCCTTTGTCGTATCAGCCCCGTTCGCCGGGCTCCTGCATATAGGGTCGCTCGGTCGGCGACCTGTGGTGCGGCGGAGGAGGCGGGGGCGGCGGCGCCGCGGGAACAGCGTAGTAGCCCTGCTCGAAGTTGACGACCGGGGGCGCGGCCTCGACGCGCGGCGGAGCGACATGGACCTGAGGCTGGGCGACCTCGACCTGGGCCGGGGCGACGCGGACATCGGCGGGGGCCACATAGACGGGCGGCGGCGAGACATGGACGCGGGCCGGTTCGATATAGACCGGGGCCGGCTGCACATAGACCGGCGGCGATTCCACATAGACGGGCGGCTGCGAGACATAGACCGGGGGCTGGCTCACATAGACCGGCTCGGGACGGTAGTGGACCGGCTGGGGCGGCGGGCCGCAGCGCCCGCAGTCCGGGGCATAGCCGCCCTGATAGTAGGATGTCTGATACTGACCCTGGCCGTATCCATAGCCGCGCGCCCACGGATAGCGGCCATAGCCGTCCACCGGATAGCCGAAGGGCATGGAGCGGGTGACGCCGCTGTAGCCGTAGCCGTGGCGGATCGGTTCCTGCTGCGGCGCGATGACCACGGGCGGGCGCTGGCCGGCGCCGCCGTAGCCATAGCCGTATCCATAGGCCTCGACCGGTCCGTAGCCGCCCTGCCAGCCGCTGTCGCTGTACCAGGTCTGGACGCGGCTCTCGACGATGGGGCCGCGCTGGGCGTAGGCCTGATGCGCATAACCCGAAGCGGCGTTGTGGCGGACATGGCGCTGCTGCGCCTCGGCGGTTCCGGCGGCGAGCAGGGCCGCGCCGACAGCGATGTATGCAACAGCCTTCATGGCCACGCTCCTTGTTTCAGCCGCAAAGGTTAATGCGGTTTCGACAGAAGCGTTCAATATTCTCCCTTCGCGCGAACAGGGGCGCGCTGACTTCATCAGAAGTCGATGGCCAGGCCCTTCTTCTCCCAGTCGCCGTAGCGGGTCGGTTCGGGGCCGCGCGGGCCGCCGTGTTCCTGATCCGGAACCTGGACCTCGGCCGCATTGCGACGTTCGGCCGCTTCCAGAAGGGCGCGGCGCGCGGCCTCGCTCAAGGGGCGCTCCGAGGTCGCGTGAGGCACGTCAGCGTTGAACGCAGGCGTTTCCTCGACAGCGTCGGTGATGGGGGAGGTGGGCTGTTCGGTCACAGGGGGTCTGCCTTGAGGGCGGGAGTGCAGGGCCTCAAATAGAGCTTCAGGACTTCTTCGCCACCCCTGACGACGCCCGGACCCTATGAACCATCTCAAGACCTTCGCCCTGCTGGCCGTGATGACCGCCCTGTTCATGGGGCTGGGCTATCTGATCGGCGGCGCGACCGGCATGGCGATCGCCCTGGCGGTGGCGGCGGGGATGAACCTGTTCAGCTACTGGAACGCCGACAAGATCGTGCTGAAGATGTACAGGGCTCAGGTGGTGGACGAGACCCACCCCAACGCCGTGGTCCGGGCCTATGTCGCCGACGTGAAGCAGATGGCGACGGACGCGGGCCTGCCCCTGCCGACCATCACCATCATTCCCAACGACCAGCCCAACGCCTTCGCCACCGGCCGCAATCCGCAGAACGCCGCCGTGGCCGCCACCAGCGGCTTGCTGGACATGCTGACGCGCGAAGAGGTGCGCGGCGTGATGGCGCACGAGCTGGCCCATGTGAAGAACCGCGACACCCTGACCATGACGGTGACGGCCACGGTGGCGGGCGCCATCGCCATGCTGGCCAATTTCGCCCTCTTCTTCGGCGGCGGCGACGACCGCGAGCGGCCGGGAGGCATGATCGGGACCATCGCCCTGATGCTGCTGGCGCCCATGGCGGCGGGTCTGGTGCAGATGGCCATCAGTCGGTCGCGAGAATACGAGGCCGACCGCGTCGGCGCCGAGATCGCCAACGACCCCCACGCCCTGGCCTCGGCCCTGCAGAAGATCGAGGCCTATGCCCGTGGGGCGGTGAACGCGCCCGCCGAGCGCAATCCGGCCACGGCCCATATGTTCATCATCAATCCGCTGAACGGGAAGGGGGCGGACAACCTGTTCTCGACCCACCCGGCCACCGGTAATCGCGTGCGCGCCCTGATGGAGCTGGGGGCGAGCATGGGCATGAGCCGACGCCCGGCGACGGCCCCCGTGGCGCCGGCTCCGACGCCGGGCGCGAGCCGGACCAGCGTGCCGACCACGCCCTCGGCGCCGACCGCCCCGCGTGGCCCCTGGGGCTGATCCAGGGCGGATCGCCTTTGCGTGCGCGGCCTTAAGGGGTTAGAGCGCGCGCCATGACCGACAAGTCCGACCCCGCCGATCTGCCCGCCTTCGACAGTGACCGCCCCGAGTGGGCTCAAGCCCATGGCCCGCTGCGCTCGTTCGGGCGCATCAAGTCGCGGCCGATCAAGGCGCGTCAGGCGGCCCTGTTCGACACCCTGATGCCGCAGATCGCCGTGCCGGACCCGAGCAAGGGCCCGATCGACCCCCTGGCCCTGATGCCGGAAGCGAAAGAAGTCTGGCTGGAGATCGGTTTCGGCGGCGGCGAACACCTGGCCGAACAGGCGACACGCAACCCCGACGCCCTGATGATCGGCTGCGAACCCTTCCTCAATGGCGTGGCCTCGGCCCTGCGCCATGTGGAGGAGGGCGGTCTGAAGAACGTGCGCCTGCACGCCGACGACGCCCGCGCGGTGATGACGGCCCTGCCGGACGCCTCGTTGGACCGGGTGATGATCCTCTTCCCCGACCCCTGGCACAAGGCGCGCCACAACAAGCGCCGTCTGCTGCAGGACGAGACGGCGGTCGAGATCGCGCGCCTGCTGAAACCCGGCGGCCGGGTGCGCTTCGTCACCGACTGGCTGGACTACGCCGAATGGGCGCTGGAGCGGCTGGCGCGCACGCCGAGTCTGACGCGGATCATGGCCGAGGGCCAGGACTGGTTCGCCGTTCCGGCCGACCACGTCGTCACCCGCTATGAGGAAAAGAAGCTGGGCGACACCACGCCGATCTTCCTGGAGTTTCGACGCCAAGGCTGACCTAGCGGCATAAGGGCTTTTACGCAGGGAATTTTACGCAGCACGGGTTTTCCGCTGCGTTTACCGGCGTTCTTCATCCTGACCCTGACAGTCAGGGGATATGACGAATGCGTAGTTTGACGATCGGCGGCAGGGTGAACCTGCTGTCGGTGCTGGCGGTGGCCGGCCTGCTTCTGGTGACGGGCCTCTCTCTGATGAAGCTCGACGGCGTCATGCGCGCCGAGATCGCCGACCGGACCAAGAAGACGGTCGAGGTCGCCCATAGCGTCGTGTCCCACTATCAGGCCCAGGAACAGCTGGGGGTCATGACGCGGCCCCAGGCCCAGGCGGCGGCCCTGTCGACCCTGCGCGCCCTGCGCTACGGCCAGGACGACTACTTCTGGGTGAACGACATGCAGCCGCGCATGGTCATGCACCCCTTCAGCCCGCAGCTGGAAGGTCAGGACCTGAGCACCAAGACCGACGCCGACGGCGTCTTCATGTTCCGTGAAATGACCGAGATCGCCCGCCGCGACGGCGCCGGCTTCCTCAACTACCGCTGGGCCAAGCCGGGTCAGGAAGAGCCAGCGTCCAAGGTCTCCTACGTCAAGGCTTTCAAGCCGTGGGGCTGGGTTATCGGCTCGGGCGTCTATACGGATCAGATCGTCGCCGCCGTGGCGCGCGCCGCCCTGACCCTGGGGGGAATGGCCCTGGCCGTGGCCCTGGCCATGGGCGTGGCCGGCTGGATGCTGGGCCGTTCGGTCGCCGGACCGGTCGTGGCCCTGGCCGATCGCATGAAGCGTCTGGCCGACGGCGACAAGGCGACCGCCATTCCGGGTCTGGCGCGTCACGACGAGATCGGCCGCATGGCCGGAGCCCTGGAAGTGTTCCGCGACGCCGCCATCGCCAACGACCGCCTGGAAGCCGAGGCCGTGGCCCAACGCGCCGCCGCCGAGGAGGAGCGCGTCCTCGTCGAGGCTGAAAAGGCCCGCGTCGCCGAGGAAGACCGTGTCGCCGTCGTCGCCCTGGGGCAGGGCCTTCAGGCCATGGCCAACGGCGACCTGACCCACCGCATGACCGCCCAGGTGGCTGCGCGTTCGGAACAGCTGAAAAGCGACTTCAACACCGCCATCGCCCAGCTGGAGCAGGCCGTGGCCGTGGTGGTCGACAATGTCGCCGCCATCCGTTCGGGTTCCAGCGAGATTTCGCAGGCCTCGGACGACCTGTCGCGCCGCACCGAGCAGCAGGCCGCCAGCCTGGAGGAAACCGCCGCCGCCCTGGACGAGATCACCGCCACGGTGAACCGGACCGCCGACGGCGCCCGTCAGGCCTCTGGCGTGGTCCAGGCCGCGCGCGGCGACGCCGAGAAGAGCGGTCAGGTGGTGCGCGACGCCGTCGAGGCCATGACCGCCATCGAGCAGTCCTCGGCCCAGATCGGCAACATCATCGGCGTCATCGACGAGATCGCCTTCCAGACCAATCTTCTGGCCCTGAACGCCGGGGTCGAGGCCGCCCGCGCGGGCGACGCCGGTCGTGGTTTCGCGGTCGTGGCCTCCGAAGTGCGGGCCCTGGCCCAGCGCTCGGCCGAGGCGGCGAAAGAGATCAAGACCCTGATCTCCGCCTCGGGCCAGCAGGTCGGGGCGGGCGTGACCCTGGTCGGTCAGACCGGCGAGGCCCTGCAACGCATCGTCAGCCGCGTGGCGGAAATCGACGGCCTGGTCTCGGAAATCTCGGCCTCGGCCCAGGAACAGGCCACCGGCCTGCAACAGGTCAACACCGCCGTGAACCAGATGGATCAGGTGACCCAGCAGAATGCGGCCATGGTCGAGCAGTCGACCGCCGCCAGCCACTCGCTGGCCCAGGAGGCCGACGTTCTGGCGTCCTCGGTGTCGCGTTTCCGCACCGGCCACGCCGCGGCGCCTGTCGCCGTGCGCAAGCCGGCGCCGGCCGCGGCTCCCGCTCCGGCCCGCACGCCGGAACCGGTGGCCCAGACCATCGCCGCGCTCAAGACCGTCGGTCGCGGCGGCGCCCGCAAGCCGGCCCTGGCCGTGGTTACGGACGGCTGGGAGGAGTTCTGAATCGGGTCTGACGACGGCGGGGGCTGACACGGCCCCCGCTTTCGCCTATATGACCGCTCACATCGTTAGACCGGCGTCCAACGGCGTCGTTTCAAGCGGCGGCCCGGACGGACCGCCGCTTTTGTATTTGGACCTGACCCTTGCGCGCCAAGACCGCTGAAGACCGCGCCCTGCTGGAGATGATCGACCCCGTGGCCGAGAGCCTGGGGCTGGCCGTCGTGCGCGTGCGCCTGATGGGCGGCACTCTGCGCCGCCGCCTGCAGATCATGGCCGAGCGCGTCGTCGACAACGACATCTCGGTCGAGGAATGCGCCCGCCTGTCGCGCGCCGTGTCGGAAGTGTTCGACGCCGCCGACCCGATCTCGGGCGAATACCTGCTGGAAGTTTCGTCGCCCGGCATCGACCGGCCCCTGACTCGCCTGATCGATTTCAGCCTGTTCGAAGGCCTGGAGGCCCGCCTGGAAACCGACCGCATGGTCGAGGGCCGCAAGCGCTTCAAGGGTGTTCTGGCCGGCGTCGAGGGCGATAATGTCGCCATTGATCTGGACGGCGAGGACGACACCGCCCTGATCCCCTTCGAGTGGGTCGCGGACGCCAAGCTGGTGCTGACCGACGAACTGCTGAAGCGCGGCGCGGCCCTGCGCGCGGCGCGCGGTGAACCCGAAGACGACGGCCTGCCCCAAGATGCGTCTCTGGGCGCAGCCGAAGACGAACAAACCACCCCGACCTCGACCAAGGACAAAGCCTGATGGCCGTCACCGGTATTTCCGCCAACCGCCTGGAACTGCTCTCGATCGCCGACGCCGTCGCGCGCGAGAAGAACATCGACCGGGAGATCGTCATCGAGGCGATCGAGGAAGCGATCCAGAAGGGCGCCAAGTCGCGCTATGGCGCCCATCACGACATCCGCGCCAAGATCGACCACAAGACCGGCGAGTTGAACCTGACGCGTCACGTCACCATCGTCGGTGACGACTGGATGCCGGAAGACGAGCTGGAAGAATTCAACGACAGCGCCATGGTGCGTCTGCGCGACGCCCTGAAGCGCGACCCCGAGGCCGAGGTCGGCAAGGAATATGTCGAGGTTCTGCCGCCGTTCGAGTTTGGCCGCGTCCAGACCCAGATGGCTCGCCAGGTCGTGACCGGCAAGGTCCGCGAGGCCGAGCGCGCCAACCAGTACGAAGAGTTCAAGGATCGCGTCGGCGAGATCGTCAACGGCACGGTCAAGCGCGTCGAATACGGCAACACCATCGTCGACCTGGGCCGCGGCGAAGGCATCATGCGTCGCGACCAGTCGATCCCACGCGAGGTGTTCAACATCGGCGACCGCGTCCGCACCTACATCTATGACGTCCGCCCCGAGGCCAAGGGCCCGCAGGTCATGCTGAGCCGCGCGCACCCCGGCTTCATGGCCAAGCTGTTCGCCCAGGAAGTGCCGGAAGTCTATGACGGCGTGATCGAGATCCGCGCCGCCGCCCGCGACGCCGGTTCGCGCGCCAAGATGGCCGTCCTGTCGAACGACAGCTCGATCGACCCCGTCGGCGCCTGCGTCGGCATGCGCGGCTCGCGCGTTCAGGCGGTCGTCGCCGAACTGCAGGGCGAGAAGATCGACATCATCCAGTGGAACGACGACGAGCCCACCTTCATCGTCAACGCCCTGGCCCCGGCTGAAGTGGCCAAGGTGGTGCTGGACGAAGAAGCCGATCGCGTCGAAGTGGTGGTCCCGGACGAGCAGCTGTCGCTGGCCATCGGCCGTCGCGGTCAGAACGTGCGCCTGGCCTCGCAGCTGACCGGCTGGCAGATCGACATCATCACCGAGTCGCAGGACAGCGAGCGTCGCCAGAAGGAGTTCGCCGAGCGGACCGCCCTGTTCCAGGAGGCCCTGGACGTCGACGAGACCATCGCCCAGCTGCTGGTCACCGAAGGCTTCGCCACGGTCGAAGACCTGGCCTTCGTGGAATCCTACGAAGTCTCGGAAATCGAAGGCTTCGACGAGGAGACCGCCGAAGAACTGCAGACCCGCGCCCGCGAGTTCCTGGACCGCAAGGCCGCCGAACTGGACGCCAAGCGCGTGGCTCTGGGCGTCGAAGACGACGTCCTGAACGTGCCGGGCGTGACCGGCGCCATCGCCGTCGCCCTGGGCGAAGGCGGGGTGAAGACGGTCGAGGACCTGGCCGACCTGGCCACCGACGAGATCCGCGGCGGCTATGAAGTCCGCAACGGCGAGCGCGTGAAGGTTCCGGGCGTGCTGGAAAGCTTCAACCTGTCGCAGGAAGACGCCGAGCTGCTGATCCTGCAGGCCCGCGTGGCCGCTGGCTGGATCGACGCCTCGGAATTGCCGCAGCCCGAACCCGAGCCCGAGTATGAGGAAGAAATCTTCGCCGAAGCCGGTGAAGAGGGCGCCGAATACGAAGGCGAAGCCGTTGAAGCCGATGCGGAGGTCTTCGATGAAGACCTCGAGCCGTCGCAAGACGCCTGATGAAAGCCGCGGCCGTCCATGACTTCGAACGAGGCGCTGATCGATAGAGACCGTCAGGACCTGGTGACCCGCCAGGTTCTCGATGAATCTCGTCTGATCCGCTTCGTTCCGGCCCCGGACGGCTCGGTGGCCCCGGATCTGGCGCGCAAGCTGCCGGGGCGGGGGCTATGGGTCGAGGCCTCGCGGGCCTCGATCGAGACGGCGGTGAAGAAGAACCTGTTCGCCCGCTCGGCCAAGGCGCCGCTGAAGCCGGCGGCGGACCTGGCCGACATGGTCGAGAAACTGCTGGTTCGGCGCTGTCTGGACCAGCTGGGTCTTGCCCGCCGCGAAGGCGTGCTTATCTCTGGCTTCGAAAAGAGCGCCGCCGCCATTCGCGGCGGGAAGGCGGCTTGGGTCATCGAGGCGGCGGACGGGTCCGCCGACGGTCGAGGCAAGCTTCTGGCCCTGGCGAAACATCCGTCTCCGCCGCCCAAAATCTGCGGCGCTTTCACGGCGGACGATTTGAGTTTGGCCCTTGGGCTGGAAAATGCGATACACGCCGTCCTGCTGAAAGGCGGGCGAGCCGATCGTTGGACCCTGGAGGTCGAACGACTGGCGGGATTTCGGCCTCTGCGTCCAGAGAGCTGGCGCCGGGACGGTCCCGGCGACGGCGCCGAGGACGACCGGGGCGAGACCCCGGAACGAGAGCCTGAGGCTTTTGGCGGGCGAGGACCTGTTTCCTGACCAGGAAGCGGGGCCACGCCCGGCTATGGGTGTTTGACGAGACGATGGCGGAATTCTCCGCCCCGAGTAAAGCGACCGGATGAGCGACGAAAACGACAAGACCGAAGACGGTAAGACCCCTGCCAACGCGCCTTCTCAAACGGGGCCGCGCGCTCCGCTGAGCCTGAAGCCGCGCGCGGCGGGATCGGTCTCGACCGGCACCGTGAAGCAGAGCTTCAGCCATGGACGGTCCAAGACCGTGGTCGTCGAGACGAAGCGTCGCGCCGGCGCTGTCCCCGGACATCAACGTCCGCAGGGCTTCGACGTCTCGCGTCCGCGCGCCGAACAGGGCGCAGCCCCGGCGCCGCGCTCGAACGCGCCTCGCGGCGGCCCCGCCGGCGGGGCCCTGTCCGTCGAGGAACAGGAGGCGCGTCGCCGCGCCATCGCCCTGGCGACGCAAGCGCAAGCTGAGCGCGAACGCGCCGCGGTCGCCGAGAAGGCCGCCCGCGAGGCCGCCCAACGCGACCAGGCCGCCGCCGCCGAAAAGGCCGCGGAAGCCGCCCGTGCTGAAGCCGCCGCCGCCAAGGCCGCAGCCGACGCCGCCCGCGCTGAAGCCGCCAAGCTGACGGCCGCCGCGCCGCCGGCCGCTCCGGCCAAGCCCAAGATCGAACTGCCCAAGCCGATCGTGCCGGCGCCGGCGCCGACGCCTGCGCCGACCCCGGCTCCGGCCCCTGTGGCGGCTGCGCCCGCCGCTCCGGCCCGTCCGGCCGCGCCAGCGCGCCCGGCGGTCAACTTCGGCCAGCGCACGCCCAAGATCCCGACCGGCCGCGCGCCGATCGAGCGTCCTGCTTTCGGCGGCCGCTCGGCTCGTGAACAGGCCATGGGCGACGGCGATCGCCCTCAGTCGGACCGCGCTCCGGCCTCGGACCGTCCGCAAGGCGCTCGCCCGCAGGGCGGTCGTCCGGCGACGACTCAGACTGTCCGCTATTCGGCCCTGGCGCCCAAGCCGGCGCCCGGCGCCGCCCGTTCCGGCGCGCCCCGCACCGGTCCTGGCGGTCGCCCGACCCCGAACCAGCCGCCGGCCACGCCGGACGTGGCGCGCCCCAGCCGCACCGCCGGCGCCGGCTTCGGCCGCCCGGTCGGTCGCGACGATGATCGTGACAAGCGTTTTTCGGACGCCGGTCCCGGCAAGGCTGTCAGCCGCACGCGTGGCGAGCCCAAGCGCCGTGAAGGCCGCCTGACCATTCAGTCGGTCGCCGGCGACGGCGACACCGCCGAGCGCATGCGCTCGCTGGCTTCGGTCCGCCGCGCCCGCGAACGCGAGAAGGAAAAGCGCAAGGGCGGCTCGACCGACGCGCCGAACCGGCCGCGCGAAGTCGTCATCCCCGACGTCATCACCGTGCAGGAGCTGTCCAACCGGATGGCTGTCCGCGGCGTCGACATCATCAAGTTCCTGATGCGTCAGGGCATGATGATGAAGATCAACGACGTGATCGATTCCGACACCGCCGAGCTGGTGGCCGAGGAATACGGCATGGCCGTCAAGCGCGTTTCGGAATCGGACGTCGAAGAAGGCTTCATCGCCGAGGCCGACGACGAGGACGCCACCACCCTGCGCGCGCCGGTCGTGGCCATCATGGGCCACGTCGACCACGGCAAGACCTCGCTGCTGGACGCCCTGCGCACGACCGACGTGGCCGGCGGCGAAGCCGGCGGCATCACCCAGCACATCGGCGCCTATCAGGTGCGCCTGGAAGACGGCCAGCGCGTCACCTTCCTGGACACCCCGGGCCACGCCGCCTTCTCGGCCATGCGGGCGCGCGGCGCCAATGTGACCGACATCGTGGTTCTGGTCGTGGCCGCCGACGACGGCGTCATGCCGCAGACGATCGAGGCCATCCAGCACGCCAAGGCGGCCGGTGCTCCCCTGATCGTGGCGGTCAACAAGATCGACAAGCCGGACTCCAACTCGCAGAAGGTCGTCAACGAGCTTCTGCAGCATGAAGTCATCGCCGAAAGCCTGGGCGGCGACACCCAGATCATCGAGGTGTCGGCCAAGAACCGCATCAACCTCGACGGCCTGATCAACGCCATCCTGCTGCAGGCCGAGGTCATGGACCTGCGCGCCAACCCGGATCGCTCGGCCGAAGGCGTGGTCATCGAGGCCAAGCTGGACAAGGGTCGCGGCCCGGTCGCCACCGTCCTGGTCAAGCGCGGCACGCTGAAGCGCGGCGACATCGTCGTGGCCGGCTCCGCCTGGGGCAAGGCGCGCGCCCTGCTGGACGAACGCAACGCCCAACTGACCGAAGCCGGTCCCTCCGTTCCGGTCGAGATTCTCGGCCTGTCGGAAGCGCCCTCGCCGGGCGACGTCTTCGCCGTGGTGGAGAGCGAGGCCCGCGCCCGCGAACTGACCGAGTATCGCGAGCGTGCGCGCCGCGAGAAGAACCAGGTTTCGGGCGGCTCGGTCTCGCTGGTCGACATGATGTCGAAGCTGCAGTCCAAGAAGGTCAACGAACTGCCGGTCGTCATCAAGGCGGACGTGCAGGGCTCGGCCGAAGCCATCGTCGGCTCGCTGGACAAGATGGGCAACGACGAAGTCCGCGCCCGCACCGTCTATTCGGGCGCCGGCGGCATCACCGAGAGCGACGTCAACCTGGCCAAGTCGGCCGGCGCGCCGATCCTCGGCTTCAACGTCCGCGCGTCCAAGCAGGCGCGCGAGCTGGCCGATCGTGAAGGCGTCGAGATCCGCTACTACTCGATCATCTACGACCTGCTGGACGACATGAAGGGCGTGCTCTCGGGCATGCTGGCGCCGCTCCAGCGCGAAACCTTCCTCGGCAACGCCAAGGTGCTGCAGGTCTTCGACATCACCAAGGTCGGCAAGATCGCCGGTTGCCGGGTGTCCGAAGGCGTGGTCCGCAAGGGCGCCCGCGTCCGCATCATCCGCGACGACGTGGTGGTTCTGGAACTGGGCGTGCTCAACACGCTCAAGCGCTTCAAGGACGAGGTCAACGAGGTGCCCTCGGGCCAGGAGTGCGGCATGCAGTTCCAGGGCTTCCAGGACATCAAGGAAGGCGACTACATCGAGTGCTTCACCGTCGAAGAGGTCAAGCGCACCCTGGACTAGGGTTCGCCGGACTGACGAAGGCCTCAGGGGCGCGGTCTCGAAAGGGATCGCGCCCTTTGTCTTTTCCGGTCAAGGCTTCCCGGCGGCGACCGACCTCGTTACGGTTCACCGGTCGCCGGGGGGCGTGTTCCATCGACGGGGTCGCCATGCGCCGCCATATCCTGCTTTCGATCCTTCTGGCCGCTTCCGCCACAGCGAGCGCCGCTGCCGCTGACACCCGCTTTCTGGCCTTCGACGCGCGCGATCGCACGACCCAGGCCCTGACGCGCGGCGTGACCCTGGAGGTCGAGCGCGGCCTGTTCGGCGCTGTGGCGGTTCGGAACCTGTTTTCCAGCACCTCGCGCGGTTCGGCCCGGTTCCAGCGCGGCGGACCTGACGCCGTGCGTCGCGCCCTGCCGGCGGGCGCCAGCGAGAGCGGAGTCTACGCCATCGTTCAGGAAGGCGACGGACGCGGCCTTTCGCGCGCTCTTTGTCCCGGCGCCGACGAGAGCTGGGTGGTGATCGGTCGGGTCCGGGCGGGGCGTCCCATGACCATGCACGCCGTCGGTCGCTGGAGCGACGGCCAGTATCGTCATTGTGTCGAGCTGAACTACGACTATCGCGGCGAGTGGGCGACGCAGCAGGGCGCGGGTCCGGCCAGGGACGTCCCGCTGGCCTACGGGCCGAACTGAAGCCGGAATGCCGGGGCGCTTTCTGATCGCGGCCCTGATCGGTCTGATCGCGGCCCTGTGGACCCTGACCCGGCCGGGTGATCCGGCCCTCTATCCGGCGACGCCGGGCGAGGCGGGGGTGACGGTCTACCTGCTCGACAACGGTTTCCACACTGATCTGGCTGTGCCGCGCGCCGCCCTGATGGACGGGGAAGGAGCATTGGCCGCAGCGACGGCGGGTCTGGCGCCCGGCGACTGGGTCCTGGTCGGCTGGGGCGATGCGACCTTCTATGTGGATCAGAGCCCGATCTCGGGTCGGCTGGTCGACGGGGCGCGGGCCTTCTTCAGGCCCGGGAACGCCTCGGTCGTCATGCTGGACCCCGAGATGAGCGACCCGTCGCGCCGGTTTCGGGTAGAGGATCGTCAGGCGTTGAGGCTGTCGTCGGCGGGCATGGCGGCCCTGCGGGGGCGGGTCGAGGCGTCGCTGAAAATCGATGCGACGGGGCGGCCAGTTCTGGCCGCCGCTCGGGCGGGTGACGACGCGCGCTTCTTTCAGAGCCGCGAGGTCTTCTGGGTCGGTCACCTGTGCAATCACTGGACGGCGGAGCTGCTGTCGGCCGCCGGATTGCCAATCCGCCCCTATCGCAGCCTGACCTCCGGCGAGGTGATGCGGACCGCTGATCGCGCGGCCAAGCTGGACTTCGAGGCCGCGCGCGACTAGACCGCGCCCCTTCGCTTTTTCAGCCGGCGTCCGATCCCCGGCGAGCGATGCAAGGAGGCGCGCCATGAGCCGCAAACAGCATACCCGCAACGCCACCGGGCCGATGGGCCCGTCGCAGCGTCAGTTGCGCGCCGGCGAATTGATCCGTCACGCCCTGGTCGATGTGCTGCGCGAACAGGAGATCCACGACGAGGCCCTGCTGGGGGTGTCGATCACGGTGACCGAGGTGCGGCTGTCGCCCGACCTGAAGCACGCCACCTGCTTCGTGGAGCCCCTGGGCGCCGGGGTGGAGGCGGCTGTGACGGCGGGCCACGAGAGCGAGATCATCAAGGCGCTGAACGCTCACGCCAAATTCCTGCGCGGCCAGCTAGGCCGCCATATCGACATGAAGTTCACCCCCGACCTGCGCTTCCGCCACGATGAGAGCTTCGACACGGCCAGCCATATCGACCGGCTGTTCGATGATCCCCGCGTCCGCGCCGACGTGGAACGCATCGACGACCACGACGAAGACTGAGACCATGGCGCGTCGCAAGAAGGGGGAGATCGTCAACGGCTGGGTCTGCCTGGACAAGCCCTATGAGATGGGGTCGACCGAGGCGGTGACGAAGGTCCGCCGCCTGTTCGACGCCCAGAAGGCCGGTCACGCGGGGACGCTGGACCCGCTGGCCTCGGGCATCCTGCCCATCGCCCTGGGGGAAGCGACCAAGACCGTGCCCTTCATGATGGACGCGGAGAAGGTCTATCGCTTCACCATCCACTGGGGCATCTCGACCGACAGCATCGACCGTGAGGGCGAGATCATCGCCCGTTCGGACGTGCGGCCCACGGTCGAGGCGGTGAAGGCGGCCCTGCCGGCCTTTGTCGGTGAGATCGATCAGGCGCCGCCACAGTTTTCCGCCATCCGCGTCAACGGCGAGCGGGCCTATGATCTGGCGCGCGACGGGGTGCAGTTCGAGCTGGAGACCCGCAAGGTCGTGATCCATGAGGCGGCCGTCACCGACGCCCCGGACGCCGACCACGTGGAAATCACCATGCGCACGGGCAAGGGCGTCTATGTCCGTTCCCTGGCCCGCGACCTGGCCGCCATGCTGGGCGCCGAGGGGCACGTTTCGGCCCTGCGGCGCGAGCGGGTGGGGCCGTTCTCGACCGAGAACGCCGTCACTCTGGATTTTCTCGTCGATCTGGCGCATAAGGGCGCCGCCTTGGAAGGCCTGCTGC
This sequence comes from Brevundimonas pondensis, assembly GCF_017487345.1. Classification (NCBI taxonomy): domain Bacteria; kingdom Pseudomonadati; phylum Pseudomonadota; class Alphaproteobacteria; order Caulobacterales; family Caulobacteraceae; genus Brevundimonas; species Brevundimonas pondensis. The sequence continues at coordinate 3,265,876 of NZ_CP062006.1, read as the reverse complement.
CCGTTTCGACCGCTCTGGACGACATCCCGGATCTGGCCGTCACGGAACAGGACGCCTTCTCGCTGAGGCAGGGACGGCCGATCGTTCTGCTCCCCCGTCAGGTTGAGACCTTGAAGAGCCAGCTATCCGCCGGTTCGCGCACGGTGTCGGCCTTCGTGGGAGAAACGCTCGTCGCGCTCTGCACCATGCGGGCCGGACGGCTAGAACCCGACCGTGTTTTCAATCTCCCCTAGCGCTCGTTTTCGGGCGGCGCGACAGGGCTCCAACATGGAGACTCTCGATGTCGATTACGGCTCAACGCAAGGGCGAAGTCATCGCTGACAACGCTCGTTCGGCTGCAGACACCGGCTCGGCCGAGGTCCAGGTCGCGATCCTTTCGGAACGCATCGCCAACCTGACCGAGCACTTCAAGACCCACAAGAAAGACAACCACTCGCGTCGCGGCCTTCTGAAGATGGTCTCGCAGCGTCGTCGTCTGCTTGACCACCTGACCAAGGTCGATCGCGAGCGTTATGTCGCTCTGATCACCAAGCTGGGCCTGCGTCGCTAAGGCGGCCGACCGGCAGCGGATAGATTTCTCGAGGCGCGGGCGGACACGTCCGCGCCTCGTTCCGCACCTATGAGCCCTTATTCGAAGCGGACGCGGTTCGCCTCGAAAAACGCTCAACCAGTGAGCTTCCTGCGCGCCGCAGGTCTTTGAAACGGCGCAGACGCGAGGGCCAGGACGGTCCTTGCTCCATCCGCCCGGACGCGATGGCGCGACCGGGTTTTCGGGGACCGAGGGACTGAACAGCCCGAGGCTCCACACACCCCCGTCGGGAATACGCCCGCGGGAGACGAAAGAAGAAAAATGTTCGATATCAAACGCAAGACGATCGAGTGGGCCGGCCGCCCGCTGACGCTGGAAACCGGCCGCATCGCCCGTCAGGCTGACGGCGCCGTGCTGGCGACCTACGGCGAGACCGTGGTCCTGGCCACCGTCGTCTATGGCCGCCAGCCCAAGCCGGGCCTGGATTTCTTCCCGCTGACCGTCAACTACCAGGAAAAGACCTTCGCGGCCGGCAAGATCCCGGGCGGCTACTTCAAGCGTGAAGGCCGTCCGTCGGAAAAAGAGACCCTGGTCTCGCGCCTGATCGACCGTCCGATCCGCCCCCTGTTCGTCAAGGGCTTCAAGAACGAGACCCAGGTCGTCATCACCGTGCTGCAGCACGACATGGAGAACGACCCGGACGTCCTGGGCATGGTCGCCGCCTCGGCCGCCCTGACCATCTCGGGCGTGCCCTTCATGGGCCCCATCGGCGCCGCGCGCGTCGGCCTGATCGACGGCGAGCTGGTCCTGAACCCCGCCATCGACGCCATGGCTGACTCGGCGCTCGACCTGGTCGTCGCCGGCACGCAAGACGCCCTGATGATGGTCGAATCCGAAGCCAAGGAGCTGTCGGAAGAGAAGATGCTCGAGGCCCTGATGTTCGCGCACGCGGGCATGCAGCCGGTCATCGACGCCATCATCGACCTGGCCGAGCACGCCGCCAAGGAGCCCTTCGACTTCCAGGCCGAGGACCACTCCGACGTCGTCGCCTCGATCAAGAAGCTGGTCGGCGAAGACATCAAGGCCGCCTACGCCCACCCGGGCAAGTATGAGCGCCGTTCGGGCGTCGACGCGGCCAAGAAGACCGCCGCCGCCGCCCTGGTGAAGACCGACGAGAACCCCGAGGGCGTCGACAGCTCCAAGTTCTCGGCCGCCTTCAAGGAATGCGAAGCCGACGTCCTGCGTCGCGACATCATCGAGAACGCCCACCGCGTCGACGGCCGCGCCCTCGACAAGGTCCGCGCCATCGTTTCGGAAGTCGGCGTCCTGCCGCGCACCCACGGTTCGTCGCTGTTCACGCGCGGCGAAACCCAGGCCCTGGTCGTCGCCACCCTCGGCACCGGCGAGGACGAGCAGTACATCGACAGCCTGTCGGGCACCTACAAGGAGTCCTTCCTGCTGCACTACAACTTCCCCCCCTATTCGGTGGGTGAAGCTGGCCGCATGGGTTCGCCCGGCCGTCGCGAAATCGGTCACGGCAAGCTGGCCTGGCGCGCCATCCGTCCGATGCTGCCGGCCAAGGAAGACTTCCCCTACACCATCCGTCTGGTGTCGGAGATCACCGAGTCCAACGGTTCGTCCTCGATGGCCACGGTCTGCGGTTCGTCGCTGGCCCTGATGGACGCCGGCGTGCCGTTGGTCCGTCCGGTCTCGGGCATCGCCATGGGTCTGATCCTGGAGCCGTCGGGCGAGTTCGCCATCCTGTCGGACATCCTGGGTGACGAAGATCACCTGGGCGACATGGACTTCAAGGTCGCGGGCACCTCGGAAGGCATCACCAGCCTTCAGATGGACATCAAGGTCGCTGGCATCACCAAGGAGATCATGGAGCAGGCCCTGACCCAGGCTTCGGCCGGTCGTCTGCACATCCTCGACGAAATGTCGAAGGCCATGGACGCTCCGCGCGCCGAGCTGGGCGAGCACGCGCCCAAGATCGAAACCATCAAGATCCCGGTCGACAAGATCCGTGAAGTGATCGGTTCGGGCGGCAAGGTGATCCGCGAGATCGTCGAGAAGACCGGCGCCAAGATCGACATCGGCGATGACGGCACCATCAAGGTCGCCGCCAACGACCAGGAGAAGATCGACGCCGCCAAGAACTGGATCAACTCCATCGCCGCCGAGCCGGAAATGGGCGCGATCTACACCGGCAAGGTGGTCAAGGTCGTCGACTTCGGCGCCTTCGTGAACTTCTTCGGCGCCAAGGACGGCCTGGTCCACGTGTCCCAGATCGCTCTGGAACGCGTCGCCAACCCGGCCGACGTCCTGTCGGAAGGCCAAGAGGTCAAGGTCAAGTTCCTGGGCTTCGACGACCGCGGCAAGACCAAGCTGTCGATGAAGGTCGTGGATCAAGCCACGGGCGAAGACATCACCGACAAGATCAACGCCGAGCGCGCTGAACGCGGTGAAGCCCCGCTGTCGGAAGACACCGGCGGCCGTCCGAAGCGTGAAGGCGGCGATCGCGGTGGCGATCGTGGCCGTCGCCGTCGCGACTAAGCGACAGCTTCACGGTTGAAATGAAGAAGGCCCCGCTGTTTCCAGCGGGGCCTTTATTCTTTTAGGGCGCTATCGCCCGCGACGCGGTCGCGGGCTGCTTGAGCGCGCTTTCTCCCTCCCCCTCATGGGGAGGGTGGCTGACGCTAACGCGAAGCGGCAGACGGGTGGGGGCGCTTTCGCTGATTGAGCGCCAGCCTTAGCATCACCACGCCCTCTCCACCCGGTCGCTGCGCGACCACCCTCCCCATGAAAGGGAGGGGGAGGGATCAGGCCGCACATTCCTTCGGCTTCTTCTCATCCGGGCCATACATGGCGCAGGACCGGTCGATCTCGCCCTGGATCATGGCGCAGGGGTTGGCGCTGTTGCAGGGCGGGCGGGTCGCTGGACTGACGGCGATGCAGCGCTCGACCAGACGCTTGGAGCGGGCTTCGCCCATTTCGGCGAGGCAGGAGCCGGGTTCGCCGACGGGCGCTGCCGCAACGGGTTCGGAGACGACGGGCTCGGTCTTGGGTTTGGGCGGCGCGACAGGGGCGGGAGGCGGCGCCTCCTTGAACGGCACGGCGTCGATCGGTTCCTGCGAGAGCTTGGTGTCCACGCCCGACGGGGGCGTCTCGGCGGGCGCGGGCTGCGGCTGGCCGCAAGCGGCGAGCGACAGGGCCAGAAGGGCGGCGGCGAGGGCGGGGCGCATGGGGCAGTCTCCGTTCGCAGAAGATGGCACCATGCCTTGATCGGCCCTCGCGGCCTAGTCCTCGAGAATTAGCGGCCCAGAGCCGCGCGTTGCAGGGCGAACAGCTCGGTGCAGCCGATGCCGGCCAGTTCGAACAGGCGGTCGAACTCGGGACGCGAGAAGCCGCGCTTCTCGCCCGTGGCCTGGATCTCGACGATGCCGCCGGCGCCGGTCAGGACGAAGTTGGAATCGGCCTCGGCGGTGGAGTCTTCCTCATAGTCGAGGTCCAGCACCGGCAGGTCGTTGAAGATGCCGCACGAGACAGCCGCGACCTGATCGATGATGGGGTCGGCCTTCAGCACGCCCTCGTCCTTGAGGTAGTTCAGGGCCACAGCCATGGCGACCCAGGCGCCGGTGATCGAGGCGGTGCGGGTGCCGCCATCGGCCTGGATGACGTCGCAGTCGATCAGGACCTGACGCTCGCCGAGGGCTTTCAGGTCGACCACGGCGCGCAGGCTGCGGCCGATCAGGCGCTGGATTTCCTGGGTACGGCCCGACTGCTTGCCGGCGGCGGCTTCACGACGGCCGCGGGTGTGGGTGGCGCGGGGCAGCATGCCGTATTCGGCGGTGACCCAGCCCTGGCCGGTGTTGCGCATCCAGCCCGGCACCTTTTCCTCGACCGAGGCGGTGCACAGGACCTTGGTATGGCCGAAGGTGACCAGGCACGAGCCCTCGGCGTAGCGGTTGACGCCGGTCTCCAGCGTGACGGTACGGAGTTGTTCGGGGGTGCGTTCAGACGGGCGCATGGGATTTCCTTGGAACCAGAGCAGGGCGTGCTTATCCTGAAAGCGTGAGCCTGTATGCCCCTCATCCGTCGCCGTTCGGAAGCGCACCCGCTGGTCTGGGGACGCTGGACGCGCGCGCGCGCGACATCTTCCGCCGCATCGTCGAGACCTATCTGGAGACGGGCGAGCCGGTCGGGTCGCGCACCATTTCGCGCGGCGGCCTGGCCCTGTCGCCCGCCTCGATCCGCAACACCATGCAGGACCTCACGCTGGCGGGCCTGCTGGCCTCGCCGCATACCTCAGCCGGGCGGGTGCCGACCCACGCGGGCCTGCGCCTGTTCGTCGACGGCCTGCTGGAGGTCGGGGACATCGGTCAGGACGAGCGACGCGAGATCGACGCGCGACTGGCGGGGAAGGGGCGCAATTTCGAAGAGGCGCTGGACGCCGCCAGCAACCTGCTGTCCGGTCTGGCTGGCGGGGCGGGCATCGTCGCCAGCCCGGTGCGCGACGCGGGCGTCAAGCACGTCGAGTTCGTGGCCCTGGGCCATGATCAGGCCCTGGCCGTTCTGGTGGGCGATGACGGCACGGTGGAGAACCGGCTCATGCCCCTGTCGGCGGGGGTGACGCCTTCGACGCTCAGCGAGGCCTCCAACTTCCTCAACGCCCGGCTGAAGGGCCGCCCCCTGGCCGAGGCGCGCACCGAGATGAGCGCCGAACTGGACGCCGCCCGGCGCGAACTGAACGCCGCCGCCGCCCGTCTGGTCGAGGACGGCCTGGCGGCCTGGTCCGGCGGGGGTGAGCGCGACCGGGCCCTGATCGTGCGGGGCCGCGCCAATCTGTTGCAGGACGCCCAGGCGGTCGAGGATCTGGAGCGGGTCCGCGTCCTGTTCGACGATCTGGAGCAGAAGGAACAGCTAATCGGCCTGCTGGACGGGGTCGGCGCGGCGCAGGGCGTGCGCATCTTCATCGGCGCGGAAACGCGACTGTTTTCGCTTTCGGGTTCCGCCGTGATCGCGGCGCCCTATATGACGGGTCGGCAGCGAATGCTGGGCGCCATCGGCGTCATCGGCCCTGCAAGACTGAACTATGCCCGTGTCATTCCGTTGGTGGACTATACCGCCCGGGTGCTGGGGCGGATTCTGGACGGACAAGAGACGTGAACGACATCAACGACGAGACCCGGGACCAACTCGAGCAGGACATGGGAGAGGCCGCCATCGACGCCGCACAGGAAGCCGCCGAAGACGGCGACATGGCCGTGATCGACGCCCTGATCGCCGAACGCGACCAATGGAAGGACCGCGCCCTGCGCGCCGTGGCCGACGCCGAGAACATCAAGCGCCGCGCCGAGACCCAGGCCAACGACGCCCGCGCCTACGCCATCCAGCGCTTCGCCAAGGATCTTCTGAGCGTGGCCGACACGCTGGAACGCGGCCTGCAGTCGGCGCCCAGGGACGCCGAGGGGCCCGCCGCTGCCATGGTCACCGGTCTGGAGCTGACGCAGAAGTCGCTGCTGTCGGCCTTCGAGACCAACGGCCTGACCCGCGTCGCGCCTCAGCCGGGCGAGGCCTTTGATCCGCACCTGCATCAGGCCGTGATGGAACAGCCCTCGGACAGCGTGCCGGGCGGCACGGTGATCCAGACCCTGCAACCCGGCTACGCCCTGTTCGGCCGCACCGTGCGCGCCGCCATGGTGGTGGTCGCGGCCAAGGGCTCGGGCCCGGCCGGCGGCGGCTATTCGGAAGCCAACACGACCGGCGGGCATTTCGACGCCAAGGCGTGAGGCTTTCCTGAGCTGAAATGACGACGGCCCGGCGCAGACGCTCCGGGCCGTTTGCATTTGGTTGTTCTTCCGCCGTCACCCCGGACGACCCGGAGGGACGATCCGGGGCCCAGGCGGCGGCTTCAATGGCATGGGCGCAGATGCGTCAGACGCCTGGGTTCCGGGTTCGCTTCGCGCCCCGGAATGACGGAAGAGAAGTGCGGGGCTATTTCAGCCGCGCCTCGAAAAACGCCAGCAACCTTCGCCATCCATCCCTGGCGTCCGCCTCGCGGTAGCTGGCGCGGTAGTCGGCGTGGAAGCCGTGCGGGGCGTCGTCGTAGAGGATGATCTCGCTGCCGGTCGCACCGGCCTTGGTCAGGGCCGAGCGCATGGCCTCGACGCTGGCGACGGGAATGCCGCCGTCCTGCCCGCCATAGAGGCCCAGCACTGGTGCCTTCAGCTCGCCCGCCAAATCGGCCGGCCAGGGGCGGCCCGCCGTCTTTTGATCTTCGGTCGCCGTGGCGGACGGCGCCAGACGGCCGTACCAGGCGACCCCGGCGTCGAGGGCTGCGAAGCGGGCGCAGGCCTGCCACACCACCTTGCCGCCCCAACAGAAGCCGGTGATGCCGACCCGGTCCGACCGGGCCCAGGACTGAAGACCGATCCACTCCAGCGTGGCCCCCACGTCGCCCATGACCTGCTCGTATCCGGCGGCCCCGACGATGGCCATGATGGCCGACATGTCGCTGAGCGGAGCCGGGTCTTCCTTGCGCACGAAGAAGGCCGGGGCGACGGCGGCGTAGCCGGCCTTGGCCAGACGGCGGCAGACGTCGCGGATGTATTCGTGCACGCCAAAGATCTCGGACACCACGATGACCACGGGGAAGGGGCCATCGCCCTCGGGCCGGGCCAGATAGGCGGGCAGTTCGAAGCCGTCGGGGGCGGGGAAGGAGACGGTGTGGGCGATCAGGCCGGCGCTGTCGGTGGTGATCGGGCTGGCCGACTGGCTGAGGGCGGCGGGGGCGTAGGCGGCGAAAGCGACCCCGCCGAGGGCTGTGACGCCAAGCGAGCGGCGGCTGGGGGCGATCTGATCGGCGCTCAGGCCCTCGGGTCGGGTGATGAGGGGCATCAAGGGTCTCCGCTGCGGCTTCGGACGAGGTGGCGACTGTGACCCGGCTTTCAGCCTCCCGTCGAGTCCCGATCAGAGCGCCCGGCGCAGGGTCAGATTGATCCGCCCGCCGCCGGGGACCAGCTGTGACGAGCCCGTCAGCAGCCGGTCGATCCCGTGCCGCGCCAGCCGGGCCGGCCCCATCAGGGCGCAGACGTCGCCCGAGGCCAGCTTCAGGCCGTGGGTCTTGCCGCCCTCGGCGGGGCCGATGCGAAACACCGCCGTATCGCCCAGCGACACCGACAGGACCGGGGCGGTCAGGTCGGCTTCGTCGCGATCCTGATGCAGGCCCATCCTGGCCTCACCGCGATAGAGGTTGACCAGGCAGGCGTCGGGCGGGGCGGGCCAGCCGGTCAGGGCGTCCCACAGGTCGAGCAGGGTCTGCGGCATGGGCGGCCAGGGCTGGCCGGTGACGGGATGCGTCGGCTGATAGCGATAGCCCGCCCGATCCGAGACCCAGGCCAGGGAGCCCATGCCCGTCATCTCGACCGAAAAGGGCCGACCGCCGGGCGTCACCGGGCGATAGAAGGGCGCGGTTTCGGCCGCCGCCAGCACCTGATCCATCAGGGTCTTCTGGGCCGCCGCGTCGAGCGCGCCGGGCCACAGGCGAAAGCCGGGCAGGCTGGTCGGGGTTTCGCGAATGACAGGGCGGTTCATGCTTCAAGACTTAAGACCCTTCTCCCAATGGGAGAAGGTGGCCCGAAGGGCCGGATGAGGGGCGGCGGTCGCCGTCGGCGCAAGCCGTCGCCGGACCGTCGCCACGGCTTGCGCCGACTGAAGCCGCCGCCCCTTACCCTTTCGCCTAACCAATCGCTTCGCTCTTGGAGGCTCAAGCCCTCTCCCGTCGGGAGAGGGTTCAATTTGATCGAATCTGGCCCGAACCGCACGAAACCCTTGCAGGCCCTGCGGTCTTTCCCATATCCGGGCCAGTCTGGAAGAAACCCCGGAGTTGCTGGGGCTTTCGACCGCAACCATTCAACCCGCCCGACCGGACGACCGGAACGGCTTTCAGCCCAACTGGGGGCGGTCACGCGCGGCGCTTTTCGAAGGCCGCCGCATCGCCCGCCGCAAGGAGTGAAAAGACAAGCTCATGGCCAAGATTATCGGCATCGACCTCGGCACGACCAACTCGTGCGTCGCCGTCATGGACGGCAAGAACCCCAAGGTCATCGAGAACGCCGAAGGCAACCGCACGACCCCGTCGGTCGTGGCGATCCAGGACAGCGGCGAAGTGCTCGTCGGCCAGCCTGCGCGTCGCCAGGCGGTCACGAACCCGACCAACACCTTCTTCGCCATCAAGCGCCTGATCGGCCGCAATTTCGATGACCCGGTGGTGGCCAAGGACAAGGGCATGGTGCCCTACGAGATCGTCAAGGGCCCGAACGGCGACGCCTGGGTGCGCGCCCACGGCAAGGACTATTCGCCGCAACAGGTCTCGGCCTTCACCCTCGGCAAGATGAAGGAGGCCGCTGAGGCCTACCTCGGCGAGACCGTGACCCAGGCCGTCATCACCGTTCCGGCCTACTTCAACGACGCCCAGCGTCAGGCCACCAAGGACGCCGGCAAGATCGCCGGCCTGGAAGTCCTGCGCATCATCAACGAGCCGACCGCGGCCGCCCTGGCCTACGGCCTGGAGAAGAACGACGGTCAGAAGATCGCCGTCTATGACCTGGGCGGCGGCACCTTCGACGTCTCGATCCTGGAGATCGGCGACGGCGTCTTCGAGGTGAAGTCGACCAACGGCGACACCTTCCTGGGCGGCGAGGACTTCGACCTGCGTCTGGTCGACTACCTGGCCGACGAGTTCAAGAAGGAGCAGGGCGTCGATCTGCGGACCGACAAGCTGGCTCTGCAGCGCCTGAAGGAAGAGGCCGAGAAGGCCAAGAAGGAGCTGTCCTCGACGACCCAGTACGAGGTCAACCTGCCGTTCATCACCATGAACGCCTCGGGCCCGCTGCACCTGAACATCAAGCTGTCGCGCGCCAAGCTGGAAGCCCTGGTCGAAGACCTGATCACCCGCACCATCGAGCCCTGCGCCAAGGCGCTGAAGGACGCGGGCCTGAAGGCCTCGGACATCGATGAAGTGGTGCTGGTCGGCGGCATGACCCGCATGCCCGCCGTGCAGGAAGCCGTGAAGAAATTCTTCGGCAAGGAGCCGCACAAGGGCGTGAACCCTGACGAAGTCGTGGCCCTGGGCGCCGCCGTTCAGGCCGGCGTTCTGCAAGGCGACGTCAAGGACGTGCTGCTGCTGGATGTGACCCCGCTGACCCTGGGCATCGAGACCCTGGGCGGCGTGTTCACTCCGCTGATCGAGCGCAACACCACCATCCCGACCAAGAAGGCCCAGGTCTTCTCGACCGCCGACGACAACCAGTCGGCCGTGACGATCCGCGTCTTCCAGGGCGAACGCCCGATGGCCGCCGACAACAAGGTCCTGGGTCAGTTCGACCTGATGGGCATTCCGCCGGCGCCGCGCGGCATGCCGCAGATCGAGGTCGCCTTCGACATCGACGCCAACGGCATCGTCCACGTCACCGCCAAGGACAAGGCGACCAACAAGGAACAGTCGATCCGCATTCAGGCCAACGGCGGCCTGTCGGATGCGGACATCGACAAGATGGTCAAGGAAGCCGAAGCCAACGCCGCCGCCGACAAGGTCCGCAAGGACCTGGTCGAGGCCGTCAACGGCGCCGACAGCCTGATCCACTCGACCGAAAAGGCCCTGTCGGAACACGGCGACAAGATCGATGACACGACCAAGGCGACCATCCAGTCGGCCCTGGACGACCTGAAGTCGGCCAAGGACGGTTCGGACCCGGAAGTCATCCGCGAGAAGACCAACACCCTGGCCCAGGCCTCGATGAAGCTGGGCGAGGCCATGTACGCCGCCCAGCAGGGCGCCGGTGAAGACGGCGCCTCGGCTGAGGCTCCCGCCGACGACGGCGTGGTCGACGCCGAGTTCGAGGAAGTCTCGGACGCCGACGACGACAAGAAGAACGCGTAACGAAACGCGATTGAAGACGACCGGCCCCGCTTGCCAGACGGCAGGCGGGGCCGTTTCATAAAACTTGCATCATTCGACCGGGCGCCCATGTCAGCAGGCATGGCCACCGGGTCATCCGCGAACGCACGATCCTCGGCTCAACCGGGACGGCGAGCGCAGCGAGAAAGTAAGAGGACGAACGCCTGATGGCGCAGCGTGACTATTACGAAATTCTGGGGGTCGAACGGACCATCGATGCGCCGGGCCTGAAGGCGGCCTATCGCAAGCTGGCCATGATCCACCACCCGGACCGCAACGGCGGCTCGGAAGAATCCCTCGCCCAGTTCAAGGAGATCTCCGAGGCCTATACGGTGCTGTCGGACGATCAGAAGCGTGCGGCCTATGACCGGTTCGGTCATGCGGGCGTGAACGGCGGCGCCGGCGGCGGCGACCCGTTCGGACGCGGCGGCGGGCAAGGTTTCCACGACATCAACGACATCTTCTCCCAGGTCTTCGGGGACGCCTTCGGGGAGGCCTTCGGCGGCCGAGGCGGCGGGCGTCAGCAACAGGGCGGACCGCGTCGCGGCTCGGACCTGCGCTATGACCTCGAGATCACCCTGGAGCAGGCCTACAAGGGCGCAGAGGTCGAGATTTCGGTCCCCACCACCATGACCTGCGAGGTCTGCGACGGCTCGGGCGCCAAGGCCGGGACCAAGCCGACCATCTGCTCCACCTGCGGCGGCGCCGGACGCGTGCGCCAGGCCAACGGCTTCTTCCAGGTCGAGCGCACCTGCCCCCGTTGCGGCGGCTCGGGCGAGATGATCGCCGACCCCTGCACCGCCTGTCATGGTCACGGCCAGGTCCGCAAGAACCGCCAGCTCAGCCTCAAGATCCCCGCCGGCGTCGACGACGGCTCGCGCATCCGCCTGTCGGGCGAGGGCGAGGCCGGTCAGCGCGGCGGCCCGCGCGGCGACCTCTATGTCTTCCTGTCGGTGCACGACCACGAACTGTTCGAGCGCGACAACCTGGACCTGCTGGTCACGGTGCCGGTGCCGATGACGGTGGCGGCGCTCGGCGGGGTGGTCGACGCCCCCTGCCTGGTGTCCGAGGCCTGCGACGGCAAGTGCAAGGCCACGGTCGAGGTGCCCGCCGGCGCCCAGACCGGCAAGACGGTGCGCATCAAGGGCAAGGGCATGCCCCACCTGAATGGCCGTCAGCGCGGCGATCTGGTGGTCGAGCTGTTCGTGGAAACCCCGACCGATCTGACCCCGCGTCAGAAGGAGCTGATGCAGGAGCTTGCGGCCTCGTTCGGAGAGAGTCAGAATCCGCGCAACACCAGCTTCGCGGGCAAGGCTCGACGTTTCTGGGCCGACATCCTGGGCGGCGACGCCGACAATCCGAAAGAGACTGCGTGAGCGACATCTTCCACGCCGGCATTTCCGGCGCGCGGGGCCGGATGGGTCGCGCTGTTTCCCAGGTTCTGGACGCCCGTGAAGATGTGGTGGTGGCGACGCGCTTTGACCGGGGAGAGACGCCCGATCTGAGTCTGTGCGACGTCATCATCGACTTCTCGACGCCTGAGGCCTCGGTCGAACTGGCCCGGGCCTGCGCCGAGCGCGGCGGACCGGCCCTGGTGATCGGTTCCACGGGCCTGTCGCCGGAACAGGACGCCGAGATCGAAGCGGCGGCGGACAGGATCGCCATCGTCCGCAGCGGAAACTTCTCGCTGGGCCTCAACATCCTGATCGGTCTGGTCGAGCACGCGGCCCAGCGTCTGGATGGCCGCGACTGGGACATCGAGGTGCTGGAGACCCATCACCGGCGCAAGGTGGACGCTCCCTCAGGCACCGCCCTGATGCTGGGCGAGGCCGCGGCTAACGGTCGGGGTCGCGATCTGGAAGACCTGAGGACCGCGCCCTATGACGGCATCACCGGCCCGCGTGAGGCGGGCAAGATCGGCTTCGCCTCCCTGCGCGCCGGCGGCGTCATCGGCGAACACACGGTCCTGTTCGGCTCGGACGACGAACTGCTGACCCTGTCGCACTCGGCCATCGACCGGTCCCTGTTCGCCAAGGGCGCCGTGGCCGCCGCCGCCTGGGTGCGCAACCGCCGTCCCGGCCTCTATGACATGCAGGACGTGCTCGGCTTCCGCCAGGCCTGAACCGGCGGATGAGCCGGCAAGGAACCAGCTACGGCATGGCGCTCCGGGCTGCGGCGGCGCTCAGCTTCTCCTTGATGTACGCCCTGATGAAGTGGGCGGCGACGGTGGAACCCGTTTCGGCGGGCGAGATGGTCTTCTATCGTTCTATCTTCGGTCTGCCGGTGGTGCTGTTCTGGGTGCTGAGCAACGGCGGGGGACTGGCCGTGATCTCGACCCGGAGGCCCATGGTTCACGTCTGGCGCTGCGTCCTGGGGGTGACGGGCATCCTGCTGATCTTCCAGGGCCTGAGGCTTTTGCCGCTCGCTGACGCCACCACAATCGGCTTCACCGCCCCCATCTTCGCCACCCTGCTGTCCATCGTCTTCCTGAAAGAGAAGGTCGGCCGCCATCGCTGGACGGCGGTTGTCCTGGGTTTCGTCGGCGTGCTGGTTCTGGTGCGACCAGGGTCCGAGGGCGCGCCGCCGCTGGGCGGTCTGCTGTTCGCGCTCGGCGGGGCCTTTGTCGCCGCCTCGGTCACCGTCACCCTGCGTCAGCTGGGCAAGACGGAGAAGGCCACCGCCATCGTCTTCTGGTTCTTCGTCGCCTGCGCTCTGACCGGCGGGGCGTTGGCCCTGTTTGACGGCCATAGTCACACCTGGCCGGTTCTGGCTGTGCTGGCGGCGGGCGGGTTGGCCGGGGGGCTGGCCCAGTTGCTGATGACCACCTCGCTGCAGCACGCTCCGGTCTCGGCCCTGGCGCCGCTGGACTATCTGCAGATGGTCGGAGCCGTGGTTCTGGGCTGGCTTCTGCTGGGCGATGCGCCGACGGGCGCGACCCTGATAGGCGCCGCCCTGATCGCGGGCAGCGGTCTCTACACCGCCTGGCGCGAGCGCGTGCTGAGGCGCGAGATCACGCCCCCAGCGCCCAACGCCTCTGTCTGAAGGGCCTGGGGGGCCAGGGCGGCGCCCATGGCCTGCCGCCACAGATCCAGACGCGGCGAACGCTCGGTGATCAGGATATCCAGGGCGCTGGCGGTCGATGGGGCCGCCTGCGGCGCCGTCATGCCCCAGACAGGAAAGGCGCGCTGCGTGATCCGTTCGCGAGCCAAGACGACGATGTCCTCGTGCCGCGCATCGAAATGCAGATGCAGCATCAGGATATCCAGTGCGGTGGGGGCGCCCTCCAGCATCTGGACAAAGATGTCGCCTCTCAGGGTCAGGGCGCCGGTGATGCCGACCTGGGCGTTGCGAAAGGCCGCGACGTGGACGATGTCGGCGATCTGATCGGCGGCTTGCTCCGGCGTCAGTCGGGCGCGGCTGCAGTAAACGAGCTGGTCCAGCTGATTCATGCCGCTACGCTAGGTTGAAAAACGGCGCTCCGTAAAGCGCCGTTTTATCAGCGTCCCGTCGAACCAAACCCGCCTGAGCCGCGCTCGGTCTCGTCCAGGGCGTCGACCTCGGCCATGACGGCCTGGGCGTAGGGCGCAATGACCATCTGCGCGATACGCTCGCCGCGGTTGATCTCGAAGGCGATCTGGCCGTGGTTGATCAGGATGACCCCGACTTCGCCGCGATAGTCGCTGTCGATGGTGCCGGGCGAGTTCAGGCAGGTGACGCCGTGCTTCAGCGCCAGCCCCGAGCGGGGGCGCACCTGGGCTTCATAGCCGGGCTCCAGAGCGATCTTCAGGCCGGTGGGGATCAGTCGGCGTTCGCCCGGCGCCAGGATCACCGGCTCGAACTCAGGCAGGGCCGCGCGCAGATCCATGCCCGCCGATCCCGTCGTCTCATAGGCAGGCAGGGCCAGGCCCTCGGCGTGGGGCAGGCGTTCGACGCGGACGGTGGTCATAAGAGGTCTCTCAGGCCTTGAAGTGATCGGCGATGCGGTGGGCGAGCTTCCTCGCCACCTCGGTCTTGGACTGGCGCGGCCAGGGCTCGGCGCCGTTCCGGGTGAACAGGGTCACGGCGTTGCCGTCCGAGCCGAAGACCTCGCCCGAGACATCGTTGCCGACGATCCAGTCGCAGCCCTTCCTCGACAGCTTGGCGCGGGCGTTGGTCTCCAGGTCGCTGGTTTCGGCGGCGAAGCCGACCACCAGTTTCGGACGCCGGGGACCGGGGGCGGAGACGCCGGCCAGGATGTCGGGGTTCTCGATCAGGGCCAGGGACGGCGGGCCGCCCGGCTTTTTCTTGATCTTGCCCGAGGCGATCCCGTCCACGCGCCAGTCGGCGACGGCGGCGCTCATGACGGCGATGTCCGTCCCTCGATCAGAGTTCAGACGGGCCTCGACGGCGGCCTTCATTTCGGTTGCCGCCTCGACCCAGACGCGGGTGACCCCGACGGGGGCGTCCAGGGCCACGGGGCCGGAGATCAGGGTCACCTCGGCGCCAAGCTCGGCGAGGGCGGCGGCGACGGCGTAGCCCTGCTTGCCGCTGGAGCGATTGGTCAGGCCGCGCACCGGGTCGATGGGCTCAAAAGTCGGCCCGGCGGTGACCACGGCGGTCCTGCCGGTCAGCGGGCGGCCGTCCGGTCCGGCCAGCAGGCGCGCGATGGCGTCGAAGATGGCGGGCGGCTCGGCCATGCGGCCGGGGCCGAACTCGCCGCAGGCCATGATGCCGTCGTCAGGTCCGACCACGGCCATGCCGTGGAAGCCGTCGAAACCCTTCAGTCGCTCGACATTGGCCTGCACCGCCGGGTGCAGCCACATGCGCACGTTCATGGCCGGGGCCAGCAGCACCTTCTTGTCGGTGGCCAGAAGCGTGGTCGATGCCAGGTCGTCGGCTAGACCATTGGCGGCCTTGGCGATCAGACCCGCCGTGGCGGGGGCCACCACGACCAGATCGGCCCAGCGCGACAGTTCGATATGGCCCATGGCCGTCTCGTCTTCGGGCATGAACAGGTCCTGGCGCACGGGATGGCCGGTCAGGGCCGCCAGCGACATGGGGGTGACGAACTCGGCCCCGGCCCTGGTCAGAACCGTCATCACCTCGGCGTCGGCCTTCCTCAGCAGGCGGATCAGCTCCAGCGCCTTGTAAGCGGCGATGCCGCCGCCGACGATCAGCAGGACCTTGCGGCCGGAAAGCGAGGATGCGGTCATGAGAAAATCTGTAGCGGGGCTGCATGACGTCGTCGAGACACAGCCGTGCCGCAACAGGCTGCGCTTTTGGAACATTGCCAGAACAAATTGTTTATGTCTAACTGCGTTCGGCGGGTTTTTCAGGGAGGGTGATCCATGCGAATTCAAGTGACGGCGGGCGTTCTTGCGGTGCTGGTTCTGGCGGCCTGCGACAGCGGCGGCTCGGCGGTCGAAACGCGGGAACGGGCGGCGGTCGAGCCGGTCGCGCTGAGCTCAACGACGACGCCGGACGGCGAGATCGAAGCCGTGACGCCTGAGGCCAGGCCGCCGGTCACAGCCAATCGGCGCGAAACCGCCGACGCCAAGGTGCAGCGCCTGTATGAGCGCAACGGCGCGGCCTTCGGGGCTCGGTCGGCGGACGACTACCTGGCCAAGGTGCGGGCCTTCACCGAGGCGGCGCCCAAGGGGACCGAGACGGTCAAGCGGCCGAACGGCGACACCCTCTATTATCAGGCTTCGACCAACACCTTTGCGGTGGTGGACCGCAACGGCGTGCCGCGCACCATGTTCAAGCCTGACGACGGTCCGGCCTATTGGGCGCAGCAGAAGGAAAGGGCGCCGACCTTCGGTCAGCGCCGTTCAAGCCCGGCCGAGTAATCAGGCCGCGTCGAAGCTCAACGGCGCGCCCCAGAAGCGGGCGATCAGGTCCGATTGCGGGCCGGGCGTGCCGGTGGTCAGGAAGTCGCGACGGCCGGACGATCCCAGGTCGTATTCCGGGTGGCGCGCAAAATAACGTTCCAGCGAGTCGGCCACGGCGGCCGGCTGGCTGATGACTTGGACCCCGGCGGGCAGGGCGTCGGCGAACAGATCGGCGACGATCTCATAGTGGGTGCAGCCCAGGATGGCCTTGTCCGGGTGGCGGCCGATCCGGCGGCGCAGGGCGTCGACGTGGTCGTCCACCACCACCTTCAATTCTTCGGCCGGGGCGCCCAGTTCGATCAGGCCGGCCAGACCGGGGCAGGGCTCGGTGAAGACGGCCAGGTCCTCGCGGCGCTTGTCGATCTCGATTTCATAGACCCGGCTCATGGCCGTGGCGGCGGTGCAGAAGACGCCGGTGACGTCGATCGCCTGTTTCTTCTCGCCTTCCAGTCGGCCGTTGCGCTCGGCCTCATAGGACCAGGGCAGGCCGGTGGCCGCCTCGATGGTCGGAACGATGATGCCCAGGACATTGACCGGACGGCCCAGCTTCTCGCGCATCCCCGGAATCCAGGTCTGCTGCAGGCGACGAAGCGCGATGGCCGAGGCCGTGTTGCAGGCCAGGACGACCACCGAGGCCCCGGCCTCGAACAGACGCTCGCATCCGGCGCGGGTCAGCTCGACGATGTCCTCGCCGCCACGCCCGCCATAGGGAGCGTGGGCCTGGTCGCCCAGATAGATGAAGTCCCGCGTCGGAAAGCGGGTCGTGAGTTCGCGGTGGACCGTCAGGCCCCCCACGCCGGAGTCGAAAACGCCTATCGCCATGCAGCGGCCTTTAGACCCGTGGGGTTCCGTCGTCCAATAGTTAGGATTACATCGGCTCTATGTGACGGCCCGGCCAAGCGCGCCTAGGGTCGCGCGAACACGAAAAAAGGTTGGGAGACCTGGATGCACAGACGCCATCTTCTCATCGGGGGCGCGAGCCTCTTCGCCCTGACGGGCTGCGCCGCCGCCGGCGCTATGGAGAACGGAATGACGGGACCGACCGCCGCTTCCCTGTCGACCGCCGATGAGGCGCGTATCGCCCGCGCCGTCCTGCCGACGACCGCGCCGCGCGCCGAGCTGCTGCAGCCCTGGACCGGCCCCTATGAAGGCGTGCCCCCGTGGGACAAGGTGACCGCGCCCAAGATGCGCGAAGCCATCCTGGAAGGCATCGAGCTGCAACGCGCCGACATCGCCGCGATCGCCAACAACCCCGACGCCCCGACCTTCGCCAACACCCTGGTGGCGATGGAGCTGGTCGGCGAACCGCTGGACCGCGCCATCAACGTCTTCAGCGTCATGACGTCGAACATCGGCGGCGACGCGTGGGACGTGCTGGAGACCGAGCTGTCGCCGATCCTGTCGGCCGCCTCGGACGAGATCACCTTCAACGAGAAGCTGTTCCAGCGCATCAAGGCCGTGGCCGACGGGGCTGAAACCAGCGGCCTGAACGCCCAGCAGACGCGTCTGGCCGAGCGCAGCCGCGACGCCTTCGTGCGCAACGGCGCCGCCCTGAACGCCGCGGGCAAGGCCGAGCTGGGCCGCATCAACACCGCCCTGTCGAACGCCTTCACCGGCTTCGGCCAGAAGGTGGTGGCTGACGAGAACACCTGGACCGTCATCACCAGCGAGGCCGGCCTGAAGGGCCTGCCGGACTCGAACAAGGCCGCCGCCGCCGCCGCTGCGCGCACGCGCAACGTCCAGGGATGGGCCATCGTCAACACCCGTTCCAGCGTCGATCCCTTCCTGACCTTCGCCGACGACCGGGCCCTGCGCGAGCAGGTGTGGAAGAAGTTCGTCAAGCGCGGCGACAACGGCGACGCCAACGACACCAAGTCGACCATCGCCCAGATCGTCGCCCTGCGTCAGCAGCGCGCCAAGCTGCTCGGTTTCGGCAATCACGCCGAATGGCGCATGCAGGACACCATGGCCAAGACCCCGGCCGCGGCCATGGAGCTGATGCAGCGCGTCTGGGCCCCGGCCAAGGCCCGCGTGGCCGAGGAGGTCGCCGACATGAAGGCGATCGCCGGTTTCGACATCGAGCCCTGGGACTACCTCTACTTCGCCGAGAAGGTCCGCAAGGCCAAGTACGACCTCGATCAGAACGAGTTGAAGCCCTACTTCGAACTGCACGCGGTGCGCGCGGCGTCCTTCTACATGGCCGAGCGCCTGTACGGCTTCGTCTTCAAGCAACTGCCCAAGGGCGCGGTCTCGACCTTCGAGCCGGACGTGACCACCTATGAGGTCACCGACAAGGCCACGGGCAAGCTGATCGGCCTCTACTACGCCGACGACTTCGCCCGTCCGGGCAAGCGTTCGGGCGCCTGGATGACCACCTACCGGTCCTTCTCGCAGCTGACGGGCTCGAAGCCGATCCTGGCCTCGAACAACAACAACTTCGTTAAGGCCGAGGCCGGTCAGCCCCTGCTGATCTCGCTGGACGACGCCGAGACCCTGTTCCACGAGTTCGGCCACGCCCTGCACTACTTCTCGTCGGTGGTGACCTATCCGTCGTTCGGCAACACGCCGCGCGACTTCGTGGAATATCCGTCGCAGGTGCATGAGCACTGGGTGCTGAGCCGCCCGATCCTCGACGGCTACATGAAGCACGTCGAGACCAAGCAGCCGATGCCGCAGGCGCTGGTGGACAAGATCGAGGCCTCCTCGACCTTCAACCAGGGCTACGCCACGGTCAGCTATCTGTCCTCGGCCCTGGTCGACATGGACCTGCATACGCAAGCCACGCCGCCGACCGACATCGGCGCCTTCGAGAAGGCCTCGCTGGACCGTCTGGGCATGCCCAAGGAGATCGTGATGCGGCACCGCCTGCCGCAGTTCAACCACCTCTTCACCTCGGACGCCTATTCGGCCGGCTACTACTCCTACCTGTGGTCGGAAGTGATGGACGCGGACACCTGGGCCTACTTCGAGGAGTCGGGCGACGTCTTCAACCCGGACATCGGCGGTCGCTTCAAGTCGATCATCCTGGCGCCGGGCAACACCACGGATCGCGGCGACGCCTATCGTCAGTTCCGCGGCCGCAACCCCGACGTGGCGGCCCTGCTCAAGGTGCGCGGCTTCCCGACTTCTTGAGTGGGCCTAACGGCCTTCGGCCTACTTGAGGCCCGTTAAGCGTTAAAGTTGGAGAGGCCCGGCGGAGCGATCCGTCGGGCCTTTTTCTTGTGCGGCTTCGGCTAGGTGGTAAGCCTTGGCGGTGTTTTAGCCGAATGGGTTCCTCGCATGAGCGTCGTCGCCTCCTACGTTTACAAGGACGGCCAGCGGGTGCGCGCGGCGCCGCTGACGGATCAGGGTCTGACCCTGGCCAAGGGCGAATACCTCTGGATCGGCCTGCACGAGCCGACGGACGAGGAGAGCGACATCCTGGTGCGGCGCTTCAAGTTGCACCCCCTGGCGGTCGAGGACGCCATGACGGCGCACCAGATCCCCAAGCTGGAGGTCTATGGCTCCGAGCTCTTCATCGTCGCCCGCACCGCCCAGGCCGAGGGCGATCACATCGTCTATGGCGAGACCCATATCTTCATCGGGCCAAACTACGTGGTCACCATTCGCCACGGCTCGGCGCGCGGTCATACCCAGTTGCGCGCCCAGCTGGAGGCCTCGCCCCAGCAATTGAAGCACGGACCGGATTTCATCCTGCACGGAGTGCTGGACTTCATCGTTGACGGCTACATTCCCATCATCGACGCCATCGAGGACAAGGTGCTGGAGATGGAACAGGTGGCGCTGGACAGCTTCCTGTCGCGCGACGACATCACCCGTCTGTTCCTGCTGCGGCGCGAGCTGCTGAAGTTCAGCCGCATCCTGGGGCCGATGGAGGAGGTGGCGGTCAAGCTGCAGTCGCTGGACCTGCCCTGCATCGACCGCGAGGTGCGGCCCTATTTCCGCGACGTGGCCGACCACGTGCGCCGCGTCGCCAGTCGCGCGGGCGTGCTGCGCGACATCCTGGCCTCGGTGTTCGAGGCGTCCAACCTGCTGGAGCAGCAGAGGCAGGGCGTCATCACCCGCAAGCTGGCCGCCTGGGCCGCCATCCTGGCGACGCCGACCGCGGTGGCCGGCATCTACGGCATGAATTTCGAGCACATGCCCGAGCTGCGCTGGACCTATGGCTATCCCGCCGTTATGGGGCTGATCCTTGTCATCTGCCTCGGCCTCTACGTCACCTTCAAGCGCTCGAAGTGGCTGTGATCAGCCGCTGTTCCTGAGGCCCGCCGCCACGCCGTTGATGGCCAGCAGAATGCCGTTGCGGACGCGCGGGTCGTCGTCGCCGGCGCGGCGGCGGCGGATCAGCTCGATCTGCACGTGGTTTAGCGGCTCGACATAGGGCATCCGCTGGCGGATCAACCGGTCCAGCTCGGGCTGGCCGCCCAGCAGGTCGTCGTGGCCGGTGATGGACAGGACGGCGGCTTTGGTTCGCTCCCATTCCTTGAGGATCTCGCCGTAGATGCGCTCGGCCAGGGCCGGGTCGGGGACCAGTCCGGCGTAGCGGCGGGCGATGGCCATGTCGGCCTTGGCCATCACCATCTCCATGTTCTGGACCACGGTGCGGAAGAAGGGCCAGGCGGCGGCCATGTCGCGCAGTTCGTCCGGGTTCTCGCCCTGGACCGCCGAGCCGAAGCCGAACCAGCCGGGCAGCATGACCCGCGACTGCGACCAGCTGAACACCCAGGGGATGGCGCGCAGGTCCTCGATGGCGGTCGAGGTCGAGCGGCTGGCCGGGCGCGAACCGATCTTCAGGTCGGCGATCTCGGCGATGGGGGTGGCGGCGCGGAAATAGTCGACGAAGCCGGGCGTCTCATAGACCAGGGCGCGATAGGCCGTCATCGAGGCCGCCGACAGGCGCGCCGCCGTGGCGCCATGTTCGGCGCTGTAGCCGCCGTCGGTCTGCGGCCCCAGCGAGGCCAGCAGGGTCCCGCAGGTCAGGGCGTCGAGGTTGCGCTGCGCCACTTCGGGCTCGCCGTACTTGTTGGCGATGACCTCGCCCTGTTCGGTGACGCGGATGCGGCCAGCCACCGTCCCCGCCGGCTGGCCTAGCACGGCGGAGAAGCTGGAGCCGCCGCCGCGGCCGACGGCGCCGCCGCGACCGTGGAACAGTTGCAGACGGACCCCTGCCGCGCGGGTGACGTCGAGCAGGGCGCGCGAGGCCTCGTGCAACTCCCAGCCCGAGGTCAGGTAGGAGCCGTCCTTGTTGCTGTCGGAGTAGCCGATCATCACCTCCTGCACCCCGCGGGCGGTCGCCACGGCGCGGGCGGACGGCTCGGCCAGCACCCGCTGCAGCGTCGGCTGGGAGGCGCGCAGGTCCTCGATGGTCTCGAACAAGGGGGCGGCCTGGATGGGGCAGGCGGCGGGGTCGGCCGGGTCGTAGAGGCCGACCTCCTTCAGCAGCAGATAGACCTCCAGCATGTCCGAGGCCGCGTCGGTCTTGGAGACGATATGGGTGCGGATGGCCTGCGGGCCGAAGGCGGACAGGGCCTGCGCCGCCGCCTGCAGGATGGCGCGCTCCTTCAGGGTTTCGGGCGCGTAGTCGGCATAGGGCGAGAAGAGGGGGCGCGGACCCGCCAGTTCGCGCGCCAGCAGGGTCAGACGCGCCTCTTCGTCGAGCGCGGCGTAGTCGGGACAGACGCCCGCGACCTTGAGCAGGTCGGCGACGACGCGTTCATGCACGTCGGAGTTCTGGCGCAGGTCCAGGGTCGCCATGTGGAAGCCGAAGACGTTCGCCGCGGTGATCAGTCGGGCCAGCCGGTCATCGGCGAAGACGGCGCCATGGGTGCGGATCAGGCTGTCGTGCAGCACGGCCAGATCGGCGCGGAAGGCGTCGGGGCCGTCATAGGCCGGGGCTTCGAATGATGCGGGCAGAGGGGCGGGGCCGCCAGCCAGGGCTTGGTGCGTGGCTGACAGTCGGGCGTAGATGCGGCTCAGCGCCCGGCGATAGGGTTCGTCCGCGCGCTGGATCGAGGCGTCGGCCGAGCTCTGGGCCAGGGCCGCCAGTTCGGGTGTGACGGCAGTCAGGTCGGCGGATAGGCTGAGCTCTTCGCCCAGGGCGTTCACCTCCTCCAGATAGAAGCGCAGCACGGCCCGCGACTGGGTGCGGAAGGCGGCGCTCATCACAGCGGCGTCGACATTGGGATTGCCGTCGCGGTCGCCGCCGACCCAGGTGCCGATGCGCAGGAAGGGCGGCAGGTCGGGCGCGTCCAGCAGGGTGCGCCACTCGGCCAGCTGGGCCGGAGCGACGTGCAGGAAGATGCGCTGCAGCCAGTCGGTGACGGTGTTGATCTCGTCCTGCACTACCAGGCCCGAGGCGCGGGTCAGGCGCGTGGCCCACAGGATGACGATCTGACGACGCAGGGCGGTTTTCAGCGCCGTGGGCGAACAGGCGATCCCGTCACGGTCGCAGCCGTCCAGCAGGGCGCCGACGGCGGCGACGCGATCGATCACGCTCTTGCGACGCACCTCGGACGGGTGGGCGGTCAGGACCGGCGAGATCAGGGCTTGAGACAGCAGATCGCGCACCGCCGTCCTGTCCACGCCCGCCGCATCCAGCCGTTTCAGGGCGCCTTCGGGGGTGTCGGCCCGTTCGCCAGCCTCGGCCTGATCGCGGGCGCGGCGCTTGCCCGCCCGATCCTCGGCGACATTGGCCAGCAGGGAGAAGGCGGCGAAGCCGTGGGTCAGACCGATGGCTTGATCCAGCGACAGGTCCTTCAGCAGGCCTTCCAGCTCGGCGGCGTCGTGCGAGGCCGGGTCGCGGTGATAGGCCACCGAGGCCTGACGCACCGCCTCGATCCGGTCGTAGAGTTCCTGACCGCCCTCGTCGCGGATCACCTCGCCCAGCAGGGCGCCCAACAGGCGGACCTCGTCGCGCAGTCGGTCGTCGGCGGCCTGGATCATCGCATCATCCTTCAGCGGGGAGGCTGGAAGCGGAACCGTATCAGCGGAATCCGAACCGGCTAGTCCTCATGGTCAACGCTGAAACCCTTTGTGTGGTTGAGGACGTGGAGAGGCGGGAGTCGACATTTGCTTGTGGATGCTCCATAAGCCGCCGCTTCCGGCGCAATTGAACCTGCGCCTCCTCCATCACGACCCCCGCTCGATCGGGACGAGGATGGCGAGGACCCTCTGCCGACGTGATCGTCGCCAGAGGCCGTTTCTCTATGGAGGTCAGGGTTCGCGCATGAAAGGTTTTGAATGTTCGAGGCTCTGAATGAGCGGCTGACAGGCGTCTTCGACCGGATCACCGGCCGCGGTGCCCTGTCCGAAAAGGATGTCGAGGAAGCGCTGCGCGAAGTCCGCGTCGCCCTGCTCGAGGCCGATGTCGCCCTGCCGGTGGTCAAGGACTTCATCAGCCGCGCCAAGGAACAGGCGACCGGCGAAGAGGTCATCCGTTCGGTCAAGCCGGCCGATCAGGTGGTCAAGATCGTCTATGACGGTCTGGTCGAGATGCTGGGCGGCGAAGAGCCGACCCCGATCAACATCAATGCGACGCCGCCCGCCGTGATCCTGATGGCCGGTCTGCAGGGCTCGGGCAAGACCACGACCTCGGCCAAGCTGGCCCTGCGCCTGACCAAGTTCGACAAGAAGAAGGTCATGATGGCCTCGCTGGACACGCGTCGTCCGGCGGCCATGGAGCAGCTGGCGACCCTGGGTCAGCAGATCGAAGTCGCGACCCTGCCCATCGTGGCGGGCCAGTCGGCGGTCGAGATCGCCAAGCGCGCGCTGCAATCCGCCAAACTTCAGGGCTTCGATGTCCTGATCCTCGACACCGCCGGCCGTATCACGCTGGACGAAGCCCTGATGGCCGAGGTGGCCGAGGTCGCCCGCGTCGCCAATCCGGTCGAGACCCTGCTGGTCGCCGACAGCCTGACGGGTCAGGACGCGGTCCGCACGGCCGCCGCCTTCCACGAACGCCTGCCGCTGACCGGCCTGGTGCTGACCCGCGCCGACGGCGACGGCCGCGGCGGCGCCATGCTGTCGATGCGCGCCGTCACCGGCCTGCCGATCAAGTATCTGGGCGCCGGTGAAAAGGTCGACGCCCTCGACGTCTTCGACGCCCGCCGCGTCGCCGGCCGCATCCTGGGCCAGGGCGACATCGTCGCCCTGGTCGAAAAGGCCGCGGGCGAGCTGGACCAGGCCAAGGCCGAGAAGATGGCCCGCAAGCTGGCCAAGGGTCAGTTCGATCTGGACGACCTGGCCGCCCAGCTGCAGCAGATGAAGAAGATGGGCGGGCTTCAGGGCATCATGGGCATGCTGCCCGGCGTGGCCAAGCTGAAGGCCCAGATGGCCGACAGCAATGTCAACGACAAGATGATCGCCCGTCAGGAAGCCATCATCAGCTCCATGACCAAGGCCGAGCGCAAGAAGCCCGACCTGCTGAACGCCAGCCGCAAGAAGCGCGTCGCCGCCGGCGCCGGCGTCGAGGTCCAGGACATCAACCGCCTGCTGAAACAGCACCGGCAGATGGCCGACATGGTCAAGTCCCTGTCCAAGGGCGGCGGCAAGAACCTGCAGAAGATGGCCGCCATGATGGGCGGCCTCGGCGGCGGCGGCGGAATGCCGGGCCTCCCTGGAATGGGCGGCCCCGACATGGCCCGCCTCAAGGCCCTGGGCGGCGGCAAGATGGCCGAACCCAGCGCCGATGAAATGAAAGCCATTCAGGACCGCCTCGCGGGACTGGGCGGCGGACAACTTCCGGGGGGCCTTCCAGGCCTGCCGGGCTTCCCGAAAAAGAACTGATTTCGACTTTCTAGAAAGAGACTGAAAATGCTGAAGATTCGTCTGGCCCGCGGTGGCGCCAAGAAGCGCCCCTACTACTACATCGTCGTGGCTGACTCGCACGCCCCGCGCGACGGCAAGTTCATCGAGCGCGTCGGCAGCTACAACCCGATGCTGCCCAAGGGCAGCGCCCAGCCGCGCGTCACCCTGAAGGCCGACCGCATCTCGGAATGGCTGGCCAAGGGCGCCCAGCCGACCGACCGCGTCGCCCGCTTCATCAGCCAGTCGCAGGACGAAGTCCTGGTCGGCAAGGTCCAGTGGACGCAAGGCAACAACCCGAACAAGGGCGCTCCGGGCAAGAAGGCCCAGGAACGCGCCGCCGAGCGCGCCCAGCGCGAAGCCGACCGTCTGGAAGCTGAAGCCGCCGCCAAGGTCGAGGCTGCCGAAGCCGCCGCCCGCGCCAAGGAAGAAGCCGCCGCTGCTGCTGAAGCCGCCAAGAACGCCCCGGCTGCTGAAGAAGCCCCGGTCGAAGCCGCTGCTGAAGAAGCTCCGGCCGCCGAAGAGAACGCCGAGGGCTAAACCCTTCGGTTTCCTGGTTTCGGCCGGGATGCGGAAATGGAAAGCAGCGTCCGATCCCGGGCGCTGCTTTTCTGCTATCTGGCGCTGACAATTACGAACGGAGCCTGCGATGAGCGGTGCTGAAAAACTGATCCTCGTCGGCCAGATCGGCGGCGCCTTCGGCGTGAAGGGCGAGGTGCGCATCACCGCCTTCACCGCCGACCCCATGGCCCTGATGGCCTATCAGCCCCTGCTGAAGGCGGACGGGACCCCGGCCCTGACCCTGATCTCGGCGCGCCCGGACAAGGCGGGCGTGGTGGCCAGGGTCAAGGAGATCACCGTCAAGGAACAGGCTGACGCCCTGCGCGGGCAAAAGCTGTTCGTGCCGCGCGACCGCCTGCCCGAGCCTGAGGAAGACGAATTCTACCTGACCGATCTGGTCGGGCTTGAAGCCCGCGACCTGGACGACGCCGTGGTCGGCACGGTCAAGTCGGTGCAGAATTTCGGCGCCTCGGACATGCTGGAGATCGCCCCCCGGGAGGGCGGCCCGACCTGGTATCTGCCCTTCACCCGCGAAGCGGCGCCGGACCTGCGCATCTCCGAGGGCTGGCTGCGCGTCGTGCGTCCGACCGAGGTCGACGAGCGAGACGAGGCCTGATCGACCGCTACTGACGCGGTGGCTATTGCGAGGGACGGTCAGGCTTCCAACATGGAAGGTTCAACCCGCCCGGAGCGCCCCATGGCCGACCTGTCCGCCTTTCCGATCACCCGCCAGTATCCGGCCCAGCATCCCGACCGGCTGCAGCTCTATTCCCTGCCGACGCCGAACGGGGTGAAGGTCTCCATCCTGCTGGAGGAACTGGGTCTGGCCTATGAGCCGCATCTGGTGGACATCGGCCAGAACGAGACCTGGACGCCCGACTATCTGTCGCTGAACCCCAACGGCAAGATCCCGGCCATTATCGACCCTGACGGACCGGACGGGAAGCCTCTGCCCCTGTTCGAATCCGGGGCCATCCTGGTCTATCTGGCCGAGAAGACCGGGCGCTTCCTGCCGGCCGACCCGGCGGCGCGCTATGAGACCCTGCAATGGGTCTTCTTCCAGATGGCGGCGATCGGCCCGATGTTTGGTCAGGTCGGCTTTTTCCATAAATTCGCCGGGCGCGAGTTCGAGGACAAGCGTCCGCGCGACCGCTACGTCGCCGAGTCCCGGCGTCTGCTGGGGGTTCTGGAAGGGCGTCTAGAGGGCCGGGACTGGATCATGGGCGAGGACTACACCATCGCCGACATCGCCATCCTGGGCTGGGTGCGCAACCTGATCGGCTTTTATGAGGCGGGGGATCTGGTCGGCTTTGGTGACTTCCCGCGCGTGGCCGACTGGCTGGAGCGGGGTCTGGCGCGCCCGGCGGTGCAGCGGGGCCTGAACATCCCAGCGCGGCCTTAAGGCGAGGGTACGGGGGCGGGCGAAAGCGCCGCGCCCCCGTAAAACTCAGTGAATTCAGACTTCTTCGGTCGGAGCGTCGCCGACGTATTTCTTGATCGATTCGATGGCGCGCTTGGCGCCCGACTTGTCCGAATAGCCCTCGGTCGAGAAGATGATTTCGGAGTTGTATTTGAATCGGACGCGGAACTCGCCAGCCTTGTCCTGATAGACTTCAAACTTGTGCGCCATGATCGCCTCGCTCTGTGGCCGCCATTCGACCGAACCTCAGGCTGTCACAGTCGCGCTTGGGACGGAAGGGCGAGAAATGTAAAACCGGGTCAGGGTCGCGGACGGATCCAGCGCCGCGCGGCCAGAGCGACGAAGCCGACCGCCAGGCCCCAGAAGGCCGAGCCGACCCCGAACAGGGCCACGCCGGACGCGGTGGCGGCGAAGGTCAGCACCGCCGCCTCGCGGTCCTCGACCACGCCCATCATGCCGCCCAGCGACCCCGTCAGCGGCGCGATCAGGGCCAGGCCGGTGATGACCGCCAGCGCCCCCGTCGGCATGGCGATGAAGAGCCCGGCCAGCGGCGCGGCGAACAGGGCGACGACTAGGTAAAACAGGCCGTAGAGGACGCCGACGGTCCAGCGCCGGTCGGGATCGGGGTGGGCCTCCGGCCCGGTGCAGAGGGCGGCGGTGATGGCGGCCAGGTTGACGCCGTGGGCGCCGAAGGGCGCCAGAAGCGTGCTGGTCAGCCCGCCCCAGAAGATCAGCTTTCCGGCGGGCGGCGCGTAGCCGGCGGCGCGCAGCACCACCAGACCGGGCAGGTTCTGCGACGCCAGGGTCACCAGATAGAGCGGCAGGGCCAGGCTGATCGCCGCCTTCCAGTCGAAGGCGGGCATGACCGGCGACAGCTCGCCGAACAGGCCGGTCCCGGCGGGCAGGCCGACCAGACCGCGCAGGGCCAGGACCGCGAAGGCGGCCACCAGAACGGCGGGCAGGGCCCAGGCGGCGGCGACGCGGCGCATGATGAGGAAGACCGCCAGCAGACCCGCCGCCAGGGCCATGTCGGTGGGGAAGACCAGAAACAGCCTCAGACAGAAGGGCAGCAACACCCCCGCCAGCATGGCCGAGGCGATGGCCGCCGGGATGCGCTCGGCCAGCCGTCCCAGAGCGGGGACCAGCCCGGTCAGCACCATCAGCAGTCCGGCGAGCACGAAGGCGCCGACGGCGGTCGACCAGCCGAGACCGAGCGTCGAGGCGGCCAGCAGGGCGGCGCCCGGCGTCGACCAGGCCAGCACGACCGGCATCTTCAGCCGCCAGCTCAGCACCGCGCCGGGCAGGCCGATGCCGAGGCAGAGCGCGGTGACCATGGAGATGATCTGCGCGGGCGAGGCCCCCAGCGTCTGGCCCGCCTGAACGATCAGGGCCACGGTGCCGCCGAAGCCGATGACGGTCGCCACGGCGGCGGCGGAGAAGCTGGCGGGGGGCGGCAGGCGCGACGAACTCATGCGTCGAAGCTAGGCCGGACGACGGGGGCCGGGAAGCAAAAAGGGCCGCCGGTTTCCCGACGGCCCCTCTCATATCCAGAACCCGGTCGGGTTCAGCCCTCCATGTCGTCTGGCAGACCGACGGCGTGGAAGCCGGCGTCGACGTGGACGACTTCGCCCGTGGTCGAGCGGCCCAGGTCCGAGCACAGCCACAGGGCGGCGCCGGCGACGCCTTCCATCGAGGTCTCTTCCTTGATCAGCGAGAACTGGGCCGACTTGGAGTGCAGGCCGCGTCCGCCCGAGATGCCAGCCAGCGACAGGGTGCGCATCGCGCCGGCCGAGATGGCGTTGACGCGGATGTTCTTGGGACCCAGGTCGCGGGCGATGTAGCGGGTCGCGGCTTCCAGAGCGGCCTTGGCCACGCCCATGGTGTTGTAGTTGGGGATGACCCGTTCCGAACCCAGGTAGGTCAGGGTGATCATCGAGCCGCCGTTGGGCATCAGCTTGGCCGAACGCTTGGCCACGTCGACGAAGCTGAAGGCCGAGATGTTCATGGCCAGCAGGAAGCTGTCGCGGGTGGTGTTGTCGACGAAGGAGCCCTTCAGCTCGTCCTTGTTGGCGAAGGCCACCGAGTGGACGACGAAGTCGATCGTGCCGAATTCCTTTTCCAGCTCGGCGAAGGCGGCGTCCATGGAGGCGTCGTCGGTGACGTCGGCCTGGATCAGCAGCTTGGCGCCGACGCTTTCGGCCAGGGGGCGCACGCGGCGCTCAAGGCTTTCGCCGAGGTAGGTGAAGGCCAGCTCGGCGCCCTGGGCGGCCAGCTGCGAGGCGATGCCCCAGGCGATGGAACTGGAGTTCGCGACCCCCATGATCAGGCCCTTCTTGCCCTTCATCAGGTCGCCGGTGGGCATATCCCAGCCTTCGCTCGTCGCCATGGGTCGTCTCCGTATCTAGAACTTGTTCCGCCTTTTGGACGGGTGCGGCGCGGGTGACAAGTCGCGGCGCCGCTGGCGTTCGGCGTGAGCCTGCCTAAGTTGAAGAACGATGAGCCTCGATCCGCACAGTTCCGACGCCTTGCAACCCGGTCCGGTCTTCTTCGACCGACTGGAACTGGGCCTGGTGTTGCGGGTCTATGGCCGGATGGTCGCCGCCGGGGAATGGCGCGACTACGCCATGATCGGCCACAAGGAGGTGGCCGAATTCGCCGTCTTCCGCCGCTCTGGCGACGCGCCCCTCTACCGGATCGAGAAACGCCCGGCCCTGCGCCTGAAGCAAGGGCAGTGGGCCGTGATCGGCGAGGGCGGCCATGTGCTGAAACGCGGCCGCGACCTGGCCCAGGTGCTGCGGGTCTTCGACAGCCGGAAGTTTACGGTGGTGGAATAGAAAAAGGCCCCGACATCGCTGTCGGGGCCTTCATTTTTGTGGCCTATCGCGCTTGCGCGCTGCTTGAAGCCCTTATTCCCGGCTGCCGCCCATGAAGGCCAGCAGGAACTGGAACAGGTTCACGAAGTTGATGAACAGGCTCAGGGCGCCGAAGCCCGTGGCCACGCCCATGGCTTCCTGATTACCGCCGAGCGCGTAGTAGGTCATCTTCAGGCGCTGGGTGTCATAGGCGATCAGGCCCGAGAAGATCAGGACGCCGAGGCCCGAGATGATCAGGTACAGCGTGCCCGACTGCATGAACATGTTGACCAGAGAGGCGATGACCAGGCCGATCACGCCCATGATCAGGAAGCTGCCCATGGCGGTCAGATCCTTCTTGGTCGTGTAGCCGACCAGGCTGAGACCCGCGAAGGCTGCGGCCGTGACGAAGAAGGTCGAGGCCAGCGAACCGCCGGTGTAGCGCAGGAACAGGACGCCCAGACCGGCGCCGATGGTGGCGACCACGGCCCAGTAGAGCATGTTAACGCCGCGAGCCGTCGGGTTCTTCATGAAGAACATGGAGCCGAACAGCATGACCAAGGGCGAGAACTGGATGATCATGCCCAGCAGGGTCAGGCCGATGCGGCCGTCGTCGGTACGGGCGAACAGCAGTTGCTGTACGGCGGGCACGTTGCCGGTGATGTAGGCGAGGGCGCCGGCGACCACGAGGCCGAGGGCCAGCTTGTTGTAGACGCCGAGCATGAAGGCGCGCAGACCGGCGTCGACGGACATGTCCGCCGACTGCGGAAGCGGGCGCGCATAGCCGTTGTTGAAGTCGCTCATCGCGAAAGAAGTCTCCTGAGTGGACGGCAAAGGCCGACCTTGACGGGAAATATCGGGACGGACGGCCCGCCTTGCAAGGAAAACCCGTCTTCCGGACACACGTTCCGCCCGCTACCAAGGGTCGCATGCTGCGCCTGTTCACCGCCATCGCCATCCCGGAAGACGTCGCCGAGACGCTTCAGCGCCGTCAGTCCGGCCTGCCCGGCGCGCGCTGGCGTCCGCTGGACGCCCTGCACGTCACGCTGGCCTTCTATGGCGAGGCGTCGGAGCGTACGGCTGACGATCTGGCCTCGGAGCTGAGCCGGGCCGAGGGCGGCGGGGCCTTCGAGATCACCCTGAACGGCGTCGGGGCCTTCGGCGACGCCCACCGCACCCATACCCTGTGGGCCGGGCTGGAGCGGTCGGAGCCGCTGAACGTCCTCGCCGGGCGCTGCCGCTCGGCGGGCGAGCGCGCGGGCGTGCCGCCTGAGAAACGCGAGTATCGGCCTCACGTGACCCTGGCCTATCTGAAGCCGCAGGCGAATCCGGATCGGATCGGGGCCTGGATCACGGGGCACAATCTGTTGCATTCGCCGCCGATCCGGATCGATCGGTTCGGCCTCTATTCCAGCGTCCTGACCGGCGACGGCAGCGTCTACAGCCTGGAGCGGGAGTATCTGCTATGATCGAGCCTCCGACCTCGCCTTTGGGCCCCACGCTGGAGACGGAGCGCCTGTTCCTGCGCCCGCCGACGCTGGAGGACTTCCCGCGTTGGGCCGACTTCATGAGCGATCCGGAGACGACCCGCTTCATCGGCGGGGTGCAGTCGAAGCACGAGGTCTGGCGCGGCATGGCCTCGGTCGCGGGGATGTGGGCCCTGCAGGGCGAGGGCATGTTCTCGCTGATCGAGAAAGAGACCGGGAACTGGATGGGCCGCATCGGGCCGCTGCATCCCTATGACTGGCCGGGCCGGGAGGTGGGCTGGAGCCTGCACCGCGACGCCACGGGCAAGGGCTATGCCGTCGAGGCCGCCGCCGCGACCATGGACTATGCCTTCGACGTGCTGGACTGGGATGACGTCATCCACTGCATCGACCCCGACAACCGCGGCTCGGAAAAGGTGGCCGAGCGGCTGGGGTCACGCAATCGCGGGCCGGGCCGCATCCCCCCGCCGTTCCAGCATCATGTGGTCAACCTGTGGGGCCAGACGCGCGTGGAATGGCGGGTGAACCGGTCGCGCTTGCGGTAGGAACATAGGCGGAACATAAAGGCGATATGGCCGTCTCCGCCCTGCATCTCGAACTGGCTTTCAGCCGCCCCGAGACCACCCTGTCGGTGACGCGCGGGGCGGCGCGGCTGATGCTGGACATGGGCTATGCCCCGCTGCTGGAGGTCTGTCTGCCCAATGGTCGCCGCGCCGACGTCATGGCCCTGGGGCCGAAGGGCGACGTGGTCATCTGCGAGGTGAAGTCGGGGATCGACGACTATCGCGTCGACCGCAAATGGCAGGAGTACGGGCCGTTCTGCGACGCCTTCTACTTCGCCGTCGCGCCGGAGTTTCCGCAAGGCGTGCTGCCCGACGAGCCGGGGCTGATCGTCGCCGACGGCTTCGGCGGGGCGGTGGTGCGAGACGCGCCCGCCACCCCGCTGGCCCCGGCGCGGCGCAAGGCGCTGACCCTGGCCTTCGCAAGGTTAGGCGCGCTCAGGACGATACGGGACTAGTTCCCTTCTCCCACAAGGGGAGAAAGGAATTAGCGCGGTGCGCGCTTCGCCAGAATCCGCTGCAGGGTCCGGCGGTGCATGCCCAGACGCCGCGCGGTTTCCGAGACATTGTGGTCGCACAGCTCATAGACGCGCTGGATATGCTCCCAGCGCACCCGGTCGGCGCTCATGGGGTTTTCCGGCGGCTCGGGGGCTTCGCCGACCGAGAGCAGGGCCTTGACCACGTCGTCGGCGTCGGCGGGCTTTTGCATATAGTCGACGGCGCCGGCCTTGACCGCCGCGACGGCGGTGGCGATGGCGCCGTAGCCGGTCAGCATGACGATGCGGGCGTCCTCGCGGCGTTCGCGGATGGCCTCGACCACCTTCAGGCCGTTGCCGTCCTCCAGCCGCATGTCCAGAACGGCGAAGGCCGGAACCGAGACGCGCAGGGCGTCGCCGGCCTCGGCCACTGAACCGGCCAGGGTGACGTCAAAGCCGCGCGCTTCCAGCGCCCGGCCCATGCGGGTGCGCAGGGCGGCGTCGTCGTCCAGCAGCAGCAGGGTCTTGTCGGCCAGGGTGGCGATACGGGCTTCAAGTTCGGACATTCGGTTCTCCTGAGGCTCAGGTCGTGCGTCTCAGCCGCATGGTCAAGGTTTTAGCTCCCGACTGCGACATCAGGTTCCACTTGGGCGTTGCGGGGTTCAAGGGCGGGCTCGGCGACTTCAAGCGCCTGTCGCGGCCAGCGGACGGTGACGCGGGCGCCCTTGGGGTGGCCCTTCTCGCCGTCGCCGGATCCGACCGAGACCTTGCCGCCGCTGCGTTCCAGCAGGGTGCGGGCGATGAAGAAGCCCAGGCCCATGCCGCCCTGGCTGGGGGCGATGGGGGCGGTGAGGGGGCGGCGTCTTGCGGCCCCTGGCGCGCGAGCCGCCGGGGGGGGCGGCGGCGGCGGCGATCTGGGGCCGCGAGCGCCCGGCGGGCCTTGGCCTGGGGCCGGCTGGTGACATAGGGCTCGCCCAGGCGCGGCAGGATCTCGGACGCGAAACCGGGGCCGTCGTCGAGGATGTCGATCTCGATCCAGCCGGCGTCGACGATGGCGGTGACGCGCACCCGACTATTGGCGAAGTCGGCGGCGTTCTCGATCAGGGTCGACAGGCCGTGGATGACCTCGGGCAGGCGGTGGACGCGGGGCAGGGGCTGACCCGGCGGGGCCTTCACCGCCGTCTGGAAGTCCAGGTCAAAGCCTCGATGCGGCTCGACCACCTCTTCCAGCAGGGCCTTCAGATCGACGTCGGCGTAGAGGGCGTCGCCTTCCTCGGGCTGGGCCGAGAGCTGTTTCAGGATGTCGCGGCAGCGCTCGGCCTGCTGCAGCATCAGGGCGGCGTCCTCGGCCACCGGGCTGTCGGGGGGCGAGGCGCGCAGCAGCTCCTTGGCCACGACCTGAATGGTCGCCAGCGGCGTGCCCAGTTCGTGCGCGGCGGCGGCGGCCAGACCGCCCAGCGCCGCCAGTCTCTGCTCGCGTTGCAGCACGTCCTGGGTGGTGGCCAGGGCCAGTTCCAGCTTCTCGGCGTCGGCGGCCACCTTCCAGGCATAGCCCGAGGTGAACAGGACCCCGGTGGCCAGGGCCAGCCCCATGCCGAAGCGATAGAGGGGCGGCAGGACCAGATGTTCGTGCAGGCGCCACGGCAGGGGCAGGGACCAGGAGAAGAGAACGCCGAGCGCGATCAGGGCCATGACGCCCAGCACCAGGGCCTGACGCGAGGGCAGGGAGGCCGCCGCGATCGTCACTGGCGCCACCAGCAGCAGGCAGAAGGGGTTGTCCAGTCCGCCGGTCAGGGCCAGCAGGGTGGCCAGCTGCAGGATGTCGAAGCCCAGCTGCGCCGCCGTCTGCGGGCCGTTGGGCAGGCTGCCGTCGATGCGGCGGGCCCGCGCCATGGTGGCCAGGTTCATCACCACCCCGGCGCCGATGGTCGCCAGGCACTCCCACAGGGGCAGGGGGAAGTGCAGGGCGAAATAGGCGGTCAGGATGGCGCAGGTCTGGCCGAAGACGGCCAGCCAACGCAGGACGATCAGGGTCCGCAACGACAGGCCGCGCCCGCGCCGGGGCCGCTCGCGCAGGGCCTCCATGACGCCGGGGTGGCCGGCGGCCTTCACGGCCTGCGACAGGGAGGGGGCTTCTGTGCTGCTCACGCCTCTTCTATAGACCGCCAAGCTGACGGCCGCATCCTCGCCGTCACAGGAGAAGTCGATGCCGCGTCGTCCCGTCATTCTGTTCGCCGCCGCCTGCGCGGTCATCGCCCTGGCCCTGGGTCTGATCACCATGGTCGTGGTCAAGGGACGCGAGCAGTCGGCCCAGGTCGCCGAGAGCGGCACGGGCCAACCTATGGTGGGCGGACCCTTCACCTTGACCAATCAGGATGGACAGGTGGTCGATCAGTCGATCCTGAAGGACAAGTGGACCCTGGTCTTCTTCGGCTTCACCTACTGTCCCGACTACTGCCCGACGACGCTGGGCGTGCTGAACGCCGTGCAGGAACGCATGGGCGACAAGGCCAAGGATCTGCAGATCGTCTTCATCAGCATCGATCCCGAGCGGGACACGCCGCAGCTGCTGAAGGACTATCTGTCGTCGGACGGCTTCCCCAAGGGCGTAATCGGTCTGACCGGCACGCCGGAACAGACGGCCCAAGTCGCGAAGGAATACCGCGCCTTCTACCAGAAGGTCGGAGAGGGCGAGGGCTATACGATGAACCACAGCCTGACCGTCTATCTGATGGGACCGGACGGCCAGTTCCGCAGCGCCGTGGCCCACGACCTGGGGCCGGACCGGACCGCCAAGCTGATCGAGAACGCCATGGAGCGCGGCTGATCACCTTTCCCTGATGAGGGCGACCTTGGTCTGTTTTGCGCTGAAACCTAATATATGCTGCATTGCCGCATCGGCGGGGGCCGCAGTCGGGGTTTCATGCTCTACGCATTTCACGAGCTCGCCTATCATTCGGCGACGCCGTTCCGGATCGGGGCCCAGATGGCGCGCCAGTTCTGGACGTCGCCCTTCAATCCGGCCTCGGACACGGCTATCGGACGCACGGCCTACGCCTCGGCCGAGGTGTTCGAGAGCCTGACGCGGCGTTACGGCAAGCCCGCCTGGGGGCTTGAGACCCTGGACATCGACGGTCATGCCGTGCGCACGACGGAACAGGTGGTCTGGTCCTCGCCCTGGTGCAGGCTGGTGCAGTTCAAACGCAATGCAGGCGACCTGAAGCGGGCGGGCAAGCCGTCCGACGTCCCCGCCGTCCTGATCGTCGCGCCCCTGTCGGGCCATTACGCCACCCTGCTGCGCGGCACGGTCGAGGGCTTCCTTCAGGACCACGATGTCTATGTCAGCGACTGGGAGAATGCTCGCCAGGTGCCGGTGCTGGAGGGCCGCTTCGACTTCAACGACTATATCGACCACGTCCGGTCCATGCTGACGGCCATCGGCCCGCGCGCCCATGTCGTCGGCGTCTGTCAGCCGGGGCCGCCGGTGCTGGCGGCCTGCGCCGTCATGGCGGCCGAGAACGATCCCAACCGGCCCGCCTCCATGACCTTCATGGGCTCGCCCATCGACGCCCGCCTGTCGCCGACGGTGACCAATCAGCTGGCCGAGGAAAAGCCCTTCACCTGGTTCCGGTCGAACATGATCCACACCGTGCCCTGGCCCTATCCGGGGTTCGGGCGCCGCGTCTATCCGGGCTTCGTCCAGCTCTACAGCTTCATGTCGATGAACGAGGACAAGCATGTTGACGCCCATCATCGCTATTTCGAGAGCCTGGTGGCCGGCGACGGCGACGGGGTCGAGAAGCACGAGCAGTTCTACGACGAGTATCTGTCGGTGCTGGACCTGACCGAGGAATTCTATCTCCAGACCATCGATATCGTCTTCCAGCAGCACCTTTTGGCGCGCGGTCTGCTGGAGCATCGCGGACAGACGGTCGATCTGTCGACGATCACGGACATCGGCCTGGCCACGGTCGAGGGCGAGAAGGACGACATTTCCGGCGTAGGCCAGACCCAGGCTGCGCACGGCCTGACGCCTCACATCCCTGACGAGCGGCGTCTGCTCTACGTCCAGCCGGGCGTGGGCCACTACGGCGTGTTCAACGGCCGTCGCTTCCGTGACGAGATCTATCCGCGGGTGCGCGACTTCATCGCCCAGAACGAGTCCTTGAGTGCAGTATCGGAACGGTCAGCGGCTGCCGCTTGAGGGCGGGGGCGCCCTTCGCCTGTCGGTGAATCCGCGCGCACGACGGCTGTCGATCCGCATCGACGCCCGTGCCGGCGAAGCCGTGGCCGTGGCGCCCTCCGAGCGTCGTCTGGGCGAGGTGGTGGCCTTTGCGCGCACCAAGTCCGACTGGATCGCTGATCGGCTGGCCGCGCGGGTGGCGGGAGCGCCGCTTGAACCCGGCGGGGCGGTGTCCTGGCTGGGACGGACCGTGCGACTGGAGGCGGTCGGCGGCGCGGGCGCGGCGCGTCTGGTCGAGACGGCGGACGGGCCGGTGATCCGCTCGGGCGGAGAGGGTGAGGCCTTCTCGCGCCGGGTCGAGAACTGGTTCAGGCGGGCGGCGCGTGAGTTTCTGGTCGGCCGTACAGAGGTTCATCTGGCCGCTCTGGGGCAGAAGCCGGTCAAGGTGTCGATCGTCGACACCCGCTCGCGCTGGGGCTCGTGCAGCCCGCACAACCGCTCGATCCGCTATTCGTGGCGGGTCATCATGGCCCCGGCCGAGGTGGCGGACTACCTGGCCGCGCACGAGGTCGCCCATCTGGTCCACGCCGACCACAGCCCGGCCTATTGGGCGGTGGTGCATCGGCTGGTCGGCGACCATCGGCCGTTCCGCCAATGGCTGCGCGACCACGGCGCGGCCCTGCACGCCGTGGGGCGCTGAGGCTCCCTTAGAAGAAGTCGGCGTCGGCCTTCTTCTCCGCGCGGGGGGCTTCCTTGACGGTCGGTTGAGGCGAGGTCGGCCGGATGACGGGCTGGTTGCCAGGCAGGGGCGCGGGCGTCGGAACCGGCTGGCCGTCGATGATGGGCGGGCCGGGCTCGCCCTCGATCGGCTGGGCGTAGGGGTCCTGAACCTGGCCCATCATGTCACCGACGGGATCGGGCGCGACCCAGCCTTCGGGCAGGGGCGGGCCGTTGGGGATGGGCTGGACGGCCAGTCTGGGCAGGGCGGCCTCCATGAAGCCGCGCCAGATGGCGGCGGGCGAGGAGCCGCCGGTCACGCCGCGCATGGCCTTGTTGTCGTCCTTGCCGACCCAGACGGCGGCGACGAAGCCGCCGGTGTAGCCGACGAACCAGGCGTCCTTGTAGTCCGAGGTGGTGCCGGTCTTGCCGGCGATGTCGCGCCCGCCGATGGCCGCCGAACGACCGCTGCCCGAGGTGATCACGCCGCGCAGCATCTGGTTCATGTAGTAGAGAGACGGGTTGTTGATCGTCTGACCGTTTTCGCCTGTGCCGTGGTTGTAGATGACGCGGCCCGAGGGGGTGCGGATGCGGCTGATGCCATAGGCCTCGACCCGCTTGCCGCCGTTGGCGAAGGCGTCATAAGCCTGGGCCATCTCCAGCGGGCTGACCTCGACGGCGCCGAGGGCCATGGACGGCTGAAGGCCGATCTCGCTGGTGATGCCCAGACGGCGCGCGGCGCGGGCCACGGCGTCGCGGCCGACCTGATCGGCCACATAGGCGGCCACCGTATTGGTCGACTGGGCTACGGCCTGGGCCAGGGTCATCTGGCCCGAGAAATTGCCGGAATAGTTCCTGGGCGACCAGCCGCCGATGGTGACGGGCTGGTCCACGACCGGGGTGGTCGGGGTGTAGCCGGCCTCGACCGCGGCCAGATAGACGAAGGGCTTCCATGCCGAGCCGGCCTGACGGCGGGCGTCCGTGGCGCGGTTGAACTGGCTGTCGGCGTAGGAGCCGCCGCCGATCATGGCGCGGACGCGGCCCTCGCCGTCCAGCGCCACCAGGGCCGCCTGTTCGACCCCCCGGCCCTTGTCGCGGTCGAGGATGCGACGCACGGCGCGTTCGGCGTCGGTCTGCAGGGTCAGGTCCAGGGTGGTCTCGACCACCATGTCCTCGGTCGGTTCGCCGACCAGGCCGCGGATCTGCTTGTCCAGCCAGTCGATGAAGTACTGGGCGTGCTGGCTGGCCAGGGTGCGCGAGACGCGGACCGGTTCGGCCACGGCGGCGTCGCGCTGGGCCGGGGTGATGGCCCCGACCTCGACCATTTCGTTCAGCACGACATTGGCGCGGGTGGCGGCGCGTTCGCTCTCGGACACGGGGGAATAGCGCGACGGCGCCTTGAGCAGGCCGGCCAGAAGGGCGGATTCGCCCACCGTCAGCTTGTCGGCGCTCTTGTCGAAGTAGCGCTGCGAGGCCGCCTCGATGCCATAGGCGCCGGCGCCGAAATAGACCCGGTTCAGATAGAGGGCGAGGATTTCCTTCTTGGTGAACTTCATCTCCAGCCACACGGCCAGCATCAGCTCCTGCACCTTGCGCTTCATGTTCTGATCGGGCGTCAGGAACAGGTTCTTGGCCAGCTGCTGGGTGATGGTCGAACCGCCCTGGACGACGCGCCCGGCCTTGAGATTCGAGGCCATGGCCCGGCTCATGCCGATGGGGTCGAAGCCGGGGTGGTGATAGAAGCGGCGGTCCTCGATGGCCACGAAGGCGGCCGGGACATAGTCGGGCAGGGCGTCCAGATCGACCGGAGGCGCCATCTGGGTGCCGCGCACGGCGATCAGGGCCCCGGAACGGTCCAGATAGGTGATCGAGGGCTGGCGATCGACCTCGTACAGGCTGGAGGTGTCGGGCAGGTCGCGTGCGAAGACGGCGAAGAAGACGACGGCGAAGATCAGGCCCCAGACGGCCAGCACGGCGCCCCAGTAGAAGAGGTTGCCGAGGAAGGACCGGCGCGGCTTCCTGCCGCCGCCTTGCTCGTTGCGGTCCGGTCCGCCGTCTTTACGCGCCATGGAAGTCCCTCTTGCCAGCGACGCGACCCTAACCGGTCATGTCGCTGCAGAAAACGCCCCGCTTGAGTTCACGCGAGCGTGAGCGCCTATTTCGCCGAAAGAATGGCGCGTCGAGCCAGCCAGACACCCTGATCGCCGCCGTTTTCGACCGTCAATCCGGCCTCGACCAGAAGGCGGCGATAGGCATCCGGGGCCAGGCTGCCGTGATAAAGGGGTTCGCCGCGCCATTCCCCGATCGCCTCGCCGTGGGCGGGACCGGCGGTGAACATCAGTCGGCCGCCGTCCGCCACGCGGGCGGCCAGCGCCGGGAGGAGCAGGGTCTGGGCCTCTGGCGTCAGGTGGAACAGGCTGTGCCAGGCCAGAACGCCGCGGAAGGCGCCGTCCGGCAGGTTGTCGCGCATGTCGCCCAGACGCCAGTCGCCGCAGGGCAGGGTTGCGCGAGCGTGGGCGATCAGGTCAGGCGCGGCGTCCAGACCGGTCACTGGAAAGCCGCGCGCCAGCAGGGCGGCGCCCATGGGCCAGCCCGAACCGCAGCCGACGTCCAGCACAGGGGCGCCGGGCGGCCAGCCCTCGCAGAAGCGGTCCAGCCAGGCGACCTCGTCCCAGTCGCCCTCGTGCTGGCGCAGGGCGGCACCCCGGTCACGGATCCAGTCTGCGGCCCTGTCCTGATAGAGGCCGATGATCCGGTCCGCGGCCGGATGGCTCATTGGGCCAGGAAGGCGTCCAGGTCGCCGTAGAAGGCCGTTGGCTGGTCCAGCATGATGAAGTGGGCGCTGTCGTCGACGCGCTTCAGCTTTGCGCCTGGCAGCGTGGCGAACGACATCTGGTAGATGGCGTCGGTGATGGCGTCGGTCATGCGCGGGTCGTTGAACTTTACATAGAGGACCTCGACCGGGGCGGTGATCTTGCCCAGTTCGGGGCGCAGGTCGGTGACGATCAGTTCGCGGAAGGCGGAGGCCGAGACCTGCTGGTCGCTGTTTTCCACGTCGGCCAGGGGGCCGGGGCGGGCCGCCTCGGTCCTGATCATGCCGGTGACGGCGGCCCTGGCCTGGGTGAGGTACTGATCTCGCGGCGCGGTCGATTGGGCGGTGAAGACCTGATCGGCGACGGGGACGACGCTTTGCGCCGTTGTTCCGGGCGGGCCGAACATGGCGCCCATGAAGGGGATCATGTCCACGACCATCAGCTTGCCGACCAGGTCGGGATGACGCGCGGCCAGCATCATGCCCATGGTGCCGCCCATGGAGTGACCGACGACGGCGGGCTTTTGCAGACCCTGTTCGCGGATGTAGCGGGCGATCTCCTCGGCCACGGGGGCGGCGACGGGGCCGGCGGCGTTGCCCTCGGCGGGGGCACCGGCGAAGCCCTGAACGTGGATGCGGTGGACGCGATAGGCGCCGTTCAGATGATCGACCGTCCCCTGCCAGACGGCGGGTGAGGAACTGAGGCCGGGGATGAAGATGACGTCCGGACCCTGGCCCTCGACGGCCACATGGATGCGGTCTGAGGCGAAGGCGGCGTGCGCATGACTGTGGGCGGCGGCATGGTTCACATGGCCGTCCTGGGCGTGGGCGGCCAGGGGCGAGACCAGGACCAGAAGGGCGGCGGCGAAGGCGGTGCGATGGTTCATGTCGTGGCTCCCCGAGTGATGATCTTTGAGCTAGATGATCAACTTTATAATGTAAAGTTCTTTTTGTGATCCATCATCGACCCCGACGACATGGACGGTGTCTCTTGATAGAGAGGCGGGATGAAGCCAGTCGCAGCCGATCCCGTCCAGTCCCTCGCTTCCGCCGCGCCCGAAGCGAAAGCCCCGCCCACCGCCTTCGGCAAGGGCTTCGTGCGCGACGCCTGGTATTTCGTCGCCCTGGCGCGCGACGTGCCGGTGGCCAGCCTGAAGCGTTATGAGGTGATGGACGAGCCGGTTCTGGTCGGTCGCACGCGCGCGGGCGAGGTCTACGCCATGCGCGACATCTGCCCCCACCGCGCCGCGCCTCTGTCGGCGGGTCGTCTGGTCGAGAAGCCGGGCGAGGGCGAGACCATCGAATGCCCCTATCACGGCTGGCGCTTCCGTCCCGACGGCGTCTGCGCCGCCATTCCGTCGCTGGTCGAGGATCAGGCTTTTGAGGCCAACCGCATCAAGGTGCGCTCCTATCCGGTGCGCGAGAGCCAGGGCCTGGTCTTCGTCTGGATGGCCGCGGACGCGCGCAATCCG
Organism: Brevundimonas pondensis; assembly: GCF_017487345.1. Lineage (NCBI taxonomy): Bacteria > Pseudomonadati > Pseudomonadota > Alphaproteobacteria > Caulobacterales > Caulobacteraceae > Brevundimonas > Brevundimonas pondensis. The sequence continues at coordinate 3,224,174 of NZ_CP062006.1, read as the reverse complement.
TCCGAGCCGGACTGTGAGCCGCCGCTCTTCCCCGGCGCCGAGGGCGAGGCCAAGCTGGTCGAGGCCATGGATTTCGACAGCCATATCGACCATGCCGTCGTCGGCCTGATGGACCCGGCCCACGGCCCCTTCGTCCACCAGCAGTGGTGGTGGCGATCCGAGCATTCGATGCACGAAAAGGCCAAGACCTTTGCGCCGCGCGACTATGGCTGGGCCATGGTGCGCCATGCCCCGTCGTCGAACAGCCGTCTCTACAAGATCCTGGGCGGGGCGCCGGCGACCGAGATCACCTTCCGCCTGCCGGGCTATCGCTGGGAGCATATCCAGGTCGGCGCCAAGCAGGTGCTGGCCCTGACCTGCCTGACGCCTGTCACTGAGACCAAGACCCGCATCACCCAGATCTTCTGGTCCGATCACTGGGTGTTCAATGTCGCCAAGCCCTTCCTGCGGATGGGCGTCGTCGCCTTCCTGAAGCAGGACGGCGGCATGGTGAACCTGCAGAACGAGGGACTGAAATACGACCCGGCCCTGATCTGGATCGACGACGCCGACAAGCAGGCCAAGTGGTACCAGCAACTGAAGCGCGAATGGACCAGGAGCCGCGCCGAAGGCCGCGCCTTCGTCAACCCGATCAAGGAGGTGGTCCTGAGGTGGAAGAGCTGAAGCTCTTCTAGGGCGCTATCGCTCGCGGCGCGGCCGCTCGCTGCTTGAGCGCTTTTCGCTGCGGTATCTTGTCTGGCGCGCGCGAAGCGCCAGGCCGCGTCGGATCGGGAGGTCCCGGAGGGCCGACGACCGCGGCCCTCCAAGAATGCGTCAGCCTACTGACGCGCCAGCTGGCTTGAGAGGATCAGGTCCAGCTGCTTGCGGATGTGCGGCGTCAGTTCCTCGATGCCCCAGTGGTCGTAGGCGGCGTAGCGGAAGTTGGCGACGAAGACGTCCCAGATCATCCGGCCCATGACCAGCTGGTCCAGATCCTGGCGCAGTTCGCCTTCGCGGATGCCGGCCTGCAGCACGGCGATGATGGCCTCGATGATCGGCTTGACGAAGGTGCGCGAACGTTCGTCGGCGGCCTCGGGCTGGAACCAGGAGCGGGCGATCATCGCCTGCATCAGCGGCAGGTGCTCCAGCGAGCGGTGGTAACCGGCGGTCAGGCCCTCGGCCAGGCGCTCGGCGACGCGGCCTTCATGACCGGCGGCCGTCTGGATGTCCTGCAGCAGTCCGCCCATTTCCTCGGCGAAGACACACTCGAACAGTTCCGCCTTGTCCTGGAAGTTGGCGAAGACCGCGCCGGTGGACATACCCGCGCCCTTGGCGATGTCGCGGATGGTGGCGGCGTCGTAGCCGCGCTCGGCGAACAGGGCGCGCGCGGCGTCCAGCACCTTCTGACGGGTGCGAATCTTGGCGGCCTGGCGGCGGTTCAGCCGGGGCTGGCCCTCGGCCTCGGCAGCCTCGTGGGCGGACAGGGTGGTCTCACGCATCAGCAAAATACTCTGGCAGCTCGGGAGGGCGAAAGCGCCTCGCCGTCGTGAAGGAACATCAAAGCCGTCAGGTACAGGTCGACGCCGCCTCGGCGAGAACCACGAACCCGGCGACGAACGACGTCCCATGGGGGGAAGGACGAACTTTCATCACCGAACAATGACCAAAATGGGTCATGAAACAAACTCAAGTCTTGCTCAAGCTTGACCTTAACGTCAATCAGAATAAGGGATTTTACTTACTCGAGCCTTCGGCGCCAAGGTCCGGGGCGGAGGCGCGCAGGGTGCGGAAGGCGCGGGCCGGTCGAGCGCCACGGCCATCCGGCGCCGCCGCCTGGAAGGTCTGACGGAACCCGTCGCGGCGCTCATGGATCGAGGCCAGAACAAGCCCCATCGGCACGCCCAGATCCACCAAGGTGTTTTCGGCCAGTTGAAGACTGGCTTCCGTCGTCTCGGGAACAGCGTCTGTCACGCCCAGGGCGTAGAGGCGGGCGGCATGCCGATCGTCGCGGGCGCGAGCGATCAGGATCAGGTCGGGACGCAGGGCGCGGGCCGCCTTGACCACCTCATCGACCTTGGTCGGGCTATCCATGGTGACGATCAGGGCGCGCGCCGCATCCAGGCCGCAGGCGCTCAGCATCTCCGGTCGGGCCGCGTCGCCGTAGTAGACCTCGAAGCCGTCTGCTCGTCCGGACCTGACCGAGGTCGGGTCGGCGTCCAGGGCGATGAAGCGTTGATCGTGCTCGGCCAGCAGTTCGCCCACCAGTCGTCCGACGCGGCCGAAACCGACAATCAGCACGGCGCCGTCTGGGGCCAGCACGGCGGCGTCCGGAGACAGGCCTTTGATCTCGGGATCGGCGGCGGGTGCAGCCCTTTCGGTCAGGACGCGGGCGAGGACGGCGAGCAGGGGGACGGTGAACATGCTGAGGGTGGCCGCCAGCATGGCCTTGCGGGTCAGGTCGGGCGTCGCCAGGCCCTCGACCAGTCCGGTGGACAGGATGACGAAGGCGAACTCGCCCGCAGGTCCCAGAATCAGGGCTGTTTCAATCGCCGAGCGGGCGGCCAGGCCCCAGGCGCGCGCCAGGACGAAGACGACCAGGGCCTTGAGCAGGATCAGGCCGCCGGCCAGGCCCAGGACCGTGACCGGGTCGGCCGCGACAGCATCCAGATCCAGACTGATGCCGACGCCGATGAAGAAGACGCCGAGCAGCAAGCCCTTGAAGGGGTCGATGGCCACCTCGACCTCGCGACGGAACTCGGTTTCGGCCAGCAGGACCCCGGCGACCAGGGCGCCCAGGCTCATGGACAGACCAACCGCCTGGGCGGCGACGCCAGCGGCCACGACGACGAGAAGCGAGGCCGCGACGAATAATTCGCGGCCCTCGCCGCGATGCTGGGCGCGGGCGACCGAACGGAACATGGGGCGCAGCACCAGGCGGCCCAGCAGAACCATCAGGAACAGTCCTCCCGCAGCCGGGGCCAGGGTGAAGAGGGCGCGTCCCAGTTCCGCGGGTTCGACGGAGCTTCCGCTTTGGGCCAGGGACGCCAGGACGGTGACGGTGATCAGGATAGGGGCGACGGCCACGTCCTGGGCCAGAAGGACGGCGAAGGTGGCCCGGCCCGTCTCGCTGTTGATTCTTCCTTGCGCGGCCAGAACCGGCATGACCACGGCAGTCGACGACAGGGCCAGGCCCATGCCCAGAACGGCGGCGCCGGCCAGAGCCTGGCCCAGGACCATGAAGACTACGGCGATGGCCACGGCGCACAGCGCGATCTGCAACATGCCCAGGCCGAAGACCAGGCGGCGCATGGCCTTGAGCCGCTCCCACGACAGCTCCAGCCCGATCATGAACAGCAGGAAGGCCACGCCCAGTTCAGACAACTGACGGATCTGGGCCTGGTCGCCTATCGTCAGCCAGCTGAGCCATCCGCCCGACTGGGCGAAGCGCCCCAGGCCGTCGGGACCCAGCAGAACGCCAGCGGCCAGGAAGCCCAGGACCGGGCTGATCTTCAGACGATTGAACAGCGGCACGACCACGCCCGCGGCGGCCAGAAACACCACCAGATCCCTGTACTCGCCGCCGTGTGCCTGGGCCATTCGTCCTCCGTGAAGCTCAATGTGGCGCCTCTCATCACAGTCTGGCGAGCGGGCTCGATACTTTGATGAACTTTTTTTAAGACGCGTGGGCGCTCGTGCCGGGATTAGGGTCCTGGCGACCTGAGCTTCGGGGCTGATTTTAGGATTTCACTGATGAAGAAACTGCTTGTCGGGGCCGCTGCAGGCGCCCTGTTGATGCCCGCCGCGGCCTTCGCCGGCGATGGTCACGACCATGCCTGCGTCGATGACGCCTGCACGGTTTTCGAACTGTTCCAGAGCCCGGCGCCCCAGGGCGGCGTGACAGGGTGGCAGGGCACTGAAGCGCCGCGTTACGGAACCTGGGGTTTCGACATGTCCGGGCGCGACACCTCGGTTTCGCCGGGCGACAGCTTCTTCCGCTATGCCAACGGCGCGGCTTTCGACAAGCTCGAGATTCCGTCGGATCGCACGTCCTACGGTTCGTTCGCCCTGCTGCGTGAACTGTCGGACAACCGCATGAAGGCCCTGGTTCAGGGGCTGGCCGCTCGCACCGACCTGACGGCCGGTTCAGATGAGCAGAAGATCGCCGACGCCTACCGCAGCTATATTGATGAAGCGCGCATCGAACGGCTGGACGCCCAACCGCTGCAGCCCTTCCTGGCCGCCATCCGCGCCGCCGACACCCACGCGAAGATCGCCGCCTACATGGGGCAGACGCAAGGCCGCGTCGGCTCGTCCTTCTTCGGCACCGGCATCACCATCGATCAGAAGAACCCGACCCGCTACGCCGTGACGACCGGCCAGTCGGGCATCGGCCTGCCGAACCGCGACTACTATCTGGACGCCCGCTTCGCGGACAAGAAAGAGAAGTACCAGGCCTATATCGAGCGGATGCTGACCAATATCGGCTGGGCCGACCCGGCTGGTCACGCCGCCGCCATCGTGGCCCTGGAGACCAAGATCGCCGAGGCTCACTGGACCCCGATCGAGAACCGCAACCGCGACAAGACCTACAACGAGTACACTATCCGGACCCTGGCCGCCGAGGCGCCGGGCTTTGACTGGAACGGCTATTTCAACGCGGCGGGCCTGGGTTCGATCGACCGCCTCATCGTGCGCCAGAACACGGCCATGCCCAAGATCGCGGCTATCTTCGCCGAAGCGCCGATCGACACCCTGCAGGCCTGGCAGGCCTTCCACACCACCGACGACGCCGCCGGCAGCCTGTCCAAGCGCTTCTCGGACGCCCAGTGGGAGTTCCGTTCGCGCGATCTGTCGGGGCAACCCGAACAGCGCACGCGTGAAAAGCGCGCCATCAGCTTTGCCGAGGGTTCGCTGGGCGAGGCGGCGGGTCGTCTGTACGTCGCCGAATACTTCCCCGCCGAATCCAAGGCCAAGATGGAAGAGCTGGTCGCCAACCTGCGCACCGCCCTGTCGCACCGCATCGACAACCTGACCTGGATGGGCGCCGAGACGAAGGCGGCGGCCCAGGAGAAGCTGCGCAAGTTCACCGTCAAGATCGGCTACCCCGAGAAATGGCGTGATTATTCCGCTCTGGAAATCCGGCCGGACGACCTGTTCGGCAATACGCAGCGTCTGGGCCAGTTCCAGTGGAACTATCAGCTCAACCGTCTGAACAAGCCGGTCGACAAGGCCGAGTGGGGCATGACGCCCCAGACCGTGAACGCCTACTACAACTCGGCCAACAACGAGATCGTCTTCCCGGCCGCCATCCTGCAGCCGCCCTTCTTCGATCCGAACGCGGACCCGGCCGTCAACTATGGCGGCATCGGCGGCGTCATCGGCCACGAGATCGGCCACGGCTTCGACGACCAGGGTTCCAAGTCCGACGGCGACGGCGTGCTGCGCAACTGGTGGACCGATCAGGACAAGGCCAATTTTGAGGGCCTGACCAAGCGTCTGGGCGCCCAGTACGATTCCTATGAGCCGCTGCCGGGCTTCCACGTCCAGGGCGGCCTGACCATGGGCGAGAACATCGGCGACGCCGCTGGCACGGCTGTGGGTCTGGAGGCCTATCACCTGTCGCTGAACGGCCAGTCCGCGCCGGTGATCGACGGGACGACCGGGGACCAGCGCTTCTTCTACGGCTGGGCCCAGGTCTGGCAGTCGAAGTATCGTGAGGACGCGCTGAAGAACCAGATCGCGACCGACCCGCACAGCCCGGCCGAGTTCCGCGTGATCGGCCCGGTCCGCAACGTGGACGCCTGGTACGAAGCCTTTGGCGTCAAGCCGGGTTCGAAATACTACCTCGCGCCGGAAGACCGCGTCCGCATCTGGTAAGGGCGTCGTTTGATGAATGAAGAGGGCCGGAGCGGCGACGCTCCGGCCCTTTTTCATGGCGGCGTCCAATTATCGACGGCCCTTCGATAGGTGTGGTGTGATTACGCCGATCTGTGGGCGGAGCGGTTGGCTTTCAGGCATGAAAAAGCCCGCTGCGGGGGATACATCGCAGCGGGCTTTATCGCTCTCTAGGGAGCGGACGTTTCCTCCCCGAAACGCCTTCAAGATGTCGCTGCGTTTGATCGCTGCGCCTCTCGAGTGAGACCAAATGACGCGAAGGCGGGGGGCAAGTCAATCGAGCCAGGCGCCAAAAAGCAGGCATTTATGACTAAACGTCGATAACCCATGTCCGCGACGTGGATTTAATCGAAGCTTATTCGATAATGGCGCGGATGGTTCCGACCAGTGCGCTGCGGGCCACCTTTTGCTGCCCGGGACGTTCGGCCTTCCAGGCCTCGTTGTCTGCGATGGCGCCCGCGCGGGCGCGTCCGGCGTCCAGATCCTTGATGGTGACCTCGCCCGCGGCCAGCTCGTCGCCGCCGAGAATGACCACGGCTGGCGAGCCGCGGCGATCGGCGTACTTCATCTGGGCCTTCATGCCGGCGCGACCGAGGTAGAGCTCGGCGGCGATGCCGGCGGCGCGCAGTTCCGACACGGCGTCGAGATAGTGCTGCATGTCGTCTTCGGAGAAGACGATGACCACGACCGGGCCGCGCACAGCGTCGTCGGCGCCGCGGCCGGCGGCGCGCAGGGCCGAGGCCAGACGCGACACGCCGAAGGAGAAGCCGGTGGCCGGAACAGACTGGCCGGTGAAGCGGGCGACCAGGTCGTCATAGCGGCCGCCGCCGCCGATGGAGCCGAAGCGCACGGCCCGGCCCTTGTCGTCCTTGGTGTCGAGCAGCAGTTCGGCCTCGAACACGGCGCCGGTGTAGTATTCCAAGCCGCGCACGATGGTTGGGTCGAACTTCACCTCGGCCTCGCCGACGCGCATGGCGGTCAGGGCGCGGTCGATGGCCGACAGTTCAGCCAGGGCGGCTTCGCCCGCGGCGCCCAGCGAGGCGCCGGCCTTGGCCACGGCGTCCAGAACGCCCGCACGGCTCAGGCCGGGGGTCTCGGCCGAGACGAGGAAGGCCTCGACCGCGCCGATGACGGCGGCGGGGAGGCGGGCGCCCTTGGTGTAGTCGCCGGATTCATCCATGCGGCCCTCGCCCAGCAGGGCGCGCACGCCCTCCAGACCCAAACGGTCGAACTTGTCGATGGCGCGCAGGGCGGTCAGGCGCTGGACCGCGTCGGTCACGCCGCCCGCGTCGAACAGGCCGTCGAACAGCTTGCGGTTGGAGACGCGGATCACCGACTGGCCGTCGCCGAGGCCGGCGGCGCGCAGACCCTCGCAGCCCATGGCGATGATCTCGGCGTCAGCCTCGGGGCGGTCCGAGCCGACGGTGTCGGCGTCGCACTGCCAGAACTCGCGGAAGCGGCCGGGGCCGGGCTTCTCGTTGCGCCAGACCGGACCATAGGCGTAGCGGCGGAAGGGCTTGGGCAGGGTCTCCCAGTTCTGGGCGGCGAAGCGGGCCAGGGGGGCTGTGTGGTCGTAGCGCAGGGCCATCCACTCGCCCGGTTCATCCGACCCGGCGTCGTCCTGCAGGGCGAAGACACCCTCGTTGGGACGGTCGGCGTCGGGCAGGAACTTGCCCAGGGCGTCGGCGTATTCGAAGGCCGGGGTCTCCAGCGGCTCGAAGCCCCAGCGCTCGTAGACCTCGGACACGCGCGCGACGATGCGGCGCTCGGCGGTCAGGTCGCGGCCGCGACGGTCGGCGAACCCGCGCGGAGAACGGGCTTCGGGGCGGATGGGGGCTTCGTCGGTCATGTCGCGCGATTAAGCCATCGGCGGACCGGCTGCAACTTGCCGTCTGGCGCCGCGGTCAGGTCTGGCGACGCAACGGCAGGTCGTGACCATAGCTGAGGCGGCGCCACAGCCACTCCAGCGGTCCCATGCGGAAGCGGCTCAGCCACAGCGGCGACCAGATCAGCTGCAAGGCCCAGACGGCGACGACGATGGCCCACTGGCCCGGATAGTCGACCTGTCCCATCAGGCGCGGCCCCCACGGCATATAGAAGAGGCTGGTCATGATCAGGGTCTGGGTCAGGTAGTTGGTGAAGGCCATCTGCCCGACGGGAGCGAAGATCCGGCGCACCCAGCCGACCCCGCGTGAGGTCAGCAGGATCAGCCCGCTGGCGTAGGCCAGGGTGATGAAGATCGGATAGGAGGCGACAACCTCGGACCAGCCGCTGGTGGCCTCGACGCCAGGCCCGGCCATGATTTCGCGCCATTCCAGAACGCCCAGGAGGGCCAGCAGGGCGCCGCCCACGACCATCAGGGCCAGATAGATCCGGGTCGGCAGGCGGCCATGGAAAAAGCCGACCTTGAACAGGCCCAGGCCCAGCATCATCAGCGGTACGGTCGAGAAGACATAGCCGAACAGACTCATGCCTTGCAGGAAGCCCCAGGCCTTGAGGTTTTCGATCAGGCCAGCCGGCCAGCCGCTGCGATAGGCCGCGATGCTGGCGGACACGGCGCCTTCGGCCAGGGCCATGGACTCGTCGCTGAGGGCGTCGGCCAGAGCGGCCGGGCCGTTGGCGGTGAGCCACATGGTCCCGGCTTGGAGCGTGGCCAGGCCCAGGGTGGCGGCGGCCCCGAACAGGATCAGCGAGCGGGGCGACATGGAGCGCATCAGCATGACGAATAGCCCGGACCAGGCGTAGAGCAGAAGGATGTCGCCGTACCAGAAGGCGGCGCCGTGGATCAGGCCGAACAGGGCCAGCCAGAACAGGCGACGCCGCAACAGCCGCCCGCGCGCCTCGTTCCCGCGTTCGTCGCCGACCAGAAAGATCGAGACGCCGAACAGCATGGAAAAGAGGGTGACGAACTTCTGGTGGAAGAAGACCTCGACCGTCCAATGGGCCACGGCTGCGGCTCCGACCAGGGGAAAGGGCGACTGTTCGGGCGCCATGGCCGCCGCCATGGGCAGGGCGAAGGCGGCGGCGTTGACCGCCAATATGCCCAGAACAGCGACGCCGCGGAGCACGTCCAGGGTCTGGATGCGCGCACCGACGGCCACGGGGCGCGGCGTATCCACTGGTTTCGTCTGATCGATCATGGAGCCGGCTTCCCCCGTTGAACTTCGCCGCTCATGCGGGTCCAAGTTCGGCGAGGCACCTTAAATCGCTGTAATGTCAGCCGGCGCCGTTCTGCATAAGACCCATGCGGTCCTTGACGACGGGCGCGGGCGCAAAGGCGATGAAGGCCACGCACAGACCGGCCCACAGGGCGTAGCTGACGCCCACCAGAACCGCCAGCGGCAGGCCGGCGACGCCGAAGATCAACAGGGTGGTCTCCATCGCGCCCAGGCCCTGGATCAGACTTTGCGACGCGGCCACCGACAGCAGGGACATGATGACGGCGATCAGGGTCTGAACCCCGGCGGCCAGCAATCCGCCGAACACCATGAACCGGCAAACCACGCCGAGGCGGGTCGAGGGGCGGCCGACCCGCGCATGGGTCTGGCGCAACAACCACAGGCCGACGGGCGCGGCGATCAGGCCCAGGACGAGCAACACCAGCCGCCAGTCCGTGTCGACGCCCGAAGCCCAGTTCTCGGGCGGCCAGACGAGCAGGGTGATCAGCAGCGGCGGCCAGGCCGCTGCTGCCAGGGCGGCGAGCACCAGCCGCTGCGTCGAGCGTTGAGGCGCGACGCGCTTGAGGCCGGGCAGGTCCTCTATCCGGTCGAGGCGCAGCATCAGCGGGTCGGGACCGGCGCGGCGCCGGAATAGTCGTAGAAGCCGCGGCCGCTCTTCTTGCCCAGCCAGCCGGCCTCGACATATTTCACCAGCAGCGGGCAGGGGCGGTACTTGCTGTCAGCCAGACCGTCATACAGCACGTTCATGATGGCCAGGACGACATCCAGTCCCATGAAGTCGGCCAGTTCCAGCGGTCCCATCGGGTGATTGGCGCCCAGCCTCAGCGCCTTGTCGATCGAGGCGACGTCGCCGACGCCCTCGTACAGCACATAGATGGCCTCGTTCATCATCGGCACCAGGATGCGGTTGACGATGAAGGCGGGGAAGTCCTCGGACTCCGTGGTGATCTTGCCCAGGCTCTCGGCGAAGGCCACGGCGGCTTCATGGGTGGCGGCCGAGGTGGCGATGCCGCGAACGATCTCGACCAGCTTCATCGTCGGCGCAGGCTTCATGAAGTGCAGGCCGATGAAGCGATCCGGCCGATCGGTGACCGAGGCCAGGCGGGTGATCGAGATGGACGAGGTGTTGGACGCCAGCAGGGTGTCAGCGTCCAGGAGCGGGGTCAGGTCGGCGAAGACCGATTTTTTGACCACCTCGTCCTCCGACGCGGCCTCGATGACCAGGTCGGCCTTGGCGGCCTCGATCAGGGATGTGACCGGCTGGATGCGGGCCAGGGCGGCGTCCGCCTCGGCCTGGGTGATCAGGCCGCGTGCGGCGCGGCGCGCCAGGCTGGCTGCGATCTCGCCCAGGGCCAGCGGAATCCGCTCGGCCGACAGGTCGTAAAGCCGCACCTGATAGCCGCCGGTCGCCACCGTCTGGGCGATGCCCGAGCCCATTTGTCCGGCGCCGATGACGGCGACTGTCCTGATCGTGGTCATGTATACGCGCATTCTGCGGTCCCGTCGGGACCAGTCGCGGGCACCTTAGGAGCCCGCCCGCCGCGCGCAAGGGGCGGAATGGGGCCGGATTAAGATTCCTGACCGCCGTGTCCCCGCCTCAACGTTTCGCTTCAATAGCCGCCGGCCAGACCCAGCGCCGCCTGATAGAGCGGCGGCAGCAGATAGCCCTGAACGCCCTGGATGATCAGCAGGGCCACGATCGGCGTCAGGTCGATGCCGCCCAGCGGCGGGATCACCCGGCGCAGAGGCGCCAGGATGGGGCTGGTGAACCGGTCCAGGAACTCGGCCACCTGGGCCACGAAACGGTTGCGGTAGTTGATCACGTCGAAGGCGAAAAGCCAGCTGAGGATCGCATTGGCGATGATCGCGAACAGCAGAAGCTGCAGCAGCGCGCCCAGCACGAAGAAGAGGAAGCCGATGACGCCGGCGCCGATGCCCATGAACGAAGTTCCTTTGAATGCAGACCCGTTTCTAGCGGGGCCTTTCGGGAACGCCAAGGATTCCTCCGCGACCCGTTGACACCCCCCCGCGCCGCCCTCTATCTCCAGCCTCTGCCTGTCGGTCGGGGCCGTAGCTCAGTTGGTAGAGCGCGTCGTTCGCAATGACGAGGTCAGGGGTTCGACTCCCCTCGGCTCCACCAGGGTAAGGCGTTTTACTGAAGATTATCAACGCGCTAGTGGCTCTCCAGCCGTTCGGCCCTAAAGCTGACCCTAAAGCGCTTTTCGTCAATTTAATCGCTCGGCTTTGGATGTAGTCTTGGTCCTTTCGCGCAATCAGCGCGCGGCTATAAATGCCGCAGCGTCGACACGAGCATTTCATGCGCGCACAGGCTTTACCCGGGCGGGCCAAAGACTCTGGACCGATGAAGAACTCGCCGCCCTGCGACAGCACTACCCCGATCCGGTGAAGTGCGGCGATGCTATTCCCCTCCGAACGTGGGCTGCCATTAAGGGGAAGGCGCAGCGTCTCGGCCTCGCTCGGCCGCTGAGGGTGTGGCTGCACAGTGAGGAAAAAGTCGTATTGCGCGACTATCCGTCGGAGAGACTGGTCGTCGATATCGCGGCGGCAATCGCAAAGACGAATCGACAGGTATGGGGAAAAGCTAACTCCAATAGACTGCGACGACCGCGTAAACGGCCGCTCCCTGCTCGCGATCCATTGGCCGACGCAATCCGGCAGCGCGCATTCGATCTCTGCATCACCTTAGCTGATCTAGACCGGGACCTTGGACATGGAAGCCGGTTCCGTATCCGGCGAGCCGCAAGAAGCAATCGCTTGACCGTTCAGGCTGTGAAAATTTTAGGGGGGCGGTTAGTCGCTCGCATTCCGTGAGACCGTGGACGGAAGAAGAGGACGCGATCCTCACGCGCCTCTACCCAGATTATATTCGAGCACTCGGGTGCTTGCAGGGACGTACCTACTACGCCTTGAGAAATCGGGCGCGTGGATTAGGCCTGACCAGGGAACGTCACCGCTGGACCGTCGCCGAACTCAAGACACTCGCTCGATTGTGGAAGGCAGGAGCTTACGGGCCCGAAATTAGGCGAGCCTTTCCCGACATCCCTTATGCTACGGTTCGTACGCGTGCCCGCCAGATGGGGTTGGGGCGTAGGTATCGCCGACAAGGTGTTGGCGATCCTCTTTACGATGCCATCGCCGCAGCCGTAGACCGACAGCGTCTTACCTTCCGCCAACTCGATGCGCTGGCAGGTACAGGTCAAGCCTTCTATCGAGCACGCGCCACGACAGCCCAAATGGTGGCAGCAGCAGAGGCTCTGGGCCTTATCGTTGAGATTGAATGGGAATGAGGAAATTCATTCCGAAGACCCGATATGCGGGATTTGAATGCTCAACAACGACGCGAACATAGAGAGAACAAATCGCTTGGCGTTGCCGCAGTCGGCGCCTTAGGAGTCCGCCCGGGTCGGCAACCTCGGAGGATGACATGGACACGCAACCCTGCGGCCCAGACGAAGCGTTTGCCCGCGACTTGGTCGAACTGGACCGGGAGCTTGAAGCCCGCACCGACCCCCAGATGCCCGAGAAGACCGTCAGCCTTATGGCGGGCCTGATCGCAGGCATGACCCATGTCGGGAGGCCGGCGCGATGACCGAAGCCGTTCCCAGCGCAGCCCAGATCGAAATGACCAAGATGCTGGCCATTCGAAGCCAGGGCGAAGCCGCCGATCACGACCCGGTTCTGATCAACATGCAAGCGCGAAGCCTTGCGCACTTGGAGCGTATCGCGCCGGGCGCTACCGAGCTGGTGCGCGCCTTCTTCGAAGACATGAAGGCCAAGGGCATCGACCCGCGGACGGCCCTTCCATGAGTCGCTACAAGGGAGCGTCAAAGAAGTCGGCCATCGACGCCGCCGATCTACGCGAGTTGGCGGATTGCTACCGTCGCGTCTGCCGCATCCACGCGAGCCTGAACCCGGTCTGCGATCAGATCCTGCCGCTGATGGCGGTCTCGGCCACCCTCAAGGCCTGTTGGGCTGAACTGAGCGGCGCGGGCGGCTTCGCGTGGACCTATCCAGGCGACGGCATTCCAATGGACGGTCTCGCGCCGGGCGCCGATCGCTCAGGCAAGCCGCGTGAACCAGCGCCTATGTATCGTTTCGGTCTGGACCAGCCCCAGGGAACCAATCCCGGCGCCTCTGACTGAATCTCCCATAGGAGGTCGACATGTCGAAGCTGGTACGATCACAAGCTGGGGTGAAGTTGGAGCGCGTCGAGCATCTGGCGGCGCGTCAGAAGCGGGAAACCTTCTTTCGGTTGACCACCCACAGGAAGGCGTCCGAACGCCTGATCTTCGATGAGGCTGAAGCCCAGCGCGCCTTCGCGCGAGAGGTCGCCGCTTCGCTTGAGGATGACGTGGTCAAGGGCCTGATCAGGCGGGGCGTGGTGGACCTTTGATAAAAAAAGACCCCTCGCTGATCAGGCGAGGGGCCAAGCGCGCATCATCGAAGAAGAGGAGAGCGGCGCTGATAGCCGGGCCACCGCTCAAACAGCCGGCGCTGTCTTTTGCCGAACGAGACAATCCGTGAGAGGTTCCGACCATGTGCAACCTCTACCGGCAGCGCAGCGGCCCCCAAGCGATCCTCGACCTGTCGCGCGCCATACGCTCCGACGTCGGCAACATGGAGCCGCGGGACATCTACCCCGACTACGCGGCGCCTATCGTCAGAACCGGCACCGATGGCGTCAGGGAACTGGCGCTGGCGCGCTGGGGCATGCCTTCGTCGAAGAAGGCCCTGCTGGATGCGGCCACCAAGCGGGCCGATAAGCTGCGCGCCAAGGGCAAGGACGTGGACTTTCCCAAGCTGCTGGAGCTGGAGCCTGACAGCGGAACGACCAACGTCCGCAACACCAGCTCGGCGCACTGGAGGCCATGGCTGAAACCCGAGAACCGGTGCCTGGTCCCCTTCGACGCCTTCAGCGAGCCGGGCCGTGACGCCGAGGGCAGGTATCGGCCGGTCTGGTTCGAACTGGACCAGACCCAGTATGAACCCCTGGCCTTCTTCGCCGGCATCTACGTCCGCGACTGGACCTGCGTCCGCAAGATCAAGACCGGCATGGAGACATGCGACCTGTTCGCTTTCCTGACGACAGAGCCCAGCGAGCCGGTGAAGTCGGTTCACCCCAAGGCCATGCCGGTCATCCTGACCGAGCCCGATGAGATAGAGGCGTGGATGACGGCGCCGTGGGAGATCGTGAAGGAACTGCAGCGTCCGCTGCCGGATGGGGCCCTGGTGGTCATCTGAGCGCAGACTCAGGTAGACGGCCGGGTATGACCCCCGACGAACTGACTACCGCCATCGACGCCATGGCCGCTGCCGCTGGCGGCGATGCGAACCTGTTACCCGGGCTGATCGAGGCCAACAGCACCGACTGGTGCGAGACGCTCTATCAGATCGAACGAACCGCCAAGACGCTGGACGAGGGCATCCGGCACCGCGGCGTGAAGGTCGTGGTCTCATCCCTGTTCGAAACGAAGGTGCTGACCCGCGCCGAGGCGGGCGACCGAGGCGCGCCGTATCGGAGCCTGCTGCCGAAAGGTTGAGGCCTAGAATCGAGACGCCCCCGCCGGCTTAGGGACGACGGGGGCGCTTAGTCCCCTCCCAGGGACTACACAGACAGCAAAGCGGCCAGCCCTGCCTGTCTGCAAGCGTTCAACAACGCGGCACCGGTTTGGTTCCAAATGCAAGAAAGCCCGCCCCGGCGAACCGGAGCGGGCCACCAACCCGGAGAGGTTAGTTAAGCGGCGTCGCGAGCAGCGATCTCTCGCGCCCGGTCTTCGCTGCCGATGTGACGGTGTCCTTTGAGGACCTCGTTCACGCGCGCCGAGTTGACATCGAAGCTGGCGGCAATCCGGTTCTGATATTCTCCAGCCCAGTGCCGAAGCCAGATAGCGACGGCGTCATCGAAGGTGAGCCGATGACTCGGCCCATTGAAGTTGGCAGCAACCATAAATTCCGGGCTCCTTTGGTCCCGAAAGTATGGCTGGCGGATTGACAGCAACCTCGAACACGACAATAAGCGTCACGTGATCACAAAAACAAACCGCCAGCCGGTTTGATTAGAGGCCCGGGTGACAGCCCGGGCCTTTCCTGTATGTTGAACGCAGAGCGACCAACCCGTAGCCGATGCACGGATTCGCTGATTCGAGTCAACCAATTGACGTAATTCGTCTTTTTCTCGCCGTCTCGTCTGCTTGGCTGCTGCGCGCCGATCAAAAGCAGAAAGCCCCGTCGCCAGGTAAGGGCGACGGGGCTCATAGCGGAGCTTGAAGGCTCGACGCTGAAATGTCCGAATTTTGGATATTTGGCTTAGCCCGGCCAGAGCTTGGCCCACCACGGCCGCTCTATTCGCCTGACCGCCGCCGTGTCCCGCGCCTCGCACGACGTCACGATCTCCACCACGTCCGCTGTCCGGCCGTTGGCGCGAGCGAGCTGACCTGTCTGCTCGATCCCGAACACCTGCCAGTCGGTCTCGACGGCGTCGGCCGGCGGCAGGGCGGCGGACGGAACAGGCTCAGTCCACCCGCTGGGGATCAGCGAGGAGCAGCCGACAGTCGGGCCCAGCACCTGGGTTGATCCGGCACACGCCCCGGCGAGCGGCGAGAGTAGCAGCAGAGCGATCAGGGGCCTGACGGACATCGGCGGTTCCTTCCTGGACGTCATTGGTGATCTGGTCGTTTCGGGTGTCGGCGCGGTCGCGGACGGCGCTGGCGTCCTGAGCGGCGCCGGTGCGCCCCTCGGCGAAGGTCTGGCCTGCCCCGGCCTTGCGGGCGTCGTGTCGGGCGCTGCGCATGGTGAAGACGGCCATGGCCAGGCTCAGGACGATCCCGAGGACCAGCAGGCCGAAGATGATCTTGGCGGTTGTGTCGAAGGCCTTGAAGGCAGCGATCATCGAACCAACTCGAAGTGCGGACCGTCGGTGAAGACCTTCTTCCCGGCCTTGCGACGCGCGGCGCCATAGGCTTCGACCGCCGCCTTCATCGCGCCGGGCGTGCCGATCTTGATGTCGGCCAGGTCGATCCACGCTCCGCCCCAACGGACAGGGACGCCAAGCTCTCGCGCGGCCTGCCAGACGGCGGCGGCGATCACATAGATGGGCTCCCACTCCCAGCGCATCTTGCCGTTGATGAACGGGACCAGGTCGACGGCATGGCCGTATCCGTCCGCTTGCGCCCGGTGCTTGGAGTTCAGGGTCTGCGAGGCGCCCGAGGCGACGTAGCGCTTCTGCTCTTCCAGCGTGCGCAGGCCGTCATGAACGCTGAAGTCCTGCGCGGTGTTTACGATGGCGCGCTCGACCACGCGGACGAGGTCGGGGTGCACGCCCTTAAGCTCGGCGCGCGACTGCGCACCAAGGCGATAGGCCATGATGGTCTCCAGTTCAGATTGTGATGTTACGTAATTTTACGTATGACGGTCGTCAGTGACCGGCTCAGGGAGGGGCCAGCGCCAATGAAAAACGCCGTCATTCTGCGCGTGACGTCTGATGCCCCAGGGGCAGGCCTGCGGACCTGGTACGAGTTCGCGCCGTTGATTGACGGTCGCCCACGCCGTCGGCCCGATCACATGATGGCTTCGGTTGAGGGCGCGGCGCGGCGAGCCCGGGCCCATGGCTTTGAGCCTGCTGATGAAGTGATCGATTTTCGGCCGCGATAGATCACGTGAGGCTGAACCGATGATCTGGCCAGCTTGGGTGGATATTGTTCTCGGCGGCTGCGGCCTGATCTGGTGCCTGGACACCTGGGGGAAGCTGCGGAACCGCGCGCCATGGCATCCGCACCTCATTCCCTCGACCATCGGCCTGACGATCTTCAGCGTCCTGCTTCTGGTCGTCGGCGCGGCGCGATGGATACAGAACCCGGGCAGCTAGCCTCCGGCCGCGCTCAGCACCACCCCGACCACGATCAGGATCAGAACAGCGGCGCCGGCCATCATGCCCAGCCTGACGACACGACAGGGCTGATGCTCGCTGGCGGATCGCCCATGCGGCTCAGGCGGCAGGGCGAAGGCCAGCTCCGCGACAGCCTCTTCGGACACGCCCCGACGGGCAACAAGGCCGAGGATGCGCTCTGTCCAGGGCGGCGGCGCGCGGTCGCGCATTACCCACTCCAGCAGGATCAGCGACAGCCCCAGCATGACCACGGCCGAGGCCGGGACCAGCAGACTCATATGCTGAACCGCGAAGGCTCGGCCGGGGAAGATGAACGACAGCCCCCGCGCCACCAGAACCGCGGTCGAGAGGAAGAAGAAGCCCCTGACGCTCCAGTGAGCCGTGACCTTGGTGTGATAGGTCGGGCCCAGCAGGCGGAACACCTGGCTCAGCACCGCCCCGGCGCCGAGGAACACCAGCCCCGTCGCCAGGACCATCGGAAGGGCTCCCCTGAAGTTTGACGTGGAGTATGACGATGTTTTTGCGCAGGCGCTCTCTAGCGGAGCTTCGTGGAAAGTCTCTGATGTCGCTCGCGCCTGGATCGCCAACCGTCTGGTCGAGGTGGTGCGCAACGAGCTGAACAAGACACGCATTCGGAAGCTGAGCCTTCAGGTGCCAGACGACGCGGCCTCGTCGGATTTCCTTGATGGCTTGCGCTGGCGTGTCTGCTGTCTCGTTCGCTCTCAACTTCTGAGGCATTTCGATCAGTCGATAATGAAGTGGGAGCGCGATGCCTGGGCGCACGTCGCGAGTCTCTCTGACCCTCTCGATCGAGAGTGTTTCCGGGTCTTCGTGGGGTTGGATCAGGTTGTGTCAGCTGACGCCGCTCGTAAGGCGATCAAGTACGTATTTCATCGCATGCATTGGAACCTCGTCTGGGAGGGTTGCTATGTGGAGTTTCGGTCCGATTGGAGGTTCGATCAGATCTACCCGCGACGTGCTGCTCTGGATGAAGCTGTCCGCGCGCGCGCCCTTGCAGCGAGAGCGCTCGATGCGCTGATCAGTGACAATACGCGCCAAAGACTGGCGGATCCTGACGTGGCGCCTTGGACGCGCGCCGGGCTTCAGGATGAGTTGGAGCGGCGGTTTGCGAAGGACGGCGTTTGGGGGTTGATCCATCTCGCCCTTGATCGGGATCGCACATGGTTCAGCCTCGATGCCCCGAGCCTCTGCGACGCCCAAACGGTTGACCTGATCGAACGTCAGCGCCCCCGGTTGCTGGTGTCGAGCATGAGCGAGTCGTAGGAACGCGAAGTCCTAGAAAACCAAGTCCACTTCGAGACCCTGGTCCGCTCTGTGCCGACTGGGGTTTCTTGTCTTCCCTTACCTGTAAGGCTTCATCGACCGAGGTGTCGTGCATTTCATGCCATTAACTGGCGTCATGTTTTGGCGTCAGCGATCCTGCGGGGGGTGATTTCGATCGCATCTCGACTGTTGCTGTTCCCGATTGACGCGCTGAACGCATGGTAGCTGGGGCGATCCTGCTGAGTAGCAATCGCTAGGTCTGGTTGGCTGTAGGTTTCGGGCGGGTACGTCGCAACGCTTTTCGGCAAGGAGATGGGACCGACCAGCGCGTCCTTCTCGACACAGAACGGGTTCATCTGTCCTTCCCAGCCGCCGTTGAGCGAGCAGGCGTAACAACCCGACAGCGTGATGCAGGTGATGAAGAGGGCCAGGGCCTTGAGGCTTCGGCTCGCCAGGGGCTTTCCGGGAAGGTCGCGCATGGGCCCCACCCTATCATCGACGCCCTGATTGAGAACCGGCGCCCCGGATGCAGCGCGGCGCGCGGCCGCCGGGCCTCAGTTCTCGCGGTAGAAGTTGCAGTACCAGTCGACGAAATGGCCGACGCCATCTTCGACAGGGGTCGTGGGGGCGTAGTCGAGGGCGGCCAGGGTGTCGGTCACGTCGGCCTCGGTGTTGGCCACATCGCCGTCCTGCATGGGCATGAGGTTCAGCCTGGCCTTGCGGCCCAGTTTTTCCTCTAGCACCTCGATGTAGCGCATCAGGGCGACCGGGCGACCGGCGCCCAGGTTGAGTATGCGCCAGGGGGCGACGCCGCTGGTGGCGGGGTTGGGAGCCTTGGCGTCCCAGCTCGGGTCGATGGCGGCGGGGCGATCGAGCGCCGCGATCACGCCGGTGACGATGTCGTCGACGTAGGTGAAGTCGCGGCTCATCTTGCCCTCGCCATAGACGTCGATGGGCTCGTCCTTGAGGATGGCGCGGGTGAACTTGAACAGGGCCATGTCCGGGCGGCCCCACGGTCCATAGACGGTGAAGAAGCGCAGGCCCGTGGCCGGGAAGCCGAACAGATGGGCGTAGGAATGGGCCATGGCCTCATTGGCCAGCTTGGTCGCCGCATAGACGGTCAGCGGGTGGTCGGCCGGGTCGCGCACCGAGAACGGCAGGGCGGCGTTGGCGCCGAAGACCGAGCTGGTCGAGGCGAAGACGAGGTTGGCGGCCTTGGTCGCGCGGCAGCCCTCGAGGATGCTGAGGAAGCCGACCACGTTGG
The DNA here is from genome assembly GCF_017487345.1 of Brevundimonas pondensis. Lineage (NCBI taxonomy): Bacteria > Pseudomonadati > Pseudomonadota > Alphaproteobacteria > Caulobacterales > Caulobacteraceae > Brevundimonas > Brevundimonas pondensis. The sequence continues at coordinate 3,204,667 of NZ_CP062006.1, read as the reverse complement.
AATCCACATAGGTCTCGGGCGCTTCGAGGCTGTAGCGGACCCCGGCCTGGGCGGCGAGGTGGACGACGCGGCGCGGGGCGTGCTCGGCGAACAGGGCGGCGACACCGGCGCGGTCGGCCAGGTCAAGGGTGTGGTGGCGATAGTTCGGATGTTCTTGCAGCAAGGCCAGACGGGCGTGTTTGAGCGCCGGGTCGTAGTAGGCGTTGAGGTTGTCCAGGCCGATGACCGTTTCGCCGCGCTCCAGCAACCGCCGGGCGGTGTGGAAGCCGATGAAGCCGGCGGAGCCGGTGACGAGAACGGGATCGTGGGACATCAGGCTGCGATAGACGTTTGGACGGGGTTTCGCCAGCGGGGCGCGGTCAGGGCAGGGCCTTGGCCACGGCGGGGGCGGGCTCGGCGAAACGGGCGGTGAGGGTGAGGCCGCAGGCGAGGACGAGGCAGGCGGCGGCGCCGATGAGGACCAGTCGGATGGTTGAGACCGGCGGGGCGAGCGGGCGCAGGAACAGCAGGGCCAGCAGGCCGATCAAGGCCAGGGCGCCGGGCAGGTCCATGCCGACGCCGAGGAAGACGAAATGGCCCAGGCCCATCAGCCAGGCGCCGCCGACCACGCCGGCGACGGCGGTGGGGATCAGGCTGGCGGGACGGGTCAGATCGGGGCTGATCAGGGCCGCCAGCGCCGCCGCCGTCGCGGCCAGCAGGGCGGGCCAGACGAACAGCAGGGCGGCTTCGGGGGCCGCGCCTTGAACCACGCAGGCCAGCAGGAAGACGAGGGCGATCAGCCCCAACCAGCCGCCCCAGGTCGAGGACGTGGTGGAGCCAGGGGCCTTGACCGGCCACAGCGACAGGGCGGCGGCGATGACGCCCGCGCCTAGCATAACCGGGCTGAAGCCGCCGATCAGCAGGACCAGCAGCGTCAGGACGGCGACGGTCGCCGCGACTGTGCGCGGCCGCGACCAGCGCGCGCCGGTCAGGAACAGCAGGGCGAGCGCCAGGATGGTCAGGACGGCGCCCGCCTCCATCCACGGCAGGCGGCGCAGCAGGACATAGTAGGTTTCGGACGAGGCGGCGCGGCTCGACATCGGCCCGGCCAGCAGGCGCACGGCCTGGGCCAGCACCAGTCCGGCGGACAGGAACCACAAGCCGTCCAGCAGGCCGTGGCCCACCTGTCCCGCGTTGAGGCCGGTCGCGCGTCGGGCGCGCCAGGCGGCGAAGGCGCCGAACAGGGCGGTCAGGCCCAACAAGCCCCAGCCCATCACCGCCGAATGGCTGAGCATCAGACGGCCGAAGACGTCGGCATAGACGGTATTGGGGCCCTTGGCGGGCAGGGCGGGCGTGCGGAGCAGGGCGTCGGCGGCCTCCAGCGCCTGAGAGCCGAGGTGCTGCAGGGCGCCCTGGTCAAGGTTCTCGGGCGTGGCGTCGGCGGAGTGGTACTGGGCCGGGCGGCCGATGAAGGCGAAGTTCAACCCGCCGACGCCGCGATCCTTGGGAATGGTGAAGTCGGTGCCGTTGGGCATCTGTTCGTACATGAAGACGGCGAGCGAGGTGGCGGTGGTTCCGCCGTCGGCGCGGGCGGCGGCGCGGCGGAACAGGTCGACGGTGGGGCCGGCCTCACGCCCGGTCTCGAACATGGCGGCGCGGCCGCCGCCGCCTCTAGCCTCCAGATTGACCACGGAGCCGATGCGGTCGCGCAGCGGATGGCCGCCGAAGAAGATGCGGGCGCCGTCCAGGCCCAGTTCCTCGGCGTCGGTCAGCAGGACGACCAGATCGCGCTCGACCGGGCCGCGCGCCTGGATGGCGCGAACGGCCTCCAGCACGGCGCCGACGCCGGTGGAATCATCAGCCGCGCCCGGTGAGCCGACCACGGTGTCGTAGTGGGCCATCAGCATGACGGCGGGCTGGCTGCGGTCTTTTCCGGGCAGGACGCCGACCAGATTGATCGCCTGATTGTTCGCGGCGTCGGGATCGCCGCCCGCCTGCTTCAGCCGCTGGATCGCGCCGGGCGACAGCGGCCCTGCCTGCTCCTGCGGCGACAGACCCAGCCGGGTCATGCGGGCGGCGAGGTAAGCGCGGACGCGGGCGTGCTCGGCCGAGCCGACCGGGTGCGGGGCGCGGGCGATCTGTTCGATGTCGGTCATGGCCCGCGCGGCCGAGAAGGCGGCGGCGGGCGCGTCCATGGGGCGAGGCTTGGGAATCTGGGTGGTCCACACCGCCAGCAAGAAGGCGAGCGTCAGCGATCCGAACAGCAGGGCCAGCCGCATGAGAAAGATCCTCCCCGATCCGGGAGGCAGTAGGGCCAAGCTGGGCCCGGATGGCAAGAGGGCGACGACAGGTCTCCCCGCCGCCGCCCTCCGACGCGATCAGCCGTAAAGGCTTAGAAGCGCTTGGTCAGCTCCACGCCGTACATGCGCGGCTCGTTGACGAAGGCCGTCAGGTTGTTGAAGTCGATGGCGCCGATGACATTGGCCTCGTCCGTGATGTTGCGGACATAGGCGGCGGCTTCCAGACCACGGCCCAGGTCGCGCCAGCCCGCACGCAGGCCGCCCTCGAACTGGCTGTCCTGACGGAACTCGACCGCCTCATAGAGGAAGAGGTTGAAGTCCTGGCGCAGCACCCAGTCGGTGGAGACGAAGAGTTCGGCGTCGCCGCCGATCGGGCGGACGTAGTTCAGCGTCAGATTGGCGGTGTATTCCGGCGCTTGCGGGAAGGGGTTGCCGTTGATGTTGGCGCGCGGCGTAGTGCCGACCGTCACCAGCGGGTCCGTCGGGGTGCAGATCGGCGCCGCGCCGGCGGAGGGGATGCGGCAGATCGGGACCAGCAGATCCTTGTCCTTGATCTCGGTGTGGTTCCAGGCGAAGCCGCCGGCCAGGCTGAAGCCGGCGCCCAGATAGACGTCGCCGTCGATTTCAACGCCATAGCCTTCACCCTTGGCGGCGTTGATCAGCTGGTTGAAATTGCCCTGGCCGCCAATAGCGGTGAACTGCGGGTCCGAGACTTCATAGTAGTAGACGGTACCGTTCAGGCGGGCGCGTCCGTTCCACAGGCGGGCCTTGAAGCCGGTCTCGTAGGACATGACGGTTTCGGAGTCGGCGGTGGTTACGAGATCCGAAGAGGTGATGCGGCCCTGGATCGACGGCCCGCGATAGCCGTCGGCCACACGGGCGAACAGGTTCAGGTCGGGGCTGACTTCATAGACGGCGCTGATGTCCCAGCTGATCTGTTGATCGCCGACCGATTTCGTCACATTGGCCAGGGGGAGCATGGTGCTGGGGCTCCCCGCCGGGATGATCCGGCGGCCACGGAAGTCGCGGCTGTCGTCGGTGTAGCGCACGCCAGCTGTCAGTTTCAGGGCGTCAGTGACCTGATACCGTCCCTGACCGAAGATCGACCAAGAGTCTGACTTCTGAACGATGTCGCCGACGACCGTCGGGGCGACGGCGCCGAAACCGTTGAAGGTGCCCGAAACCAGGTTGAAGCGCTCATTCCAGTAGAAGGCGCCGACCTGCCAGCCGAACGGGCCGTCGCCGTTCGACGACAGGCGCAGTTCATAGGTGTTCTGGATCAGGTCGCTGGTCAGGGTGCCGGTTTCCGAAGGGAAGGGAACGGTTCCGCTGTTGATCGGGTCGCCCAGGACGCCGCCGTCGATATCGCCGTCGCCCGCGGATGACCCCTGGTAGGAACCGACCACGCCGGTCAGGGTGGCGGGGCCGAAGTCATAGGCGACCTGCAAGGACTGCGAGGTGGTCTGCTGTTTCTGGAAGTTGTTGCGGCCGCCGTCGTAGTGAACGGTGTCCCGATCGAACCGGTCGTTCAGTTCGTTCGAACCCTTGGTCAGGACGTTGGCGCGGTTCATCGTGCCCGTGCCCTCGTAGTCTCGGGCCTGCAGGGTCAGCAAGGTCGACAGGCGATCGGTCGGGGTCCAGGCGACGTGGATGCGGCCGGCGAAGTCATCGAAATTGCCGAGGTCCTTGCCGTCCTTCTTGGCGAAGGGGGCGTCATAGGCGTTGTTGACCCAGTCGTCTCGGTGGTTCCACAGACCGGCGACGCGGACCGACAGGGTGTCCGAGGCCGGCAGGGTGACGCCGACTTCGGCCCGGGTCGAGCCGTAGTTGCCGTAGGCCAGCGAGCCGAAGCCGGTGAAGTCTTCGCCAGGCTTGATGGTGTCGATCTTGACCACGCCCGCCGGGGTGTTGCGGCCGAACAGGGTGCCTTGCGGGCCGCGCAGAACCTCGACCTGTTTCACGTCGAACAGGGGGAAGCCCTTCAGGTAGACGTTCTCCAGCACCACGTCGTCCAGCACGACCGACACGGGCTGCGAGGCGTTGAAGTCGAAGTCCACATTGCCGAGACCGCGGATGTAGAAGCGCGGGGCGTAACGGCCGTTCGAGCTCTCGACCTGCAGGCTGGGCACGCGGCCGGACAGTTGCAGGATGTCGCCGCCGCCCGAGGAGAGGGTGTTCAGGGTCTCGGTGTTCATCGCCGTAACGGCGAAGGGCACGTCACGGATGTTCTCGCTGCGGCGCTGGGCGGTGACGACGATCTCGTCAATGCTGACGGCCTGTTCGGCGGCGACGTCGGCCTGGGGCGCGGTCTGGGCCAGGGCCGGGGCGGCGATCAGCAGGGCGAGGCCGCTGGCGGAGGCGGCGAGTGCGGTAAGGCGAGGGGACATGGGGGGAGGGTCCTCGTTGAAACTGGGCGAGGGCCTAGGTCTGCGGCGACGCTTTTTCCAGCTTCGTGAGGGCCGGTTCGATGAAGCTTTCACGACACGGACACGGTGGGGGAAAACTCGCGACTTCAGAGGCCATCGCCAGGGCGCCGCTATTGTGCGGCGCAATGCCTCATGCGAAACGGCGGGGCTGCGCCGCCGATTTTGGTGAGAAGTCCCTGAATGCGCCGGACGCGACCGCCAGGGACGCTGCATGACCAACTCTCTTCATCGCCGCCGCCTGTTTCAGATGACGGCCGCCGCCGCCGTCGTTCCGGCTTTCGGCGCGTTGGCGCCGTCGATCGCGGCCCGCGTGCTGGCCATGTCGGACCTTCATTCCGCCTATGAGCGCACCGGACAGCTGCTGGCCGCACTGGAGGCCGAGATCGCGGGGGCCAAGGTTCCGCATCTGATCGCCGTGGACGGAGACAGCTTTGAACACGGCAATGTCGTCTCGGTGCGGTCGGAAGGCGTGATCGACTGGGCCTTTCTGGCCGAACTGCCGAAGTTGGCGCCCACGGTGGTCAATCTGGGCAACCACGACAACGATCTGACGCCGGACCTGCACGAAGTGGTGGCGCGGATGCGGGGGCTGGGCCTCCTGGTGGTCAGCAATATTCTGGATGCACGCTCAGGGCGGCCCTATGCCGAGGCTGCGGTCACCGTGCCGCTGGGCCGACGGTCGCTGCGCGTCGTCGGGGCGGGGACGGATTCCCTGAACACCTATCCCAAGGCCAGCCGCGACTGGTTGTCGATTCCCGAGCCGGGTGAATGGGCGCGGATGAACCTGACGCGCCTGCTGGACGGCGCTGATCTGATGCTGGTGATGAGCCATGCGGGGGTGGCCGGTGACCGTGACATTCTGCCCCTCTTGCCCGACGGGGCCCTGATGATCGGCGGGCACAACCATCTGCTGTTCCAGCACGAACAGGGGCGCAGCGCCTACGTCCACACCGGATCGTGGAGCAACGCCTATACGACGGCGACCCTGTATGACGACGGGCGGATTGCGGCGAGCTCGACGGCGGTGGACGTAAACGCCACGCCATCGCCGCGCCTCGCCAGTCTGATCGCGACAACCCTGGCGACCCACCTGACGGATGAGGAGAAGGCGGTGCTGGGCGTCAGTCCACGCGCTATGACGCTGGGCGAGACCGGTCGCGCCGTCGCCTCCGCCCTGGCGCGAGTTGCGAGCGCGGACGCCGGCTTCATCGGCCACACGACCCTGGGGACCGGCCTGCCCGCGGGGCCGGTGACGCGATACGCCTTTGACGCCGTCGTGCGGTTCGATGGCAAGTTGATGGTCGCGGAGGTTCCGACCGAACGGCTGGCGGGTTTCATGGCGCGAGCCAATCAGGACCGGCCCATGCCCCTGGCCGAGCGCAGCGGCGACTTCCTTTATGGCGCGGCGAGCGACGTGGGAAACAGGTCCAGCGTACGGTTGGTCACCACCGACTGGTGCGCGATGAATCAGGCCGAGTATTTCGGCGCGACGGACCTGGTCTTCGGCGAGGTTCCGATCGCGCGGGTCAAGGCGGCGGCGATCGAGGGGCTGCTGACGGCTTAGGCGGCGCGACGCAGGGCCGAGGGCGCTTTCACATAGAGGCCCTTGCGACCGGCGACGGGACGGAAGGCGACGCTGTCGCCGTCAGGCCGTTCATCGACGCCGAGGAAGAGGCATCCGTCGTCCACCAGCTGTCGTTCCAGCATGTCCAGCACCTGGGCGCGACGCGCCGGTTCCAGGTCCGTGAGCAGGTGGCGGCAGAAGATGACGTCGAACTGCCGGTCGTTTGCGGGTTCGTCCAGAAGATTGGCGCGTTCGAACCTGACGGTGCTGCGCAACTCCGGCCGGGCGCGCCAGTGGTCGTCGGTCTGTTCGAACCAGCGCAGCATGGCGCGCGCCGACAGGCCGCGCTGGATCTCGAAGGAGGTGTAGAGGCCCGAGGTCGCCTTATCGATCGCCTGCCGGGACAGGTCGGTGGCGAGGATCTCGACGTCGGCGCTGTTCTCCAGAGCGGCGATGGCCAGGGAATAGGCTTCCTGGCCCGTTGAGGCGCCCGCTGACCACAGGCGCACCTTGCCGCCGGGACGAGCGGCGGTCAGGGCCGGCATCAGTTCGCGTGAAAAGACATCAAAGGCGGCGCGGTCGCGACGAAACCAGGTCTCGCCGTTCAGCAGGGCTTCGATCACCGCCCAGCCGAGCGAGGCCACGGGCTTGCCCCACAGGCTGGCCAGCATGGCCTCGACGTTATGGTAGCCTTCGCGGCGCGCTACGGGACCCAGTCGATGCTCGGCCAGATGCATCCGGTCGCGCGTCAGCCGGAAGCCGGCGCGCGTCGCCAGCAAGGTCTGAAGGCGATCAAAATCCTCCGGCGTCATGACGGTGACTGAACAGCTCCCACTTCGGCGAGTTTTGAATGAAGGATCTCGCCGTCGAACGGCTTCATAACATAATCGTCGGCCCCTGCGGACAGGGCTTCTGCGATCCGGTCGGCGCGGGTCTCTATGGTGCAGAACAGGACCTTGGGCGCGCGGCCGCCGGGCAGGTCGCGCAGGCGACGCAGGAAGCTGAGGCCGTCCATGACCGGCATCTGCCAGTCCAGCAGCACGACATGGGGCATGACCCCCATGCAATAGGTCAGGGCTTCGGCGCCGTCGGCGGCCTCGTCCACCTCGAAGCCGAGGTCCTCGACGATGCGGCGCGCGACCTTGCGGATGATCCGGCTGTCATCGACGATCAGGCAGGTCTGGGGCGGCAAGGGCTTTATCCCGTTGGGTGCGAAGGGCGGCGCGCCTCGCATCATGATCGGCTCTGGGGGTTAACGGACGATTGGGGGCGGGGGTCCAGATCGCGGTTGTCAGGCTGGAACATGGGCGATCAAGCCGACGCGACCTTCGTCGGAGGCGACATCCAGGCGGCCGCCCGTCTCGTTGACGGCCAGCCATAGCCAGTAGGGCTGGATCCATTGGCCCGCCAGGCCTTCGAGCAGTCGTTCGCCCTTCAACCCGGTGAGGGCTTCGGGTTTCAGGCGCGCACGCGCGCCTTCGGCCGAGCCGATCAACAGCAGACGGTCGCCTTCCTGTCGGACAGTGACGGTGGCGACGCCGCCGGTGGGCAGGGCGCCCAGGGTCATCCAGGCCAGGTTGATCAGGATGCGGGCCTGGGGCTTGGTGAAGGCGGTCCCTTCCGGAATGCGCCACTCCAGGCTGGCGCGCCCCCCCTCGGACAGGCCGGCCACCAGGCCGTGCAGTTCAGCCGAAAGGAATTGTTCGCTGGTGGTGGCGGCGCCGAAAGCGACGCGGGCGAAATGGACGTGGGCGACCATTTTTTTCGCGCTCTGGCGGATCAGGCCCATGGCGTCGTCGCGCATGTCCTGGGCGGTGGGGTCTTCCAGCAGATCGAGGCCCGACATGATGGCCCCCGCCGGGCTGATGAAGTCGTGGCACAGCTTTCCGGCGATGAAGGCGGCCAGTTCGGCCCCACCTGCGGGCAGACTGGCTGCGGGCAGGTCGGCGGCGGCGAGGTCGGCCGAAGGCGAGGCGGCGGAAAGATCAGGGAAGGTCATCGATCGGGCGGTCTGCTGGCGGGAATGGTCAAGGCTGACCTGATTTGCCGGTTCTTGAAACCGGGCGCATGGGCTATCGAGGCGATGACATGACGCACTCTCTTGAGACCGACCTCGCTTCCGGCGCCCTCGCCGGGACCATCGCCGACATCGCCGAGGAGGCCGCGCGTTTGATCCTGCCCTATTGGCGGGCTGGCACGGTGGTCGAGACCAAGTCCGACGCCAGCCCGGTGACCGAGGCGGACCGCGCCGCCGAGGCCCTGATCCTGAAGCGGCTGGCGGAGCGTTGGCCCGAGGTGGAGGCTGTGGCTGAGGAGGCCTCGGCCGCTGACGGCCTGCCCGCCGTGGTCGGCGAATGGTTCTGGCTGATCGATCCCCTGGACGGGACCAAGGGCTTTGTTCAGGGGCGCGAGAGCTTCACCGTCAATATCGCCCTGATGCGCGGCGACGCGCCTGTCGCGGGCGTGGTGACCGCCCCGGCGACCGGCGTGACCTGGGCCTCGACGGCGCCGGGCAAGGGGGCGGTGCGCCGTGTCTTTGGCGAGGCCTGGCGGCCGATCAGGGTGCGCGCCCGTCCGGCCGAGGGCATCGCGCTTCTGAGCCATAGCCTGACCGACGAAGAGGCGACGCGTCTGGCCGCCCGGCACGGCTGCACCCAGTGGCAGGGCACGGACTCGTCCCTGAAATTCTGCCTGATCGCCGAGGGGCGTTTTGACGCCTATCCGCGCACAGGGCCGACGTCGGAGTGGGACACGGCGGCGGGGCAGGCGGTGCTGGAAGCGGCGGGGGGACGGGTCCTGGGCGCCGACGGTCAGCGCCTGACCTATCGCAAGCCCGGCTTCCTCAACGGGCCGTTCACGGCGATGGGCGGTTAGGCGACCGCCGACCCGACGCGCGCCATCTCAATCTGTGCGGAGAGACCCGGCGGCAGATCACGCTCGGGGACCGCCGCCAGGGCCTCCATTCGTTCGGGATTCACGGCGTGAACCAGAACGCTGGAGATGGCGGGATCGGTCAGGGTGAAGGCCAGGCAGATTTCCTCGGCTTTCCAGTTCGGGGTCTGATGCAGAAAGGCGAAAGAACCCGGGTTTGACATGCCCTGTTCGACAGGTTTGCCGCCGAAGCCGAACAGCCCCTTCTTTTTCGTCGTCGCGCCTGCGCCCGCGGCCTTGCGTTCGGTCGACAGGCTTTCGGGGAAGTAGTCGTAGGTGAAGATGGCCATGTCGCGTTCGCGGGCGGCCCGCATGCGCGAACGAATGCGCCATTCCACATTGGCGTGGAAGGGGGTGTAGAGGACGTCGAAGGCGCCCGTCGAAACATAGACGTCCATCACCGGGGAATCGCCCGAAACCCCCAGAAGGCGTACATGACCGGCCTTGCGCAGAGCCTTCAGCGCGATCAGCGAAGCTTGCGGCAGTTCGTCATCGGCGGGCTCGTCCAGCACGGCCACGTCGAACCAGCCCAGGCCCGAGGCATGCAGGGCCCGGTCGATGGCGCTGGTGAGACCGTCAGCCGAAAAGTCGCGAAAGTCCTTCTTGCGGCCGTCGCCGACCCCCAGGGAGACGCCGACGCTGACCAGACGTCGCTCGACGTGTCCCAGGGCCTCGCCGACGATTTCGGCCAGTGCGGGGTCTGCATTCTCGAGGTGGTAGCTGTTCACTCCGGCTTCCAGCGCGGTGAAGATCAGTTCGCTGAGGGCGACGCGGCCGCGCGACAGGGTTTCTACGCCCAGGCTGAGCGTCAGATTGGAAACCGCCGCGCCTGATGCGCCGAACGGGCGATAGCGCACGAGTCAGTCCGCCTCGACAGGAGCGGAGGTCTCAAGCGCCAGGGCGTGCAGTTCGCCGCCCATCTGTCCCTTCAATGCGCCGTAAACGAGCTGATGCTGGCGCACGCGCGGCAGGCCCTTGAAGGCGACGGAGACGATGCGGGCGCGATAGTGGTCGCCGTCGCCGGCCAGATCCTCGATGGCGATGTCCGCATCGGGGAAGGCCTCGACCAGGTGGGCGCGAAGGACGTCGGCGGACATGGGCATGAAGCTACTCTCGAAACCGGCAGGTCGGATCTGAACTGTAAAACCTAAAGAGGTGCGGGCCGTCTGTCAGCCCGCAACCGTGCGGGGACGTTCAAACAGGGTGACGGTCGAGTTCTTGTAGTTCGCCTCGGCATAGGGGCGGTACCCGAGCCGCTCGGCCAGCTTCACCGAGGCGGTGTTTTCAGGCGAGATCATGCAAACCGTGCGCGGCTCCAGCCGATAGGCGTCGGTCCAGTCTAGTGCGGCCTGGACGGCTTCATGGGCCAGGCCCTGTCCCTGGAAGACGGGGGCGACGCCCCAGCCCAGTTCCGGCGCGTCGAAGGCCGGGGTCATCTCGCGGCGATAGTCCAGCACCCCGACGCTGCCGACATAGGCGCCGCTATCCGTCTCTCGGATCGACCAGTTGCCATAACCCTTGGCCTGCCAGTGGCCCATGTCGCGCAGCAGTCGGAACCAGACTTCTTCTTCCGACAGGCCGCGCCCCATGATGTGGCGGGTGAAGTCGGCGTCGGCCCACAGGCCGATCAGGTCATTCAAGTCGCTGACGGCGACGGGCGTCAGGGTCAGGCGGTCGGTGGTGAGTATGGTCACATCAAACCCAGTTGCTTGAAACTGGCCACGCCCTCGCGGCCGACGATGAGATGGTCGTGGACCTGAAGGCTGAGCGAGCGGGCGGCCTCGATCACCTGCCTGGTCATGTCGATGTCGGCGCGGCTGGGGGTCGGGTCGCCCGAGGGGTGGTTGTGGACGATGATCATGGCGCTGGCCGACAGCTCCAGCGCCCGCCGCACCACCTCCCGCGGATAGACGGGGGCGTGATCGACCGTGCCGCGGTTCTGAATCTCGTCGAGGATCAGCTGGTTCTTCTTGTCCAGATAGAGGACGCGGAACTGCTCGCGCGGTTCGTGCTGAAGGCTGAGGCGGACATAGGCCAGCAGGGCCGTCCACGACGAGATGACGGTGCGCTTGTTGGCCTCTTCCTTGGTCACGCGACGCGAGACTTCGTGCAGGGCGGCCAGGTCGAGCGCGGTCTCGGCGCCGACGCCCTTGGAACGGCCGCGCGAATCCTCGGCCCGGACGGTCATCAGATCCTCGACCGAGGCGGCCAGGACGGCCGCCAGCGACCCGAAGCGGGTCAGCAGGGCCTTGGCGATGGGTTTGACATCGCCCTGCGGCTGGCTGCGGAACAGAAACAGCTCAAGCAGTTCGTAGTCGGGCAGGTGGTGGATGCCGGCGCCGCGCGCGCGTTCGCGCAGCCGCTCGCGATGACCGGCGTGGTGCGGCTTGGCCTTCGGCTTTTCCGGCGGTTGATCGAGCATCAGCCTCCCCCGGAGGGGAGACTAGCTCAGAATTTCGGACGGAACAGGCCCTTCGGCGAGGCCGAGAAGATTTCCAGGCCGTCTTCGGTCACGCCAATGGTGTGCTCGCACTGGGCCGAAAGGGACTTGTCGCGGGTCACGGCGGTCCAGCCGTCCGACAGCACCTTCACCGCCGGCTTGCCCAGGTTCACCATCGGCTCGACGGTGAAGAACATGCCGGGCTTCAGCACGGCGCCCTCGCCGCGACGGCCGTAGTGCAGGACGTTGGGGCTGTCGTGGAAGACGCGGCCGATGCCGTGGCCGCAGAAGTCGCGGACCACGCTCATGCGCTGGGCCTCGACGTATTTCTGGATGGCGAAACCGATGTCGCCGAAGGTGTTGCCCGGTTTGACCTGGGCCAGGCCCAGCTCCAGCGAGTCATAGGTGACGTCGATCAGCTTTTTCGAGCGCGCGTTGATCTCGCCGACCGGGAACATGCGACTGCTGTCGCCGTGCCAGCCGTCGACGATGACCGTGTGGTCGATGTTGACGATGTCGCCTTCCTTCAGAACCTTGTCGCCGGGAATGCCGTGGCAGACGACGTGGTTGATCGAGGTGCAGATCGTCTTGGTATAGCCCTTGTAGCCAAGGCAGGCGGGGATGCCGCCGCGCGCCAGGGTGAACTCGCGCACCAGGTCGTCCAACTCGCCCGTGGTCACGCCGGGCTTCACGTGCTCGCCGATCATGTCCAGGGCTTCGGCGACCAGACGTCCGGCCTTGCGCATGCCCTCGAAGGCCTCCGCGTCGTGGATGCGGATTTCGTGGCTGCGGACGAAGGCGTCGTTATCCAGGTCGGGGGTCTCGTACATGATCTGCTTTCGGGCGCGCCGCCGAAGGGGAGGGCGGCTGGGCTGTTTCTTGAGTGTCAGATGGCGAGACTAGCATAAAACCTCAACCTCGTCAGGCGGCGCCGATGACGCGGGGGCAGGCGGCGCCTATCTGAAGGGCATGACCGATCAAGCCGCCCCTGCTGCCGCTGTCCTGATCATCGGCGACGAAATCCTGTCCGGTCGGACCCAGGATACGAACCTGAACACCATCGCCCGCTTTCTGGCCAGTCTGGGGATCGACCTGTTGGAGGCCCGCACGGTCGGCGACCGGCAGGATCAGATCGTCGGGGCGCTGAACGCCCTGCGCGAGGCCTATGACTATGTCTTCACCACCGGCGGCATCGGTCCGACCCATGACGACATCACCGCCGACGCTGTGGGCGCGGCTTTTGGCGTGGCGGTGCGCGAGCACCCCGAGGCCCTGGCCGTTCTCGAGCGGCGCTATCCGCCGGGCGAGTTCAACGCCGCGCGGCGGCGCATGGCGCGCATTCCCGAGGGCGGGACCCTGATCGCCAATCCGGTGACCGATGCGCCAGGGTTCCAGATCGGCAATGTCTTCGTCATGGCCGGCGTGCCGAAGATCATGGAGGCCATGCTTCAGGACGTGACCCCGCGTCTGCGTACGGGCGCCGTGATCCACGTCCGTAATCTGAAGGTCACGGGCGTCGGCGAGGGGGCTGTCGCGGAGGTTCTCAGGGCCGCCGCCGTCGTCCGGCCGGGTCTGTCGTTCGGCAGCTATCCCTTCGGTTTCGGCGGCGATGGAGAGGTCGGAACCCAGTTGGTGATTCGTGGCCGTGACGAGGCCGAAGTTGACCTTGCGGAACATGATCTTTCTCAAGAACTACGTTCTATGGGCATTGATATTGCCGTAACGTAACCTCACCAAGGTGTGAAATTGTGCGACTTCGCCGCCACGGTTTGGCCGATTTGCAGTCCGACAGGGGCCTTGGGCGCAACGCTTTCATGACACAGGCGCTGTGGCTGTTAGCGTCGCCTCTCTCCCCGAACAACGACCCGACCATCAGTAAAGGTCGGGCGGTCCCACATAGGTGAAACAGTATGACTCCCAGGAACATGGCCCGCATCGGCGGCCTCGCGGTTCTCATGGCCTCCGTGGCCGCTCCGGCCTTCGCCGGCTCCTTCTATCTGCAGGAACAATCGGTGCGCGGCGCCGGTCGCGCCTTCTCGGGCGAAGCCGCCGACCGCGGCACGGGCTCGATGTGGTGGAACCCCGCCGCCATCGCCCGCAGCGGGCGTGAGCTGTCGTTCGGCATGCACGCCATTCGCATCGACTCCGAAGTGAAGAACGACGGCTCCTACGTCACCTATCCGGGCGGAACCAATGTTCCGGTGCGCGACCCGCGCAACACCGAGGTGGACCCGATCGAAAGCGGCCTGGTGCCCAACTTCGCCTTCGCCACCCCGATCGGCGACCGCTTCGCCGTCGGCGTCTCGATGGCCGCCCCCTACAACTTCACCACCAAGTATGAGCAGGGCTCCTTCGCCCGCTATGACGCCCTGACCTCGGAACTGCGCTCGGGCGACGCCAGCCTGACCGTGGCCTATCAGGTCAACGACTGGCTGGACGTCGGCGCCGGTCTGAACGCCCAGTACGTCAAGGCCAAGCTGACCTCGGCCATGCCGTCGGTCTCGCCTCTGCTGCCGGACGGCTCGTCCTCGCTGGAAGGCGACGGCTGGGACTTCGGCTGGAACGTCGGCGCTCAGGTGCACAAGGGGCCCTGGGACTTCGGTCTGTCCTATCGCTCCAAGATCGAGCATGAGCTGGACGGCGATGTGAACATCGTCCTGACCGGCCCCCTGGCCCCCAACAGCGTCTCGACCGGCGGCACGGCCAGCTTCAACACGCCGTGGTTCGCCTCGGCCTCGGTCCGCTACGCCGTCAACGACAAGCTGACCCTGAACGCCCAGGTCAACCGCATCGGCTGGTCCGAGTTCGACGCCATCAACGTCGACTATCCGGGCGGCGGCGACTCGATCCATCAGAACTACAAGGACGTGACCACGGGCGCGATCGGCCTGGACTACGCCCTCAGCGACAAGACCACGCTGCGCGCCGGCGTCGGCTATGACCCGACCCCGACCCGCGACAGCCTGCGTACGGCCCGCATCCCGGACGCCGACCGTCTGCTGGTGTCGGTCGGCGGTTCGACCGAGGTGACCAAGGGCGTGACCTTCGACGCCGGTCTGACCTACATCGCCTTCAGCGACTCGGACATCTACGACGACCGCACCTTCTACGCCGGCACCCCGGCGGCCACGACCTCGCACCTGCGCGGCACGGCCGAGGGTTCGGCTCTGGTCGCCTCGCTGGGCGCGCGCTGGGCCTTCTGATCCGGGCAAGCTGCTGACATGGAAACGGCGGCTCCCTTGCGGGAGCCGCCGTTTTTCTTTGCCGTCAGATCAGGGCCGAAGCCCGGATCATCAGCCCTGCGAGCCGTAGCCCTTGCCGCCGTTCGACGGGCGGCGACGCGGGCGGCGCTTCATCTCGCCGACCGGCTTGGGCTCGGCCGAGGGGTTGGCGCGTGGCGACGACTTGGGACGTTCGCCCGCCATCGGATCATAGGTCGCGGCCGGACGTTCGGCGTGGTGCGTGCGGTCGCGGTTCGCGCCGCCCTTGCGCTGGCGGTGCGGCTGACCGCCGCCCTCCGGCTTGACGCCGTCGCGGCGCGGGTTGCGAGGACGGTTGCGGCCTTCGCCGCCGCCGCGGCCTTCACGGCCTTCACGCTCGGGCAGGGTGGCCTTCTGCTTGACGCCGGCCGCCATGATCGAGGCGTCCAGCTGGGCCAGGGCCTTGTCGTTGCGGCGGTCCACGGCCGGGATCTTCTGGCGCGTGACCTTTTCGATGTCCTTGAGCAGCTTCATCTCGTCGCCGGCGACGAAGCTGATGGCGGTGCCGTCCTTGCCCGCGCGGGCCGTACGACCGATGCGGTGGACATAGGCTTCGGGCACATAGGGCAGCTCGAAGTTCACCACGTGGGTGACCTTGTCCACGTCGATGCCGCGCGCGGCGATGTCGGTGGCGACCAGGACGCGCAGCTTGCCGTTCTTGAAGGCTTCAAGCGCACGCTCGCGCTGCGGCTGGCTCTTGTTGCCGTGGATGGCGCCGGCTTCGACGCCGCCGGCTTCCAGATAGGCCGCGACCTTGTCGGCGCCGTGCTTGGTCTTGGTGAAGACCAGGCAGCGCGTATAGGCGGGGTCGCTGAACAGCTCGGTCAGCAGGGCGCGCTTGCGGCCCTGTTCGATGTGGATGACCGACTGCTTGATGCGCTCGACCGTGGTCGACTGGGGCGTGACCTGGACCTTGACCGGGTCCTTCAGCAGCTCGCCGGCCAGCTTGCCGATCTCCGACGGCATGGTGGCCGAGAAGAAGAGGTTCTGACGCTTGGCCGGGATGCGGCTGACGATCTGACGGATGGGCTTGATGAAACCCAGGTCCAGCATCTGGTCGGCTTCGTCCAGGACGAAGATTTCGGTCGACGACAGGTCCAGGGTCTTCTGTTGCAGGTGGTCCAGCAGGCGGCCGGGGGCGGCGACCAGGACGTCCAGGCCCTGTTGCAGGGCGCGTTCCTGCGGGCCGTATTTCACGCCGCCGAAGATGACGGCGACGCGGAAGCCCAGATGGGCGCCGTACTGCTTGAAGCTGTCGGCGATCTGGGTGGCCAGTTCGCGCGTCGGCGACAGGATCAGGGCGCGCGTGGTGCGCGGCTGGGGCGCGACGCGGTTCTCGGCCAGGCGATGCAGGATCGGCAGGGCGAAGGCCGCGGTCTTGCCGGTGCCGGTCTGGGCGATGCCCAGCAGGTCCTTGCCCGCCATGACGTCGGGGATGGCCTTGGCCTGGATCGGGGTCGGCTTTTCATAGCCGGTCGAGGCCAGGGCCTGGAGGAGGGCCTTGTTCAGGCCCATGGATTCAAAAGTGATATTGCTCACGGAGCGTCTTTCGCTTGCGGAGGCGCGCATCCCGCGAGCGTCGGGTCGAGAAGGCGAAGCCTTCTGACCGCACGCAACAAGGAAGACGCACCGCCAGTCCCGATAGAGCTTCGGAATGAAGCCGTCGGGGTGGATCGGGCGCCGCCCCGCGTGTCCGGACGACGTAATGACTCTGAGGTCTGGCCGGCTGCGTCTGCAATCAGGTCTTCGGGGAGGAAGACCCACACGCGTTGCAGGAAACCGGATACCGCGATTGTGCGGTGCAGCGCAGATGGGCCTCAATAGCGGCCAAGTCAAGGCGAAGCGCGCATAAGCCTAGAGCAGGCTGACCGCCATGTTGACCGCCAGGGCCAGGATCACTGTGTTGAAGACGAAGGCGATCAGGCTGTGCACGGTGGCGATACGGCGCAGTTTGCGACTGCTGATCTGAATGTCGGCGGTCTGGCTGGCCACGCCGATGATCAGGGAAAAGTGCAGGAAGTCCCAGTAGTCGGCCTCGCTCTCGCCGGGAAAGATCAGGCCACGGCGGTCGCCCTTGCCCTTTTCAGCGGGAGCATAGAACTCGTGGGCGTAGTGCAGGGCGAAGATGACGTGGGTGAACAGCCAGGACACGGCGATGGTGCCGATGGAGAAGAGGGCCTCGGCCGTAGTCGGCTTGCCGCCGTCCGCCGTCTCCATGACGATGACGAAGACGCTGGCCGCCGCTGCCAGCAGGCTGAGCGGCAGGACGGCGGCGCCGGCCTGATCCAGGGCCGCCGCGCGTCGGCGGATGGCGTCGGCGGTCCGGGCGCGCCGCAGCCGGGCCAGGGTCAGCAGCAGAAAGACGCTGGCGCTGGCGTCCCAGGCCACGGCGAGGCGCATCTGCCAGTCCCAGTCGGACGGGGTGGCGACGGCGGCGACCGCCAGAACCGCCAGGCCTAGCCACAGGGCGGCGTGCAGTCGGAACGAGCGGATGATCCAGGACATGGGTGGATGATGACGCTGTTCTGCGGCGGCAGCCAGTGGGACTGAACAAATCCGCACAGCACCCGTTCGGTCAGGGGGAAAGGAGCGGAACATGGCGACGCGACCGACCTGGCAGGGACATATGAAGCTGTCACTGGTGACCTGTCCGGTCGCCCTCTACACCGCGACCAGCAGCGCCGGCGACGTGCGCTTTCACCTGATCAATCCGGCGACGAACAATCGCATCCGCATGGTGACGACGGACCCTGACACCGGGCCGGTCGAGCGCTCGGACCTGGTCAAGGGCTATGAGGTGGCCAAGGACGAGTACGTCCTGTTTGACGAGGCCGATTTCGACAAGGTGAGGCTGGAAAGCACCAAGACCATCTCCATCGACCAGTTCGTCGATGAAGGCGACATCGACCGGCTCTACTGGGACGATCCCTTTTACGTCGTGCCGGAGAAGGGCGTGGGGGTCGAAGCCTTCGCCGTGATCCGCGAAGCGATGAAGACCGCGGGCAAGATCGCCCTGGGCCAGCTGGTGCTGCGCGGCAAGGAGCGGCAGCTGGCGCTGGAGGTCCATGGCAAGGGGTTGGTCGCCTACACCCTGCGCGCCCACGACGAGGTGAAGGACGCTGACGACTTTTTCGACGACATCCCGGAAGTGAAAGCGGACGCCGACATGGTCGAGATCGCCGCGCGCATCATCGGTCAGAAGGAGGCGGGCTTCGACCCGACCCGTTTCCACGACCGCTATGACGAGGCCCTGCGCGAGATGATCCTGATCAAGCAGAAGGGCGGCAAGGGCGTGGTGGCCGTGGCCGAGCCCGACGATACCAACGTCATCGACCTGATGGCGGCGTTGAAGGCCAGCCTGAAGGGGCGGGGCGCCGCAAAGCCTGCGCCGAAGAAGGGGGCTCCGAAAAAGAAGGCGGGCTAGAGGTCCGTCGTGCGGACTACATGTCTGAAGTGATGCCGCCACAGCCGGGCGCCCAGCAGGCCCGAGCGATCCAACGAAGAGCCCACGGTCAGGTCTTCGATCAGGGTCGGCGTCAGGCCCGCGTCGAACAGGGCGAAGCCGGCGGCCAGGACGCAGGTGTCGGCTTGGATGCCGCAGACCAGAACCCGCTCGGGGTTCAGGCTTTTCAGATGGGCGATCGTCTCGGGCGTCGGGGCGTAGCCGTGTTTCACATGGATGACATCGGCCTTGATCAGGCTGTCGTCGTCTGGAGCCGGGGTCCAGCCGAGCTGGCGCGCGAAGGGGGTGACGGCCTCGTCGTGGCGCTCGACGGTGGCGACCGAGGGCATGGTTCCGATCAGGCGATTGATCCCCGTGATCAGCCAGCCCGGCGGATTGAAGATGGGCTGGACGTCGATGATCAGCAGGGCCTGACGCATGGCGGTGGTCAGCGCTTCTTGCCCAGTTCGGCGGCGATGTCCTTGGTCATGCGACCGACCTTGCGGTGGGCGGCGGTGATCTGATCCTTGGTCACGCCCCAGCGCTTCATCCAGTATTCGACGGCCTGCCGCTCGGACAGGTCCAGCCGGTCCTTGTCGATGAAGCCGCGCTTGTCCTTGAGGCCCGCCATGATCTCTGTCTCCGTTTCCATGACGTCATAGGCCGAACCGTCGCCAGGCGTTAGAGCTTCAGCTGTTTCAGCGCCGGTTTCAAAGACGCGGCGGCCGAACGGAAATCCAGCCATGGATCGGACGTCTGCAACAGTTCGGCGGCGCTCCATAGGTTGAAGGCTGTCGGTTCCAGCCCCGGCTTCACCTGGTCCCACCTCAGGGGGAAGGCGATCCCCGCGCCGGGGCGGGCGCGCGGCGACCAGGGGGCGACGGCGGTGGCCATGCGACCGTTGCGCAGATAGTCGAGGAAGATTTTTCCGCCACGCGCCTTCTTGGCCAGGGTGGTGGTGAAGCGATCGGGATGGTCGGCCTTCATCGCCTCCGAGACTCCCTTGGCGAAGGCCTTGGCCGTGTCCCATTCCACCCGGCTGCGGGCGTCGGCCTTGATTGGGACGACGACGTGCAGACCCTTGCCGCCGGTGGTTTTGACGAAGGGGGTCAGGCCGAGGGCCTCGAGCCGCGGTTTCAGCAGGTTGGCGGCGGCGACGACGTCATCGAAGGCGAGGCCCTCGTCGGGGTCGAGGTCGAAGGTGATCTGGTCCGGGGTCTCGGGATCGCCGGGCTTGCAGCCCCAGGGATGCAACTCCAGACCACCCGACTGGCCGACGGCGATCAGGCCGCCGAGGTCGATGACGGCGAGGTAGGGCCTGCCCTCGCCGACGTCGATCGGCCGCAGGCCCGGGACGCGGCTCGTCAGGGCGTGGCGCTGGAAGAAGCGCTCGCCGCCGATGCCGTCGGGGGCGCGGATGATGGAGACGGGACGGTCGAGGATGTGGGGCAGGAGGCGCTCGGCGGCGGCTTCGTAATAGGCGATCAGGTCGGCCTTGGTGACAGCGACGTGGTCGTCGAGCGCGGGCCACATGATCTTGTCGGGATGGGTGATGGTGACGCCCGCGACGATCAGTTTGCTGGACGTGGCGGCGGGCGGTTGGGGCGCGTCGGTCACGTCGGACGGCGCCTTGTCCTCGCGCAGGCCCTTGAAGGCGGCCTGACGCAACGACCCCGCCTCGGTGTAGCCGCCGTGTTCGATCTCGGCGACCAGGGCCGGGGTGGTCCAGTGGATGTCATTCCCGTCCTCGGGGATATTGGCGCCGATGAAGGGGGAGCGGTCGGCGGCGGCGGCTTTCAGCGCCGCTGTCAGGCGTTTGGTCAAGGCTGCCGAATAGCCCGTGCCGACGCGGCCCAGATACCGCAGCCCGCCCTTCGTCTGAACCCCGACCAGCAGGGAGCGGAAGCGGCTGCCACCCTCGGACGACCAGCCGCCGATCACCACCTCGTCGCGCCCCCGGCACTTGGACTTGACCCAGGCGGCCGCGCGGCCCGCCTGATAGGGGGCGTCGAGCTTCTTGGAGATGACGCCCTCTAGATTCATGCGGCAGGCGCTTTCCAGAATGGTCTGGCCGCTGGCGCTGAAATGCTCGACGTAGCGCAGGCGCTCGGCGGCGACCCTGGGGGCGCGATCGATCAGGGCCTGAAGCCGGGCCTTGCGGTGCGACAACGGCAGTTTGCGCAGGTCCTCGGGCCCGTCGAACAGCAGGTCGAAGGCGAAATAGACCAGGCTGTCGGTCGCGCCCTCCGAGATGGCCGTCTGCAGGGCCGAGAAGTCCGGCATGTGACGCTCGTCCAGGGCGCACAGCTCGCCGTCCAGCACGCCGTCGGGCCAGCGGGCGGCGTCGGCGGCCAGTTCGGGAAAGCGGTCAGTCCAGTCCAGACCCTTGCGGGTGCGCAAGATCGCGCGGCCGCCGCCGGTCGCGATCTGAATCCGGTAGCCGTCGAACTTGATCTCGTGCGCCCAGCCGGTGGCCGAGGGCGGTCGGGCGGCGATCTGGCACAGCTGGATGGGGACGAAGGCGTGGGGTTTGGCCAGCGGTTTGGCTGCCGGCTGTGGCGGCGGGCGCGCAGCCTTGCGGGCGGCGGGTTTGGACGATGTCCATTCGGCGGGGCCAGCGGCGATTTCAGCCAGGCTGCGCCCGCTGATCACCGAGGCGTCGATCTCGGCCAGGGCGTCGCCTTCGCCCTCGACGGCATAGGCGTCCTTCTCCTTGAGCAGCAGCCAGTTGGGGCGTTTGGAGGGTTTCCCTCGGTCGGACTTGAGCCGGATCAGGGCCCAGCCGCCCTTCAACCGCTCGCCGTCGAGGGTCAGCTTGACCACGCCCTTCCTGAAGGCCGCGTCCAGATCCGCGTCCTGAGGCGCCCATTCGCCGACGTCCCACAACTGCACCGTGCCCGCGCCATAGTTCCCCGCCGGGATGGTCCCCTCGAAGCCGCCGTAGTCGAGCGGATGGTCCTCGACCTCGACCGCCAGACGTTTGACATGGGGGTCGCGCGAGGGGGCCTTGGTCACGGCCCAGGACTTGAGGACCCCGTCGTGCTCGATGCGGAAGTCGTAGTGCAGGTGCGACGCGGCGTGGCGCTGGATCAGGTAGCGCAGGCGGGTCTGACGGGTTTTCGCCTTGCGGCCCTTGGGCTCCGGCGTGACGCCGAAGTTCCGCATGGCCTGATAGGTGTCGAGTTCGCCGCGCGCCGCCATGGGGGCGAAACGCAGACGGGCGGCGAAGGCTTCACGCGCTCGCCGCCCGGTTGCTCAGTGCATGGCCTCGCCGTGCTGGCTGTAGTCGAGGCCCTCGATCTCGGCCTCCTTCTCGACGCGCAGGCCGACGGTGTATTTGCAGATCATCAGGACGACGAAGGTGCCGACGGCGCTCCAGACCATGGCGCCGCCCAGGCCGACAGCCTGTTTCCAGACCGTGGCGCCTTCGGCCAAGGGGTTGATGGCGGCGTTGGCGAAGACCCCGGTCAGCAGGGCGCCGGCGATCCCGGCGATACCGTGCACCCCGAAGGCGTCGAGGCTGTCGTCGTACTTGAGTTTGTGCTTCAGCCAGACTGCGCCGACATAGGCGATCGGGCCGGAGATCAGGCCGATCAGGAAGGCGCCCCTGGGGTCGACGAAGCCGGCGGCAGGGGTGATGGCGACCAGACCGGCGACCACGCCGGTCAGCAGGCCCAGCAGGGTCGGCTTCTTCTTCAGCGTCCACTCCACCGCGATCCAGCCGACGGCGGCGGCGGCGGGAGCCAGCAGGGTGTTGAAGACGGCGACGGCGGCGATCTCGTTGGCGCCCGCGGCCGAGCCGCCGTTGAAGCCCATCCAGCCCACGAACAGCAGGCCGGTGCCGATGGCGGTGAAAGCCAGGTTGTGCGGGGCCATGTTGTCCCGGCCCCAGCCGTGGCGCGGACCCAGAACGATGGCGCAGACCAGACCGGCCACGCCCGCGTTGACGTGGACCACGGCCCCGCCGGCGAAGTCGAGCACGCCCAGCTCGCCCATCCAGCCGCCGCCCCAGACCTGATGGCAGATCGGCGCATAGACGATCAGGTGCCACAGGGTGAAGAAGAGGACGCTGGCCGAGAACTTGATGCGCTCGGCGAAAGCCCCCGCGATCAGGGCCGGGGTGATGATGGCGAAGGTCAGCTGATAGCTGATCCACAGGAACTCGGGCAGGCCGGGGGTCAGGGCGTGGGCGGTCTTCACCCCGACGCCGTTGAGGAACAGGGCCTGAAGGCTGCCGATGAAGCCGTTGGCCGGACCGTCGACGGTGCCGAAGGACAGGGTGTAGCCGGCGACGAACCACAGGACGGTGACGATGGCCATGGCCGCCGTGGAATGGGCGATGGTGGCGATCAGGTTCTTCTTGCGCACCATGCCGCCATAGAAGAGCGCCAGCCCCGGCAGGGTCATCATCAGCACGAAGGCCGTTGAGGTCAGGATCCAGGCCGTGCCGGGACCGTCCAGCGCCAGCGGGACCTGATGCGCCAACAGGTTCGGCGGCACGGCGGCGAAGGCGGGCGCGCAAAGCGCAACGGCGAAAAGGCCGCAACAGAATGCTGCGGCCCTGGAAATCGTCGGTGATGTCATGAAGGTCTCGGGGAGAAGACGCTGCGGATGGGAAGGCGACGTCAGGCCGGTTGGGCCAGCCTGACGTCGGTGGTTGCGGCCTCGGCGGCGAGGACGGTTTTCGGCGCGATGCGGACGAAGCGCGGCGCGAACGACGCCCAGTCGGCCAGGATGCGGCGGGCCAGAGGCGAGCCGGTGGCGCTGGCGTGGGCCTCGATCAGGGCCTTCAGCCGGGCCTCGGCTTCGGCGTCGATGGCGCCGACGCCGGCCATGTCGCCGTTCAGGGCTTGAGCGGCCCGGCCCTCGGCGTCCAGCACGAACAGCTCGCCGCCGCTCATGCCCGCCGCCAGATTCCAGCCCACCGAACCCAGAACCACCACGCGGCCGCCGGTCATGTATTCGCAGCCGTGCGCGCCCAGACCCTCGACCACGGCCTCGGCGCCCGAGTTGCGGACGGCGAAGCGCTCGCCCGCCGCGCCCGCCACGAACAGGCGGCCCGAGGTCGCGCCATAGAGGGTGGTGTTGCCGCAGACCTGCTGATCCGCGCGCCACTCCTGGGGACGGACATGGATGTCGGCGCCTGACAGGCCCTTGCCGACGTAGTCGTTGACCTCGCCGGTGACGTCGAGGATCAGGCCCCTGGCCCCGAAGGCGCCGAAGCTCTGGCCGGCGATGCCTTCCAGCTTCAGCGTCAGACGGCCCTGCGGACCCTGCGGGCCGAACTTGCGGACGATGGCGGACGACACTCCGGCGCCGGCGGTGCGCTGGGTGTTGTTAAGCGGATAGGACAGCTCCAGCGTCTGGCCGCGCTCCAGGAAGGGAGCGGCGTCCTTCAGCACCTGGGCGTCCAGGCTTTCGGGAACGGGCTTGCGCACCTTGTCGGCCCATCGTCCGGGACGGTCGACGTCGACCTTCATCAGCAGGGGGTTGAGGTCCAGATCGTCCAGATGCGAGCCGCCGCGGCGGGTCTGACGCAGCAGGTCCGTGCGGCCGACGATCTCGTCGATCGTGCGGGCGCCGATGGAGGCCAGGATTTCGCGGACCTCCTCGGCGATGAAGGTGAAGAGGTTGACCACCTTCTCCGGCGTGCCCGTGAACTTGGCGCGCAGGCGCTCGTCCTGCGAGCAGACGCCGACCGGGCAGGTGTTGGAGTGGCACTGGCGCACCATCAGGCAGCCCATGGCGATCAGGCCCGAGGTGCCGATGCCGTATTCCTCGGCCCCCAGCAGCGCGGCCAGGACCACGTCGCGCCCGGTGCGGATGCCGCCGTCGGCGCGCAGGCAGACGGAGGAGCGCAGGTGGTTCAGGCTGAGCACCTGATGCGCCTCGGCCAGACCGATTTCCCACGGCATGCCGGCGTGCTTGACCGAGGTCTGGGGCGAGGCGCCCGTGCCGCCGTTGTGGCCGGCGATCAGGATGGCGTCGGCCTTGGCCTTGGCCACGCCGGACGCGATGGCGCCGATGCCGGTGGCCGAGACCAGTTTGACCGTGACCTTGGCGTCGGGGTTGATCGCCTTCAGGTCGTAGATCAACTGGGCCAGGTCCTCGATCGAGTAGATGTCGTGGTGCGGCGGCGGGCTGATCAGGGTGGTGCCGGGGACTGCGTGGCGCATCCGGCCGATGAACTCGGTGACCTTGAAGCCGGGCAACTGACCGCCCTCGCCGGGCTTGGCGCCCTGGGCCACCTTGATCTCGATCTCGCGGCATTGGTTCAGGTATTCGGCGGTGACGCCGAAACGGCCCGAGGCCACTTGCTTGACCGCCGAATTGGCGTTGTCGCCGTTTGGACGCGGCACATAGCGAGCCGGGTCCTCGCCGCCCTCGCCGGAGACGGCGCGCGCGCCCATCCGGTTCATGGCGATGTTCAGGGTCTCATGCGCCTCAGGCGACAGGGCGCCCAAAGACATGGCTTGCGACAGGAAGCGGCGGCGGATGTCCGAGACGCTTTCGACCTCGTGCAGTTGCACCGGGGTCAGGCCGTCCTTGAAGTCCAGCAGGTCGCGCAGGGCTAGGTCCGGCTGTTCGCGGACGGCGGCGGAGTATTGCTTGAAGCGCTTGAAGTCGCCGCGGTTCACCGCGTCCTGCAACAGGTGGATGGTCTTGGCGTCGTGGGCGTGGGCCTCGCCGCCCGCACGGATGCGGAAGAAACCGCCCATCGACGGGGAGGGGACCGCCGCGCCGAAGGCGACGCTGTGACGCTTGAGCGCCGCCTGCTCCAGACCGGCCAGACCGATGCCGGAGATGCGCGAGGGCGCGCCGGGGAAGAACTCGGCGGCCAGGGCGCGCGACAGGCCCAGGACCTCGAACTCGCAGCCGCCGCGGTAGGCGGAGATGATGCTGATGCCCTTGCGCGCCAGCACCTTGAGCAGGCCCGCTTCGATGCCGTGCTTGTAGTTCAGGCAGGCGTCGTGAAGCGTCAGGCCCGGATAGGCGCCGCGATCCAGACGCTCCTGGAACAGTTCCTGCGCCAGCCACGGATTGACGGCGGTGGCGCCGACCCCGACCAGAACGGCGAAGGCGTGCGGGTCCAAAGTCTCCGCCGAACGCACGACCAGCGAGCAATAGGTGCGCAGGCCGGCGGCGATTAGGCGGCCGTGCGTCCCGGCGGTGGCCAGGATCATCGGCGCGGCCAGACGCTCTGCCGAGGCCTGCTCGTCGGTCAGGACGATCAGGGTGGCGCCGTCGCGCGCGGCGGCCTCGGCCTCGTCGCGGATGCGGTCGAGCGCCTGACGCAGGCCGGCGCCGGGGCGGTCGCCTTCAGCGGGGACCGGATAGGTGCAGTCGATCACCGTGGTCGAGCCGTCGGCGACGACGCCCAGCAGGCGCTGGTACATGCCGGTGGTCAGGACCGGGCTGTCCAGCACGAAGACCTCGGTCTGGGCCTCGTCCTGGGCCAGGATGTTGCCGAGGTTCTTGAAGCGGGTCTTCAGGCTCATGGCCCCGGCTTCGCGCAGGGGGTCGATGGGCGGGTTGGTGACCTGGCTGAAGTTCTGGCGGAAGTAGTGGGCCAGAGGGCGCGGCAGGCTGGACAGGACGGCGGGCGGGGCGTCGTCGCCCATGGAGCCGACCGCCTCCTTGCCGTCGCGGACCAGGGCGTCCAGCAGCAGGTCCAGGTCTTCGCGGCTGAAACCGGCGGCGATCTGGCGGCGGATCAGGGCCTCGCCGACGGCGGCGCGGGGCTCGGGTCCGGGGCCGATGATCGGCTCCAGATCGACCATGTTCTCCAGCCAGTCGGAGTAGGGCTGGGCGGCGGCCAGGGCATCGACGGCCTCGTGCTCGTCATAGAGGCGGCCATGCTTCAGATCGACGGCGATCAGCTTGCCGGGACCGATGTGCAGGCGGCGCTTGATGCGGCCCTCGGGCAGGGGGACCAGACCGGCCTCGGAGCCGGCCAGCAGCAGGCCGTCCACGGTTTCGACGGCGCGCAGGGGGCGCAGGCCGTTGCGGTCCTTGCCCGCCACGACCCAACGGCCGTCGACGGCGCACAGGGCGGCGGGGCCGTCCCACGGCTCCATCACTGCATTGCAGTAGGCGTAGAGGGCGCGGTGCTCGGGCTTCATCACCACGTCGTCCGAGGACCAGGCCTCGGGCACCAGCAGGGCCTTGGCCAGGGGCGCAGGGCGCCCGGCGCGGACCAGGACCTCGAAGACATTGTCCAGGGCCGCCGAGTCCGAGCCGCCCGGCTGGACCACCGGCTTGACCTCCTGATCGCGGTCGCCGAAGGCCGAGGCGGCCATGCGGATCTCGTGGGCGCGCATCCAGTTCAGGTTGCCCTGAAGCGTGTTGATTTCGCCGTTGTGGGCCAGCATGCGGAAGGGCTGGGCCAGCTTCCATTCGGGGAAGGTGTTGGTCGAGTAGCGCTGGTGGAAGACGGCGTAACCGGCCTCGACCGTGGGGTCGTTCAGGTCGTGATACAGCTGACCCAGCAGTTCGGCGCGGACCATGCCCTTGTAGACGATGGAGCGGGCCGACAGGGAGCAGAGGTAGAAGCCGTTCAGGCCCGACGCCTGCACCGCCTTTTCGATGCGGCGGCGACACAGGAAGAGCTCGCGCTCCAACTCCTCGATCTCCATGCCTTCGGGGGCGGCCAGCATGATCTGCTCGATCTCGGGCCGGGTGGCGTCGGCGCGGACGCCGACGACGGACAGGTCCATCGGCGTCTGACGCCAGCCGTAGATATAGAAGCCCGAGCGGATGGCTTCGGCCTCGACGATGGCGCGGGCGTGGTCCTGGGCGCCCAGGTCGGTGCGCGGCAGGAAGACCTGACCCACGGCGATGGGGCCGGGGCGCAGGGTCTGGCCGACGGCGCGCACCTGGGCCGCGAAGAAGGCCTGGGGCAGTTCGATCATGACGCCGGCGCCGTCGCCGGACAGGCCGTCGGCGTCGACCGCGCCGCGGTGGGCCACGGCCTTCAGCGACTTGATGGCCATCTCGACGATCTCGCGACGCGGCTTGCCGTCGATGGCGCAGACCAGGCCCACGCCGCAGGCGTCGCGCTCCGACGACGGGTCATAGGCGCCGCCCTCGATCAGGCGGGCGCGGTTCTCTTCGTACTGGGCCAGCCAGTTCTGTTGCGATGCGTCGGTCATGCCGCGGCTTCCTCGGTACGCGCGCGCAGGTAGCGGTCGATTTCGGCCGCGGCGTCCTGGCCGTCGCGCACGGCCCAGACAACGAGGGAGGCGCCGCGCACGGCGTCCCCGGCGGCGAACACGCCGGGCAGGGTGGTGGCGAAACCGCCGCGCGCCACCTGCAGGGTGTTCCACCTGGTCAGGCCGAGGTTGGCGTCGAGCTGCTCGGCGAAGGCCTCCGGCTCGAAGCCGAGGGCCTCGATCACCAGGTCGGCGGGCAGGTCGAAGTCCGAACCGGGCACAGGCGCGATGTCGCGGCGCCCGCCTGCGGAGGCTTCGGTCAGGGCCATGCGCTGGGCGCGGACGGCGGTCACGGCCTCGCCCTTGGACATCAGAGCCTTGGGCGCGCCCAGCCATTCGAAGCGGACGCCTTCCTCCTCGGCGTTCTGCACCTCGCGGGCCGAGCCCGGCATGTTGTCGCGGTCGCGGCGATAGAGGCAGACGACGCTGTTCGCCCCCTGACGGACGGCGGTGCGGACGCAGTCCATGGCCGTGTCGCCGCCGCCGACCACGACGACGTCGCGACCGGCCGCGTGGGGGGCGTCAGCCACGGGGGCGTCGCCGCAATCGACGCGGTTCTGGGCGATCAGGAAGTCGAGGGCGGCGACGGTGTCGTTCGGGCCGCGACCGGGCACGCTCAGGGTGCGGGCCTGATAGACGCCCATGGCCAGCAGGACGGCGTCATGGCGCGACCGCAACTCGTCCATCGAGACGTCGACGCCGACGTTGGTGTTCAGCACGAACTGGACCCTGCCCTCGATCAGGCGGTCGATGCGGCGCTGGACGATGCGCTTCTCCAGCTTGAAGCCGGGGATGCCGTAGGTCAGCAGGCCGCCGGCGCGGTCGTGGCGGTCATAGATCGTGACCTGATAGCCGTCACTGCGAAGGCGATCGGCGGCGGCTAGGCCGGCGGGGCCGGAGCCGACGACAGCCACGCTCTGGCCGCGCTCGACCAGGGGGCGGATGGGCTCGACCCAGCCGTTGTCGAAGGCGGCGTCGGCGATCCAGGCCTCGACCGAGCCGATGGTCACGCCGTCCCAGCCGGACTGCTGCAGGGTGCAGGCGCCCTCGCACAGGCGGTCCTGCGGACAGATGCGGCCGCAGATTTCCGGCATGGTCGAGGTGGCCGAGGCGACGCGCCAGGCCTCGCGCAGGTCGCCGTCCGCCGACAGGGCCAGCCAGTCGGGGATGTTGTTCTGAAGCGGGCAGGCGTTCTGGCAGAAGGGCACGCCGCAGTCGGTGCAGCGCGACGCCTGGACCGTCCCGCTGGCGGCGGTCGGTTTGAGCGTGATCTCCGTGAAGGCGCGTACGCGCAGCTCAGCGGGCTGTTTCTCCAGCCGACGCTGCTCAATCAGAAAACCACCAGGGTTGGAACGGCCACCTTTTTGCATTTGCTCATTAAGCAAAGTCCGCACCAAAAGAGCAAATATTTTTCCTCACTTGGTCGCATCAATCATGTTGAAGGGTAAAATTTACCGATATTTTTTCAAATTTATGCAATGTGTTTTCTCGCAATGGTTTGCGATGCAGCATTTTTTAGCAAGGGTTTCGGGGCGATCCTGACCTTGTCTGCCGTTTTTCTGCCGTTTTCTGGAACGGCCCGGCTTTCGAGGGGTTCAGGCAAGGCCAAGCTGAACCCCGGGAGTCGTACGGCATGTCCTCCATTGAACGCGGGCGCGGATTCGGAAGCGTCCTGGTGCGATTGCTCGGGGTGATCATCGCCCTGATCGGCCTGACGCTGACCATCGGCGGCGGGCAGCTGATCATGCTGGGCGGTTCGCCCTATTATCTGATCGTCGGTCTGATGATGATCCTGTCCGGGGGGCTGTTGGCCCTGCTGAAGGCGACCGGAGCCTGGCTCTACATCCTCATCTTCATCGGCACAGTCATCTGGGCCTTGTGGGAGGTCGGGCTGAACGGTTGGGCCCTGGTCCCGCGCGTGATCGCGCCCCTGGTGCTGTTGATCCTCGTTGTCCTGTCCTTCCCTGCGCTGAAGCGCGAAGGCGGAGGCGGCAAGCTGGCGTTCGGTGGGATAGGTCTGATCGTCGTCCTGGGTCTGATCTCCGGCGTCGTGGTGGCTCAGGCCAACAAGGCGCGGGTAGACAGCCCGGTGCCGGCGGCGGGGCAGGGCGGGATCGGTGATCCAGCCCTGATCAAGACGGGCGCCGACTGGCCGGCCTATGGCGGGGCTGACAGCGCCCAGCGCTATTCTCCGCTGAACCAGATCACCAAGGACAATGTGAAGGGCTTGCAGCGCGCCTGGACCTTCCGCACCGGCGACCTGCCGGAGGAGCGGTTCGGGGCGGAAACCACGCCGCTGAAGATCGGCGACACCCTCTATCTGTGCTCGGCTCGCAATCGGCTGTTCGCCCTGGATGCGACGACCGGAAAGCAGAAGTGGACCTATGATCCCCAGGTCGCCGACGATCAGATCCCCTATACCGCCGCCTGCCGGGGCGTGACCTATTACGCCCAACCCAACGTCGATGCGGCCCAGCCCTGCGCCGCGCGTATCATCGAGGGCACGCTGGATGGGCGGCTGGTGGCGGTGGACGCCCGCACGGGCGCGCCGTGCGCCGGGTTCGGGACCAATGGCGCGGTCAGCATCAAGACCGGCATGGGCGACCCCTATCCGGGCATGGTCTCCATCACCTCGGCCCCGGTCATCGTGCGCGGCGTGGTGGTGACGGGACATCAGGTTCTGGACGGGCAGAAGCGCTGGAACGCGTCCGGCGTCATCCAGGGCTTTGATGCGGTGACGGGCCAGCTGCGCTTCGCCTGGGACATGATGCGACCGGACATCACCACCCTGCCGCCGGAGGGGCAGACCTATACGCCGGGCACGCCGAACATGTGGACCACGGCGACGGCGGACGAGGCCTTGGGTCTGGTCTTCCTGCCGATGGGCAACTCGGCGGCGGACTATTACTCGGGCCTGCGTCGCCCGGCCGAGAACGAGTACTCGACCTCTCTGGTGGCGCTGGATGTGACGACGGGCAAGCCGCGCTGGCATTTCCAGACGGTACGAAAAGATGTCTGGGACTATGATCTGGGCTCGCAGGCGACCCTGGTGGACATGCCCGGCGGCGTGCCGGCGGTGATCCTGCCGTCCAAGCAGGGCGACCTTTATGTCCTTGATCGGCGCACCGGTCAGCCGCTGCACAAGGTCGAGGAGCGTCGCGTGCCCCAGGGTGGGGTGGAGCCGTCGCAACGCAGCCCGACCCAGCCCTTCTCCCTGTTCCACACGCTGCGGAAGGCGGACCTGACCGAGCGCGACATGTGGGGCATGTCGCCGATCGATCAGATGTTCTGCCGCATCCAGTTCCGTCAGGCGGCCTATGAGGGCTACTTCACGCCGCCGACTTCGGACCGGCACTGGATCCAGTATCCGGGCTACAACGGCGGCTCGGACTGGGGCGGGGTGGCGGTTGATCCGGCGCGCGGCGTGATCGTGGCCAACTACAACGACATGCCCAACCATAACCGGCTGGTGCCGCGCGCCGAGGCCGATCGTCTGGGCTGGTTCTCGCGCGACGATCCCCGCTACATCGAACGTGAGAAGGAGGCGGCCAACCGCGGCGGCAACCTGTCGAAGTCGAAGGCCGAGGGGGCGGGCGATCCCCAGGCGGGCGTGCCCTACGCCATCGACGTCAACGCCGGCTGGCGGGTCAAGGCCACGGGCCTGCTGTGCAAGCAGCCCCCCTATGGCGGCATCCGGACCATCGACCTGAAGACCGGCCGCACCCTGTGGGACCGGCCGTTCGGCACGGCGAGGAAGAATGGGCCGTTCGGCATTCCCTCCATGCTGCCTATCGAGATTGGCACGCCGAACAACGGCGGCTCGGCCGTGACGGCGGGCGGATTGATCTTCATCGCCGCCGCGACTGACGACCTGATCCGCGCCATCGACATCGAGACGGGCAAGACGGTGTGGTCCGACGTCCTGCCCGCGGGCGGTCAGGCCAATCCGATGATCTATGAGCAGAACGGCCGTCAGTACCTGGTCATCATGGCCGGCGGGCATCACTTCATGGAGACGCCGGAGGGCGACTACGTGATTGCTTATGCGCTCCCCGAAGGGGGCGCATAAGCATCTTTCTTGGGCCTATCGCGCTTCGCGCTACTTGAGGCCGATGGGTGGAATTGGGGAAGGTCGGGGCTTGGGCTCCGGCGTTTTCTGCGCCGAGCCGGATCAGGGCCGGGTCTGGCCCTGGCCACGCACGACGTATTTGTAGGTGGTCAGTTGTTCGGCCCCGACGGGGCCGCGCGCATGCAGTTTCGAGGTCGAGATGCCGATCTCGCCACCGAAGCCGAACTCGCCGCCGTCGGCGAACTGGGTCGAGGCGTTGATCAGGACGATGGCGCTATCGACGCCGTTGGCGAAGCGCTCGGCGGCCTCGGCGTCGGTGGTGATGATGGCCTCGGTGTGGCCCGAGCCGTAAGCCCGGATGTGCTCCACGGCGCCGTCCACCCCGTCCACGACCCGCACAGACAGGACGGGGGCCAGGTATTCGGTGGTCCAGTCGGCCTCGGTCGCCTCGGCGGCTTCGGGGACCAGGGCGCGGGTTTCGGCGTCGCCGCGCAGTTCGCAGCCGGCGTTGATGAGGTCAGCGGCGACAGCGGGCAGCAGGCGCCCGGCGGCGGCGCGATCGACCAGCAGGGTCTCGGTGGCGCCGCAGACCGAAACGCGGCGCATCTTGGCGTTGACGGCGACGCGGCGGGCGACGTCGAGATCGGCGGCGGCGTCGAGATAGGTGTGGCACAGCCCCTCGAGATGACCCAGCACAGGGGCTTTCGCTTCGGCTTGAACGCGGGCGACCAGGCTCTTGCCGCCGCGCGGGATGATCAGGTCGATGGTCCCTTCAAGCCCCGACAGGATGGCGCCCACGGCTTCGCGATCAGGGACGGGGACCAACTGGATCGCGTCGGCGGGCAGACCGGCCTCGGTGACGGCGCGGCTCACCACGGCGGCGATGGCGCGCGAGGATTCCAGGCAGTCCGAACCGCAGCGCAGGATGGCGGCGTTGCCCGAGCGCAGACAGAGGGCGGCGGCGTCGGCGGTGACGTTGGGGCGGCTCTCAAAGATGACGCCCAGCACGCCGATGGGGGTGCGGACGCGGGCGATGTCCAGACCATTGGCGGGGGTCCAGCGGGCCATTTCGGCGCCGACCGGATCGGGCTGGGCGGCGATGGTCTCGACGGCGACGGCCATGCCCTCGACGCGGGCGGGGGTCAGGGCCAGGCGGTCGATCAGGGCTTCGGACAGTCCCGAGGACCGAGCGTTTTCAATGTCGCGGGCGTTGGCGGCCAGGATCTCGGCTTCGGCGGCGCGCAGGCCGCTCGCCAGACGGGTCAGGGCCTCGGTGCGGGTCTCCGGCGTGGTGGCGCGAAGGGCGTCGGCGGCGGCGCGGGCGTGGCGACCCATGTCGAGCATCAGGTCTTGAATGGGGGCAGCTACGTCGGTCATCGGGTTTCCAGCACCAGGTCGTCGCGGTGGATCACGACCGAGGGGCCGCGATAGCCCAGCAGGGTCTCGATCTCGTCGGAATGGCGGCCGCGGATCAGGGCGATCTCGTCGGCGGGATAGGCGGCCAGGCCGAGGCCGACCACGGCGCCGGTCGTATCCAGCAGGCGCAGGCTCTCGCCCTTCTCGAAGTCGCCGCTGACCGCGATCACGCCCGAGGGCAGCAGGCTCTTGCCCGACTTCAGGGCGCGTACGGCGCCGTCGTCCAGCGTCAGAGAACCGCCCGGCGCCATGCTGCCGGCGATCCACTGCTTCCAGGCGGCCAGCGGCGTGGCGGGGGCGGTGATCAGGGTGGCGCGGGCGCCGTCGGCGACGGCCTTGAGCGGATGCGGCGTCAGGCCCGAGGCGATGACGGTGGCGCAACCGGCCGAGCGGGCGATCTGGGCGGCGGCCAGCTTGGTCGCCATGCCGCCGGTGCCCACCCCGGCCTCGGCATTGGCCCCGCTGGCCATGCCGAGGATGTCGGGGCCGAGGCTCTCGACCAGGCACAGATGGCGGGCGTTCGGATCGCGGCGCGGGTCGGCGGTGTAGAGACCGTCCACGTCGGACAGCAGGATCAGCAGGTCGGCGCGGGCCAGCTGGGCGGCGCGGGCGGCCAGGCGGTCGTTGTCGCCGTAGCGGATTTCCTCGGTGGCGACGGTGTCGTTCTCGTTGACCACGGGGACGACGCCGTGGGCCAGCAGGGCCTCGACCGTGGCGCGGGCGTTCAGCCAGCGGCGACGACGTTCGGTGTCGTCGCGGGTCAAAAGGACCTGGGCGGTGATCAGGCCGTGGGGGGCCAGGGCCTCTTCCCAGGCGTGCATCAGCAGGGTCTGGCCGACGGCGGCGGCGGCCTGCTTGTCCTGAAGGCGACCGGGCGTGGTCTTCAGCCGACCGCGACCCAGGGCCACGGCGCCGGAGGAGACGACGATGACCTCGCGGCCCTGGGTCCGCAGGTTGGCGATGTCCTGGGCCAAGGAGGCCAGCCAGTCGCGGGTGACCGCACGGGTGGCGGCGTCGACCAGCAGGGAGGAGCCGATCTTGACCACCACGCGACGCGCGTGGGCCAGCGCCGTCGCAGGCGAGGCGACGATCTCGACGGCGGGGGAGGGCGCGGCGGGAGCGGTCATGCCCCTGTCCTAGAGCATTATTCGCGCCGGGGTCACGCTCCAGAATGTCGAAATCGTGCGTCGGTGCGTGAAAGAAAACGCCCGGCGAGGTCGAACCTGCCGGGCGTTTGTATTTCTCAGCGATGATCCGAAGATCAGGCTTCGGGGGCGGGCGCCTGATCCCAGCCGCCGGCCAGGGCCTTGAACAGGGCGATCTGGTAGGTGGTGACCTGGGCTTCCGAAGCGGCGAGGGCGGCGTCGGCCCCGGCCAGGGTCCGTTCCGAATCCAGCACCGTCAGGAAGCTGTCGGCGCCGGCGTCGAAGCGCAGACGCGACAGGCGGGCGGCGGTGGCCGCCTGATCCCGCGCGGTGCGCAGGGCCGTGCGACGGTCCAGTTCGTTGGCGTAGGCGCTGAGCGCCGTCTCGGTTTCCTGCAGCGCCGTCAGGACGGTCTGGTCGAAGGTCGCCAGGGCCGCGTCGGTCTGGGCGTCGGCCTGCTTGATGCGGGCGCGGGCCACGGCGATGTTGGGGAAGTTCCAGCTGATCAGCGGACCGACGCTGAAGCGGAAGTTGGCGTCCTCGCCCAGATCCGAGGAATCCAGCGCGGTCGAGCCCAGCGAGCCCCCCAGGCTGATCGACGGATAGAGGCTGGCGGTCGCCACGTTCACGCGGGCGGCGGCGGCGGCCAGACGGGCCTCGGCCTGACGCACGTCGGGACGACGGGCCAGCAGGGCCGCGCCGTCGCCGATCGGGATGGGCTGCGACAACTGCGGCGGCGACTGGCAGCCGCGCGCCGCCTCGCTGGCCTCGGCCGGGGTGCGCCCGGTCAGGGTAGCGAGGCGATAGAGGGCGCCGTCGCGCGACGCCCGCAGCGGCGGCAGGCTGGCGCGGGTCTGTTCCAGGGCCGCGCGGGCGCGGGCCACGTCCAGACCATTGCCCGAACCGCCGTCCAGCAGGCGCTGGGTCAGGTCGACGGTCTTGCCTTGCAGCTCGATGGTGCGTTCGGCCACCGCGATCTGGGCGTTGGCCGAGCAGGTGTCGGCATAGGCCCGGGCGGTTTCGGCGGCCACGGTGATCCGCACCACCTCTAGGGCTTCGCGCGCGGCGGCGGCGTCGCCGCGTGCGGCGCGGACGGAGGACTCGACGCGGCCGAACAGGTCGACCTCGTAGGAGACGTCCAGCCCGACGCTGTAGGTGTCGACGTCGTCCAGCTTGGCGCCGTTGGCGGCCGGGTTGGTGATGGTCGAGGCCTGGCTGCGGTTGAAGGCGGCGTTGGCGTTGGTCGTGGGCAGACGACCGGCGCGGGCTTCGGACAGCGAGGCCCGAACGGCGCGCAGATTGGCCGCGGCCGCCTCCAGCTCGTTGTTCTCGGTCAGAGCTTGCTGGATCAGACCGTCCAGCGTGGCGTCGTTGTAGAGTCGCCACCAGTCGGCGCGGGCCGCCTCGGTCGAAACCGAGGCGGATTGCGAGCCGATGAAGGCGCCTTGACCCTGGACCGGCAGAGTGGGCGCCGGCGCCTTGGGCCCGACCGCGCAGGCGGCGAGCAGAAGCGCGGCGCTGGAAGCAGTCAGGAGGGGAAGGGCTTTACGGTTCATCAGGCGTCTCCCAAGCGCGGGCTGGCCGTGGTGGGGGCCGCCGGCGCGGGGTCGGTGGGGTCGTACGGATCATGAGCGGGCGCGCCGTAGGTGGTCGGCAGGTCGCGCGGCTTCTCCGGCGTCTTGGGCAGTTTGGCCGAGAGCCAGCGCATCATCACGTAGAAGACCGGGGTGAAGATCAGACCGAAGAAGGTCACGCCCAGCATGCCGGAGAAGACCGACGTGCCCAGCGACTGGCGCATTTCGGCGCCGGGGCCGGTCGCCAGCATCAGCGGCACGACGCCGAAGATGAAGGCGAAGGACGTCATCAGGATCGGACGCAGACGCACCTTGGCGGCGTAAACAGCCGCTTCGAAGCGATCCATGCCCTCTTCCTCTTCAGCCTGCTTGGCGAACTCGACGATCAGGATGGCGTTCTTGGCCGCCAGCGCGATCAGGACGACGAGGCCGATCTGGACCAGGATGTTGTTGTCCAGACCGCGGATGTTCACCCCGATCATGGCCGCCAGCAGACACATGGGGACGATCAGCACCACCGCGAGCGGCAGGGTGAAGGCCTCATATTGCGCCGCCAGCACGAGGAAGACGAAGACCACGGCCATGATGAAGATCATCGAGGCGCCGCCCGAGGCCTGCTTCTCCTGCAGGGCCAGTTCGGTCCACTCGTAGCTGAAGCCTTGCGGCAGGGCCTGAGAAGCCAGCTGCTCCATCGCCGCGATGCCCTGGCCGGACGAGACGCCCGGCGCGGCCTGACCCTGCAGCTCGGAAGCCGGGAACAGGTTGTAGCGGACGACGCGGGCCGGACCGGAGTCCTCGCGCAGGTTGGCGACGGCGCCGATCGGCACCATGGCGCCGGAGGCGGAGCGGGTCTTCAGGTTGGCGATGTCGGCGATGTCGTCGCGGGCCGACGGTTCAGCCTGGGCGGTGACGCGGAAGGTGCGTCCCAGCAGGTTGAAGTCGTTGATGTAGGACGAGCCGAGGTAGACGCCGAGGGTGTCGAACACCGCCGACGGCTGCACGCCCATCATCAGGGCCTTGTTGCGATCCACGTCGGCGGCGATGCGGGGCGAGCCGGTGTTGTAGGTCGAGAAGACCTGCTGCACCTGATCGGGCATCTGGGCCGCGCCGCCCATCATGGCGAAGGTGGCGCCTTCCAGCGCGCGGTAGCCCGCGCCGGAACGGTCCTGGATCATCATCTTGAAGCCGTTGCCGTTGCCCAGACCCTGAACGGCCGGGGGGGCGATGACGAAGATGTTGGCTTCCTCAATGCCGCCGGTGGCGCCGGTGATGGCGCCGGCCAGGGCGGTGGCGGCCTGTTCCTTGGTGCGGTTCTCGAAGGCGTCGAGGCGCACGAAGATGGTCGCCGCGTTGGAGCCGAACGAGAAGCTGGAGCCGTCAAGACCGGCGAAGGCCACGGTGCCGTCGACACCCTCGGTCTTCTGGATGATCTCGTCGGCGCGCTTCATCACGGCCTCGGTGCGTTCCAGCGAAGCGCCGGCCGGGAGCTGGATGACGCCGATCAGGAAGCCTTGATCCTGTTCCGGGATGAAGCCCGAGGGCGTGTCCACCAGGCGCCAGCCGGTGAGGGCCAGCAGGCCCGCATAGACGATCATGACGATCATCAGCGAACGCACCAGACGGGCGGTCAGGCGGCCGTACTTGTCCGACAGCCAGTCGAAGCCCTGGTTGAACTTATCGCCGGCCCAACGGACGTAGTAGGTGACCGCGTTCCACAGGCCTGGCTTGCGGACGTTGTCGTGGTGGACGTGCGGCTTGAGCAGCAGGGCCGCCAGAGCCGGAGACAGGGTCAGGGACACCACCAGCGAGATCAGCG
Organism: Brevundimonas pondensis; assembly: GCF_017487345.1. NCBI lineage: Bacteria > Pseudomonadati > Pseudomonadota > Alphaproteobacteria > Caulobacterales > Caulobacteraceae > Brevundimonas > Brevundimonas pondensis. The sequence continues at coordinate 3,167,093 of NZ_CP062006.1, read as the reverse complement.
TCGCCGAGGCGATGGTGACGGCGAACTGGCGATAGAAGATGCCGGGGATGCCGGGGACGAAGGCGGTCGGCACGAACACCGCCGTCAGCACCAGACCGATGGCGATCAGGGCGCCGGAAACCTCCTGCATGGATCGGTAGGCGGCCTCCTTGGGTGTCAGTCCCTCTCGCAGGTATCGCTCGACGTTCTCGACCACGATGATGGCGTCGTCGACGACGATGCCGACGGCCAGAACCAGGGCGAACAGCGACAGGGAGTTGATCGAATAGCCCAGGGCCAGCTGCACCGCGAAGGTGCCGACCAGGGCCACCGGGATGGCGATGATCGGGATGATGGCCGCGCGCCAGGTCTGCAGGAAGATCAGGACGACGATGGCCACCAGGACGACGGCTTCGAACACGGTGTGCTGCACCGCCTCGACCGAGGCGGCGACGAATTCCGTCGGGTTGTAGGGGATGGAGATGGCCATGCCGGCGGGCAGCTCGGCCTTGACGGCCTCGACTTCGGCCAGGACGCGGTTGGCGGTGCCAAGCGCGTTGGCCCCCGGCTGCTGGACGATGGCCACGCCAACGCCGCGCTCGCCGTCGAAGAAGCCGCGGATGCCGTAATCCTGAGCGCCCAGTTCGACGCGGGCGATGTCGCGGACGCGGGTCACGCGGCCTTCGGCGTCGGTCTTGATGACCACGTCGGCGAACTGATCGGGGTCGGACAGACGGCCCTGCACCTGAACCGGCAGTTGGAAGGCGGCGGCGTTGGTGGCGAAGGGCGGCTGGCCGATGGAGCCGGCGGCGGCCTGGACGTTCTGGGCGCGCAGGGCGGCGACGATGTCGGGACCCGTCAGGCCGCGCTCGGCCGCCTTGGCCGGGTCGATCCAGACGCGCATCGAATAGTTGCCGCCGCCGAACACCTGAACCTGACCCACGCCGTCGATCCGCAGGAGGCGGTCGCGCAGCGTCGAGTTGGCGTAGTTGCCGACGTAGTCGTTATCCAGGCTGCCGTCGGGCGAGGTCAGGCCGACGATCATCAGGAAGCCGCTTTCGGCCTTGTTGACCGTCACGCCGATCTGGCGGGCCTGCTCGGGCAGTTTGGGTTCAGCCAGGGCGACGCGGTTCTGCACCAGCACCTGGGCGGAATCGAGATCCGTGCCGGGCTGGAAGGTCACCGTGATCGCCACGGCCCCGTCCGAGGTGGACGAGGAGGTCAGGTACAGCATCTTCTCGACGCCGTTGACCTCTTGCTCGATGGGGGCCGCCACGGTCTCTGCCAGGGTCTCGGCCGAGGCGCCGGGGTAGGCGGCGTTGATGGTGATGGTGGGCGGCGCGATCTCCGGATACTGCGACAGGGGCAGCATCGGATAGGCGAACAGGCCGATCAGGGTGATGAACACCGAGATCACGCCCGCGAAGATCGGCCGATCGATGAAGAAGCGGGAGATGTTCATTTAGGTTCAGCCAGCGTTGGCGAAGGAGGCGCTGGAAGCCGGCGCCGCCTGGGTGACGGGGGCCGCGTTCGGCTGCTGGGCCACCGGAGCGATGGTTCCGTTCTTCGGCTGGACCTTCATGCCCGGCATCTGGATGCGCTGGCCGCCGGCGATGATGACGCGGTCGGTCGGCTTCAGGCCGGAACGAATGACGCGCAGGCCGTCGACCAGGGGTCCGGTCTGGACGGCGCGCGGCTCGGTCGAGCCGTCGGGCTTGACGACGATGACCACGCGGCGGGCCGCGTCGGTCGAGATGGCGGAGTCGGGCACCAGCAGGGCCTGGTAGGCGCCGGCGCCGGCCAGCTGGGCCTGACCGAACATGCCGGGCTTCAGGAAGCCGTCGGCGTTGGGGACCACGGCGCGCAGGCGGATGGTGCCCGAGGCCGGGTCGATGGCGTTGTCGGTGAAGTCCAGCGTGCCGACGCGGTCGTAGCTGGTTTCGTCCTGCAGACGGATGCGGATCGGCGCGGCGCCGCCGGCGCGGGCGTCGCGCTGATACTTGAGCGCCAGGGCTTCGGAGCCGTCGAAGACGAAGTAGATCGGCGAGGCCGAAACCACGGTCGTCAGGACGTCGCCGGCCGAGGAGCCGCCGCCGACCAGATTGCCCGGATCGACGCGGCGGTCGGAGACGCGGCCGGCGATCGGGGCGGTGACGCGGGTGAACTCGACGTCCAGCTGGCGGGCGCGGATGGCGGCGTTGGCGGCCGAGACGGCGGCCTGGGCCTGGGCCACGGCGCCGCGCTTGGAATCGACTTCGGCTTGCGACACCGCCTGCGAGGCCAGCAGGCCTTCAGAGCGGGTGAACTCGGTGCGGGCCAGGGTCAGCTGGGCCTGGGCCTGGGCCAGTTGGGCCTGGGCGGAGGCGAGGGCGGCCTGGGCCGGGCGCGGGTCAAGCGTGAACAGCAGCTGGCCCTGACGCACGAAGTCGCCGTCCTTGAAGTGGACCGACTGGATGTAGCCGCCCACGCGGGCGCGCACGTCGACGGTGCGGGGGGCCTCAAAGCGACCCGTGACCTCGTCCCAATCGACGATCTGGCGGGCCAGGGGCAGGGCCACCGTCACCGGCGGGGCCTGGGGGGCGGGCGCTTCGCCGCCCTTGGAACAGCCATAGAGGGCGGTCGCCATCAGTACGGACGCGGCCGCGATCTTCACCGTGCGCATCGGCGCATTCTCCTTGGGAGGGGATTTTGACGTAACAGACATAGCGGAACGGCGCTCATCGGGGGAGGAGGCGCCAGTCAACATCGGGTGACTTATTGATGATCATGGTTGCGCTTGTCAACGCCTGATGACAAAGCCATATAGGCGATAAGGTTTATTGGAGTACGACCACTTGGTCCTGTGCGACGCCCCCCGACCACGCAATGCGAACGCCACGCGCCAGGCTATTCTGGAAGCGGCGCGGGAGCGTTTTTGTTCCGACAGTTATGACGACGTCGGAATGCGCGACGTTGCGCGCGACGTCGGCGTGGATGCGGCCCTCATCAGCCGCTACTTCGGCTCCAAGGAAGATCTGTTCGTCGCCGTCCTGGACAGCTGCAAGAACGGCCGCGACCTGATGGAAGGCCCGCGTGAGGATTTCGGCGATCGGCTGGCGCGCGAGATTGTCTACGGCGACCTGACGCCCTGTGAGGCGGACGGAGGCGGGGCCAAGATGCGCGGCCTGCTGATCCTGCTGCGCTCGGTCGGTTCGGCCAAGGCGATGGACGTGATGCAGCGCACCTCGAACAACCGCTTCTTCGACCCTCTGGCCGCCTGGATCGGCGGGCCGGACGCCCCCGTGCGCGCGCGTCTGGCGGCGGGCCTGATCATGGGGATGGCGATTGGGCGCGAGCTGTCGGACGGCTATGCGTCGCTGGACGAGACGCAAAAGGCCGAGCTGGCGCGGCGGATGTCGGCGGCCTTGCAGGGCCTGATCGACAACTGAATGTAAAAAGGGCGAACCGTGAGGTCCGCCCTTTCTCTTTAATCCATAGGTCGGCGCGGGAGGCTCAGGCCCAGTGCATCGGCACGTGACGGGCGGCGGCCCAGTGGATGGCGCGAATGGCGTCGACGATGGCGCGCGTGGCCTCGACCGTGCCCAGGGCTCCGCCCAGATCAGCGGTGACGGCGCCCGAGGCCAGGACGGCGGCGACGGCGGCCTCGATCGAGTTGGCTTCGTCTTCCAGATCGAAGCTGTGACGCAGCATCATGGCGGCCGACAGCACCATGCCGACCGGGTTGGCCAGGTCCTGACCGGCGATGTCGGGCGCCGAGCCGTGGATCGGCTCGAACAGGCCGGGGCCATCCGCGCCCAGCGAGGCCGAGGGCAGCAGGCCGATGGAGCCGCCCAGCACCGAGATCTCGTCCGACAGGATGTCGCCGAACATGTTCTCGGTCAGGATGACGTCATAGTCGCGCGGCTTGCGGATCAGGTGCATGGCCATGGAATCGACCAGGGCGTGCTCCAGGGTGATCTGCGGATATTCCTCGGCGTGGATGCGGGTCACGACCTCGCGCCACAGGCGGCTGGTTTCCATGACATTGGCCTTGTCGACCGACGTGACCTTGCCGCGGCGCTGCTGGGCGGCCTGGAAGGCGGCGCGGGCGATACGCTCGATCTCCTCGACCGTATAGACGCACAGGTCCGAGGCGCTGGTTGCGGTACGGGTCTTCTCGCCGAAATAGACGCCGCTGGTCAGTTCGCGAAAAACGATCAGATCGACGCCCTCGACGATCTCCTTCTTCAGCGGCGAGCGGTGCGCCAGGACCGGCGAGACCTGCAGCGGGCGCAGGTTGGCGTACAGGCCCATGGCCTTGCGGATGGCCAGCAGCCCCTGTTCGGGCCGAACCGGCGAGCCGTCCCACTTGGGACCGCCGACCGCGCCCAGCAGAACGGCGTCGGCGGCCAGGCAGGCCGCCTTGGTGTCCTCGGGCAGGGCTTCGCCGGTCGCGTCGATGGCGGCGCCGCCGATCAGGTGCTCGGTGAACTCGAACCTGTGGCCGTAGATGTCGCCAATGCTATTCAGGACGCGCTGTGCGGCCAGAGCGACCTCAGGCCCGACGCCGTCGCCGGGCAGGACCACGATGTTGAAGGTGCGGGTGTGGGGCATCAGGTAGTCTCCGGTTCACGGAAGCGCTCAAAGGTCTGGATGTAGGGCAGCTTGGATTGCAGCCAGCCGAGGGTGTCGACGCCGTCGAGCAGGCATTGGCGGGCGAAGGCCTCGACCTTGAACGGGACGGGGGCGACGTTGCCGCGGCGAATCTCGCCGGCTTCCAGGTCGATGGTGACGGGCTGTTCGGGGTGGGCCGCCAGATCGTCCCAGACAGCCTGGTCGACGACGATGGGCAGCAGGCCGTTCTTCAGGGCGTTGGAGGTGAAGATGTCGGCGATCTCGGTCGAGATCACCGCCCGGAAGCCATAGTCCAGCAGGGCCCAGGGGGCGTGTTCGCGCGACGAACCGCAGGCGAAGTTGGGCCCGGCCAGCAGGATGCGCTGTTCAGTCGAGTCGATGCGGTTCAGCACCGCCTCGGGCTTGGCCGATCCGTCGGCTTCGTAGCGCCAGTCATGGAAGGCGTGGGCACCCAGACCCTCGCGCGTGGTGGTGGTCAGGAAGCGGGCCGGGATGATCTGATCGGTGTCGATATTGGCCTGGCTCAGGGTCAGGGTTTTCGACGTCAGAACCTTGAATGCATCAGACATTATTCTGCTCCTACCGCCGCGCGCACGGCGCTCGGCTGCATGAGGAGGGCGGCCTCCAGATAGGCGCGTGGGTCGGTCAGGACCCCGGCGACGGCGCTGGCCGCGGCGGTCGCCGGGCTGGCCAGGATGGTGCGGGCGCCCTTGCCCTGACGGCCTTCGAAATTGCGGTTGGAGGTCGAGACCGCCAACTGGCCGGGGGCGACGAAATCGCCGTTCATGGCGATGCACATGGAGCAGCCGGGGATGCGCCATTCGGCGCCGGCCTCGATGAAGACCTTGTCCAGACCTTCGGCCTCGGCGTCGCGACGCACGGCCTCGGAGCCGGGCACGACCAGCATGCGCACACCCGGCTGGACCTTGCGGCCGCGCAGGACGTCGGCGGCGGCGCGCAGGTCGGGCAGGCGGCCATTGGTGCAACTGCCGATGAAGACGACGTCGACCTTGTGGCCCGTCGTCGCTTCGCCGGCGGTGAAGCCCATGTAGTCGATGGCCTTGCGGTCCGAGTCCGAGCGCGGCTGCGGCACGGGGGCGCCGACGGGAGCGCCGGCATCCGGCGTGGTGCCCCAGGTGGCCATGGGGCGGATGGCGGCGCCGTCCAGTGCGACTTCCTTGTCGAAGGTCGCGCCGGGGTCGGAGGCCAGGCTCAGCCAGTCGGCGGCGACGGCCTCATAGTCGGCGGGGACGTGCTTGCGGCCGCGCAGCCAGTCGATGGTCGTCTGATCCGGGGCGATCATGCCCGCGCGGGCGCCCGCCTCGATGGACATGTTGCACAGGGTCATGCGCCCTTCCATGTCCAGCGAACGCACGGCCTCGCCGGCATATTCGATGACGTAGCCGGTGCCGCCGCCGAAGCCGATGGCGGCGATGACGGCCAGAGCAACATCTTTCCCGGACACACCGGGACGCAGGCGCCCGTCGACGGTCACGCGCATGGACCTGGCGCGGCGCTGCAACAGGCACTGGGTGGCCAGGACGTGGCCGACCTCGGAGGTGCCGATGCCGAAGGCCAGGGCGCCGAACGCTCCGTGGGTGGCGGTATGGCTGTCGCCGCAGACCACGGTCATGCCCGGTTGGGTCAGGCCCAGCTCAGGGCCCATGACGTGAACCACGCCGCGCTGGTCCGAACCCCAACCGGCCAGCTCGATGCCGTGACGGGCGCACTTGGCCTCCAAGGTCTCGACCTGCTTGCGGGCCTGGCCGGTGACATAGGGGCGCTGGCCGTCCGGCCCGGCGGGCAGGGTGGGGGTCGAGTGGTCGAGGGTGGCGAAGGTGCGGTCGGGGCGGCGGACCTTCAGTCCGCGCGCCTCGATTTCGGAAAAGGCCTGGGGCGAGGTGACTTCGTGGACCAGGTGCAGGTCCACATACATAACGCCCGGCGTCTCGGCCGTTTCCGGCACGACGACGTGCCGGTCCCAGACCTTTTCGTACAGGGTCCTAGGCTGGCTCATGCACGCGCTCCTTGGGGGCGGTCGTCGCCTCGCCGATGGGCTCCAGCCAGCCGAAACGGTCGGGCGTCGTGCCGTCGAACAGGCCGCGGAAGGCCTTGTTGACCGCCTTGGTGATCGGGCCGGGGCCGTTGGAGCGGGTGGCGATGCCGTCGATGGAGCGGACTGGGGTGATCTCGGCGGCGGTGCCGGTCATGAAGACCTCGTCGGCGACGTAGAGGGCTTCGCGCGGCAGGATCTGCTCGCGGGCCTCATAGCCCAGACCGCGCGCCAGCTTCATGACGCTGTCGCGGGTGATGCCCTGCAGGATGGAGGCGGCGGCGGGCGGGGTCATCAGCACCCCGTCCTTGACCACAAACAGGTTCTCGCCGGCGCCTTCCGACAGGCGGCCGTCGACGCCCAGGGCGATGCCTTCGCCGAAGCCGCCGACGCGGGCTTCACGCCCGATCAGATAGCCGGACAGATAGTTGCCGCCCGCCTTGGCGCCCGCCGGGATGGTGTTGGGGGCGACGCGGTTCCAGCTGGAGATGCAGGCGTCGACGCCCTTTTCCAGGGCTTCCTCGCCCAGATAGGCGCCCCAGGGGAAGGCCGAGATCATGACGTCGGTGCGGATGTTCTCCGGGCTCGGGGACACGCCCATGCCGCACTCGCCCAGGAAGGCCAGGGGGCGCAGGTAGGCCGAACGCAGGCCCTCGGAACGGACCACGTCCTTGCAGGCCTGGACCAGCTCGTCCTCGGTGAAGGGCAGGGGGAAGTGATAGATGCGCGCGCTGTCGAACAGGCGGCGCACGTGGTCGGTCAGGCGGAAGCCGCATGGGCCGTTCGGGGTGTCATAGACGCGGATACCCTCGAACACCGAGGTGCCGTAGTGCAGGGCGTGGCTCATGACGTGGATTTTCGCGTCGGCCCAGGGCGTCAGTTCGCCGTTGATCCAGATATTCTTAGCCAGCGGTTGCATAGGTCTTGTCCATTTGTGCGGAGGCGCCCCCATTCAGGGTTTTGGCCGTCACAGCCGTGATGATGGCGGTCAGCTCCGCGTCATTGATTTCGCCGATCTGGTCGGCGCGTTGCTTGAAGCCGGCGAAGACGTCGGCCAGGCGCTGGCCTTCCAGCACGTGACCCAGGGCCTCGGCCCGCTTGCCGACCGCGTGGCGGCCGGAATGCTTGCCCAGCACGAAGTAGCTGCCCTCGAAACCGACGTCCTCGGGACGCATGATCTCGTAGGTGCGGGCGTCGGCCATCATGCCGTGCTGGTGGATCCCGGCCTCGTGGGCGAAGGCGTTCAGGCCGACGATGGCCTTGTTGCGGGCGATGACCGTCTCGGTCACGTCGCGCAGGGTCTGCGAGGCCCGCACCAGGTGGCGGCTCTCGGCCGATACGCTGACGCCATAGCGGTCCGCGCGAGTGCGAAGGGCCATGATGATCTCCTCGATGGAGGCGTTGCCGGCCCGTTCGCCGATGCCGTTGATCGCGCCCTCGATCTGACGCGCACCGCCCTCGACGGCGGCCAGGGAGTTGGCCACGGCCAGACCCAGGTCGTTGTGCGCGTGCGACGAGAAGATGATGTCGGCGTGCCGCGGGCGGATGATCCCGTCCAGATAGGCGAAGCGTTGGCGCGCTTCTTCGGGCGTGGCGTAGCCGACAGTGTCGGGCACGTTCAGGGTCTGGGCGCCGGCGTCGGCGGCGGCCATCAGGGCCTCGGCCAGGAACTCCGGCTCGGTGCGGAAGGCGTCCTCGGCCGAGAACTCGACGTCGTCGAACATCGAGGCGGCGTATTCCACCGTGCGCGAGATCGTGGCCAGAACCTCGTTGGTGCTCATCCGCAGCTTGGCCGAGCGATGGATCGGGCTGGTGGCCAGGAAGACGTGGCAGCGGCGGTGCGACTTCGGCGCGGGCGACAGGGCCCGGAACGAGGCGTCGATGTCCTTCTCGTTGGCGCGCGACAGCGAGGCGAAGACCGGACCCTCGATCTCGCCCGCCACGCGGCGGATGCACTCCTCGTCGCCCGGCGAGGCGGCGGCGAAGCCGGCCTCGATCACGTCCACGCCCAGGTCGCGCAGGACATGGGCCATCTTCAGCTTGGACTCGGCCGACATGGAGAAGCCGGGCGCCTGTTCGCCGTCGCGCAGGGTGGTGTCGAAGATGATGACGCGGTTGGGATCGGACGCCGCGATTTCTGCGGTTCTGGATACTCGTTCTACTCGGGACATTACGCGGCCTCGGACTGGAAGGCGGGGGCCTTGATGCGCGAAACGCCGAACAGGCGATCGATCTGGCAGCCCAGGTTGTCGATGGAGCGCGCGGCGTCGCGGCCGCGCACGGTCAGGGCGATGCGGCGCGAAGGCCCCTCGTCGGCCATGCTCATGCCGTCGATGTGGAAGCCGCGGCGTTCCACCAGGCCGATGAGACGCTGAAGCGAGCCGTCGGCCCGGTCGATCTGGATGTGAATGGTGTCGCTCATGTTATGCGCCTTCCATCATTTCAGCGTTGCTCTTGCCCGGCGGAACCAGAGGCCAGACATTCTCTTTGGGGTTGATGACGACGTGGGCCAGGCAGGGGCCGTCGGCCGCCAGCAGGCGGGCGATGCCGGCCTCGACCTGATCGCGTTGCGCGATGCGGAAGGCCTCGACGCCGAAGGCCTCGGCCACCTTCACGAAGTCCGGATTGTCGGACAGATCGACCTCGGAATAGTTCTCCTCGAAGAACAGCTCCTGCCACTGGCGCACCAGGCCCAGCGACGAGTTGTCCAGCAGAACGATCTTCAGGGCGACGCCGTAGCGCTTCAGGGTCGCCAGCTCCTGAATGTTCATCATGAAGCCGCCGTCGCCGGCGATGGTGACGACCGTGGCCGACGGATCGGCCAGCTTGGCGCCCAGACCGGCGGGCAGGCCGAAGCCCATGGCCCCCAGACCGCCCGAGGTGATGTGGGCTTCGGGCTTGGAGAAGCGGCAGTGCTGGGCGGCCCACATCTGATGCTGGCCGACGTCGCAGGCGGCGACGAAGCGGTCGCCCGCCATCTCGGACAACTGCTTCAGCAGGGCGGGCGCATAGACGCCTTCGCCCGGCGCGTCATAGCGGGCGGCGTGATGGGCGGCGGCCGAGGCGCAGCGGATGACCCAGGGATCGATGGCCAGAGGCGCAGCGGCCATGCGAGCGGTCAGGGCCTCGACGCCGGGCTTTAGCTCGCCGGCGACTGCGACATGGGTCTCGCGCAGCTTGCCGATCTCGGAGGCGTCGATGTCGAAGTGGACGACGCGGGCGTGGGGCGCGAACTCGGCCAGCTTGCCGGTGGCGCGGTCGTCGAAGCGGGCGCCCAGGACGATCAGCAGGTCGGACGCCTGGACCGCCTCGTTGGCGGCGCGCGTGCCGTGCATGCCCAGCATGCCCAGATAGCCGGGGGCGTCGGTGGCGACCGTGCCCAGGGCGTTCAGGGTCGAGACGGTGGGGATGCCGGTGGCCTCGGCGAAGGCGCGGACGGCCTCGGTCGCGCGACCGATCTTCACCCCGCCGCCCACGTAGATCAGCGGGCGTTCGGCGGCGCGGATGAAGCGTTCGGCCTCGGCTATGGCGTCGTGATCGACGTCGCTGGCTTCATTGGGGATGTTGAAGCCGAACGGGGCGGCCGCCGTGGCGAACTGGACGTCTTTGGGCAGGTCGACCAGGACCGGTCCGGGGCGGCCCGAGGCGGCGATGTGAAAGGCCTGTTCGACGGCGGCCGGGATCTCCGACGCGTCGCGCACTAATATAGAGTGTTTCACGATCGGCAGGGTGACGCCCAGGATGTCGATCTCCTGGAAGGCGTCGGTGCCCATGACGCCTTGTGGAACGTTGCCGGTGATGCAGACCATCGGCACCGAATCCATCATGGCGTTGGCGATGCCGGTGATCAGGTTGGTGGCGCCGGGGCCGGAGGTGGCCATGCAGACGCCGACCTTGCCCGAGGCGCGGGCATAGGCGTCGGCGGCGAAGGCCGCGCCCTGTTCGTGACGGACCAGGATGTGCTTCAGGCCCGTGCCGGTCAGGGCGTCGTAGATGGGCATGATGGCGCCGCCGGGGTAGCCGAAGACCACCTCCACGCCCATCCGCTCCAGGCTGGAGACGAGCAGGCGCGCGCCGGTGGCCGTGTCGTTCACGGTCGCCGGGGCGGAGGCGGTTTTCAGGGCGGGCGCGGCGGCGCTCATCGGGTCAGTCTCTCTTTATATATATGCGGGTCAGGCGGCTTCAGACTTGGGGGTCTGCAGCCAGGCCATGCGCTCGCGCAGGCGGGCGCCCGTCTGCTCGATGTGGGATTGGCGATCGGCGTCTAGCCAGGCCTGGTACTGCGGCTTGCCGGCCTCGTTCTCGGCGATCCAGTTCCTCGCGAAGGTGCCGTCCTGGATCTCGGTCAGGACCTCCTTCATGCGGGCGCGGGTCTCGTCGGTGATGACGCGCGGGCCCGAGGCGACGGCGCCCCACTTGGCCGTTTCCGAGATGAAGTGGTGCATCTTGGAGATGCCGCCCTCGTAGAAGAGGTCCACGATCAGCTTCAGCTCGTGCAGGCATTCGAAGTAGGCGATCTCGGGCTGGTAGCCGGCCTCGACCAGGGTGTTGAAGCCCGAGATGACCAGCTCCTTGGCGCCGCCGCACAGGACGGCCTGTTCGCCGAACAGGTCGGTCTCGGTCTCTTCGCGGAAGCTGGTTTCCAGCAGACCGCCGGTCGCGCCGCCGATGCCCTTGGCGTAGCCCATGGCGCGGTCGCGCGCCTTGCCGGTCGCGTCCTTCTCGATGGCGAACAGGCTGGGGACGCCGCGACCGCGCGCGAACTCGCGACGGACCAGATCGCCCGGACCCTTGGGCGCGACCAGGATGACGTCCATGTCGTCGCGCGGCGTGATGCGGTCGTAGATGATCGAGAAGCCGTGGGCGAACAGCAGGGCGGCGCCCGGCTTGGCGTTGGGCTCGATGATGTCCCGATAGACCTCGTTCTGGATCATGTCCGGGGTCAGGATGGCGATGATGTCGGCGCCGCGAACGGCCTCGGCCGGCTCGGCGGTGGGGACGCCGTCGGCCGTCGCATGCTTCCAGCCCGTGCCGCCCTGGCGAACGCCGACGACGACGTCATGGCCCGAGTCCTTCAGGTTCTGGGCGTGGGCGCGGCCCTGCGAGCCATAGCCGATGACGGCGATGCGCTGGCCGGCGATGGCACCCGGCTTGATGTCGTCGTTGGTGTAGATGGTGATGGCCATGGGTCAGGCGTCCTCAGAGATGGCGGCGTTGGAATAGGTTTCGGCCGTTTGGGCCGGCGGCGGATTGGGGATGGTCACGGCCCCTTGCGAGGCGGAGGCGACGGCGGCGCGGTATTTCGCGAAAACGCCTTGCGCCGGACGGACCCGGTTGGGGGCGAAGTCCGCCCGGCGCGCCTCCAGATCGACGAGCACATCGATCCTTCGGTTGGTGACGTCGATGACGATCGGATCGCCATCGCGAATGAGTGCAATCGGGCCGCCCGCCGCCGCTTCGGGCGAGACGTGGCCGGCGACGAAGCCGTAGGAGGCGCCCGAGAAGCGACCGTCGGTCAGCAGGGCGACGTTCTCGACCTTGCGGCCCTTCAGGGCGGCGGTGACCTGCAGCATCTCGCGCATGCCAGGACCGCCCTTGGGGCCTTCGTAGCGGATGATGATGACGTCGCCTTCGCCGACCGAGCCGTCCTGAACCGCGTGGAAGGCGTCCTCCTCGCAGTCGAAGACGGCGGCGGGGCCTTCAAAGCGGTCGACCTTGTGGCCGGTCAACTTGATGACGGCGCCTTCGGGAGCGACGTCGCCATAGATGACGGCGTAGGAGCCGCGCGCCATGACGGGGGCGTCCATGCTGGTGACGACCTTCTGGCCCGGGGTCTCCTCGGCTTCGGCGGCCTCGGTGAACAGGCTGCGGCCGGTGACGGTCGGCGTGTTGACGATCTTGCCGGCCTCGGCCAGTCGCTGGGCGACCAGGCGCGTGCCGCCCGCCGCGAACAGGTGGGAGGCCAGGAAGCGGCCGCCGGGCTTCAGGTCGCAGATGACCGGGGCCTCGACGCAGGCCTGGTGGCAGTCCTCGATGCCGAAGTCGACGCCGGCCTCGGCGGCGATGGCGGTCAGGTGCATGACGGCGTTGGTCGAGCCGCCCGAGGCCGAGACGGCGACGGCGGCGTTCTTCAGGCTGGCCCTGGTGATGTATTTGCGGGCGGTGTCGCCGGCGAAAACGCGTTCGACGATCAGACGACCGCAACGCTGCCCTTCCGCGCCCTTGCCGGGATCGACGGCGGGGACGTCGTTGGCGCCCATGGGGCTGATGCCCATCATCGACAGGGCCATCGCCATGGTGTTGGCGGTGAACTGGCCGCCACAGGCGCCGGCGCCAGGGCAGACCGCGCTCTCGACAGCTTTAAGGCCCTCGTCCGACAGGGCGCCCGCGCCGTGGGCGCCGATGGCCTCGAACACCTCTTGGACCGAGACCTCCTTCTCGCCGATGCGGCCGGGCAGGATGGTCCCGCCGTAATAGACCAGGCCGGGGATATCCATCCGGGCCAGGGCCATGGCCGCCGCCGGGATGGTCTTGTCGCAGCCGACGATGCAGACGACGCCGTCCAGCTGATGCCCCTCGACCGCCAGCTCGATGGAGTCGGCGACGACCTCGCGGCTGATCAGCGAGGCCTTCATGCCCGCCGTGCCCATGGAGATGCCGTCGGTGACGACGATGGTGTTGAAGTCGACCGGATAGCCGCCCGCCGCGATGATGCCGGCGCGCACGTCCTTGGCCAGACGGTCCAGGTGCATGTTGCACGGCGTGACCGTCGACCAGGTGTTGACGATGGCGATCATCGGCTTGTCGAAGTCGGCGTCCTGCATGCCCGCCGCGCGCAGATAGGACCGCGCCGCGGCCCGGTTCGGCCCCTGGGTGACGGCCGAACTGCGTGCGTTGGGTCGTTTTTTGCTGTCAGGCGAGTTGGTCATCGGTTTTTTTGGAAGGTTCTGCCTATCGGCTCTGTATTGGGCACATGAAAAACCCCGCTGCCGGGAGGGAGCGGGGTGAAGCGGGCGATTTTGACTGGGTTAGGTCAGGTCGCAGGCATCCACACCGCTCGGCTAAGCGGAATAAGAATTACCGAAAGAAGGAGTACGCCCAGCGACAGCACGCGCAGATCGGCCGCCGCTTTCGCGGGGCTCAGGATCGCAGCAATGGCGGCGCGGTGGGGCACGGAAGAACCTTTCAACTGGCGGCCTTTATGCCCGGCCTCATATTGCGATGCAACCGAGGTCTTCAGGTTGAGTGGAAAAAAACACCACAGAAGGTCGCGCTTGCGGCTCTCGTCTGACGCGTTTCTCGTTTTTGGCGCCTCTTGAGGAATAAAAATCCAATATCTGGGCGACGTCTCTTTAGTGGGTGCGCGCGCGTAGCGAAAGAGCGGCGGATATGTGGCGCGGATGATTCCGGTTCGTTGAGTTTCTTGAGCTTTTCGTCATTTATGTCTTGTGGTGCGGGGGGTGAGTTTGTATATCGCCACCTCGCTCGGCGACGGGCTGGCCCGACTGGCTTCGGAGTTGATTTTCCGGGGTTTTGTCTGGGGCGGGGTTTGAAAAAGCCTCTTGCCTCGGGTGGTTGGATCGGTTAGTCTCCGCGCTTCAATCGAATCGCTGAAATGCATTGAGGGGCTGACCTTCTGGTTGTCTCGGCGGTTTTCTGTGGGTGTCGGAAGCTTCGGTTTTCGAAACTGCAGAAAGGCTGAAAAGCCCGGTTGACAAGGAGATCGGCTCTCACTAGATAGCCGCCTCCGCCGCTCCTTCCCGGGGCGGTTTGGTGAAAAGAAAGTTCTTTAAAAAGAACTGCTTGACACCGAAAACTGAGGCAGCTAAACAGCCGCCTCCGCCGCGGACCGGCGCTAAACAGTCCGGCCGGTTCTTCCGGTCCTGGTCTTTGAAATCGTTGATCTGGAAAGAGAAACGCAGGCGGCGGTGTCCTAGCGAAGTTCTT